>NZ_CAXBCJ010000005.1:0-350733 GCF_963974565.1 uncultured Imperialibacter sp. | reverse complement strand
AAGTTATCGATTTTTACTAAATCAATGACTTGACACAGTTATTGTAACACTCTCTAGAAGTTCTCTTCTTATTGTTTCTCCGGCTCCTCCTTCAAAAAGAACATTGTCCGGCAAGACAACCGCAGCCCTTCCTTTCTCAGTAAGCATAGTTACAATATGCTGTAGAAAGGCAAGCTGCTTATTCCCCGTTGTTACCCAAAAGTCCTCTCTCAAGAAATATCCGTCCTTTCCATCCTGTTTTTTATCAGTTGTAGGAATGTCACTACTGCTTTTCCCGAATGGAGGGTTGGCCAATACGATATCCACTTTTTCGGGTTTTTCTTTTAGACTATCAACAACATGAACTTCTGGCGTTTCTTCTAAATCACCTATTCCATGAAGGTAAAGATTCATAAGACAAAGACGTGCCGTAGCCTTTTCAATCTCCCAACCATGAAATGTCTCGAACTTTATAAACCACCGTTCCGCATCCGTTAAGTCAGGTTTTCTTTCGAGATATTCTAATGCTCCCAAAAAAAAGCCTCCGGTTCCGCAAGAAGGATCCGCAATGGTCTCTTTGGGCTTTGGCTGTATACATTCGACCATTGCTTTTATTACAGGTCGAGGCGTAAAGTATTGACCGGCTCCACTGTTCTCTGCATTTTTTTGGAGAAGGGACTCATAAATTTCACCCTTTACGTCAGCTTCTGTTGAAGTCCAGTTCTCGTCATTTATGAGAGCTATGAGTTTTTTTAGTTTTGCAGAATCATGAATCTTATTTTGTGCTCCTGCAAATATTTTTTCAAGCATGCCACCCGATTCCGCCAGACTTTTTAGAATCCGTTCATATTGATCCTGAAGCACTCCACCACGATTTGCCGCTAAATTTTTCCATTGACATGTCTCTGAGAGATTGTATTTACTTTGGTTCTCGTCTGCCATTTTAAGAAATAGTAAATACGTAAGCTGTTCCAGATAGTCGTTGTACCCTAGCCCGTCATCACGGAGAGTGTCGCAAAACGACCAAATTTTTTGCACTAAATTACTTGTAGCCATGGCTTATATTTTTGATAGAACTTACTCTCTCCAAACCCAGATGTAAGAGAAAAAAGCGACCCTTATGTAATTCATTCCTTGATGGAGCCGTGTGACTTTCGGTTTCATAATAGATCAATCACGATTTAATTCGAGATTTTCTTCAAGCAAAGCAAAGGCCCAATTTTTACCAGAAGATCGTAAACAAGCTCTTGAGGTTGCTGCAAACTCAGACTTGAATTGGATTTGTTTTCTGCACTCATTTTTTAGACCCTCAATTTCTGCGATTATAGAGGCACTCTGATCTTCATTGTTTTCCCTTATTTTATTGTTGATCTTTTTTATTAGGATTGTTGTGTCAATCCACTTTTGCATTCTTGCTTCCACTAAATCTGGGTAATTCAGGTCTAGTTTGTCAATCGTATAATTCGCTCTAAGAAAATCCCAAGGGGCTTCATCTTCCGGAGCACTCTCAACTACTCTTCCATCCTCTTGAAAATTCAACAAGGTTACATCCTCTTGTCTTGTTGGGTCGATGAAATAGCAAACTTCATCTTTTACACTACCTGGTGTGGCAACTGTGTTTTTTTTAACAGCAAAATGATTGGCTTTTTTAGTATTGCCTACACTACCGCATAGGCGAAAATTAGTATGCTCAAAAGCTAACCACCAATATCCGGTTCTTTCGCTTTCATCATATTCGATTACCTTTTTCTTGGGTCTGAAATGATCTACATGATAATGGGAGTACGGATTTTTTGATTCGGAATACCAACATTTGTTAAATGATATTTTCTTGAGCTGATCCTTGAAGACTTTCCAATAACCGTGATTTCTATCGATTATGATATTTATCTCATCTGATGTCCTAGCAGCTTTTAGCTTAGTAAGTAACTCTGCCGACTTGAGTAACCATTTCTTATTAGAAATTTGAATCTTATTAATATCAATGTAGATCATTGTCTTCTTCTATTTCTTTCATTTTATTAACTATATATTCTGTATAAAGAGGATCTTTAAACTGATGCCCAAAGCCTTTTTTGCCCAAAGTCTCAAACAGTTCTTGAAGTCTGTTTAAATCCTTGTCATTAAGTTTATTTTTTGATTGTTTGTATAAGAGTCTGTTTCGTTCATCCAAGAGAGGCCGGGTTTCTCTATCGACTATGGTCTTTAATCCGAATAACTCACTTGTTAATATTCCTGCTACTCCAAGACCTCTTGGTTCAATATCAGGCTCTATGGCCTCACTTAGTGCTTGGATCTTAAGCTCCTCAAACTTGTCTTTTGGCACACTGTTGGAGGAAATTCGTACCTTTTGGTTTTTACCAAAAAGGCGAACTTGTGATTTAATCATGCTCCCAATAACCAAAGGATCGTGCGTATTTATGATGATCTGCGTTGTTTTGTCTTCCTCTAGTTCTTCTGAGTCATCTCCTGATTCAAGTTTTGATTTGGATTTAACCAGCTTTTTCAAATAATGTAAATAGTCGTACTTCCACAAGGGATTGAGATGGGTATCTGGCTCATCAAGTAACACTAATGACTCCTCTTCCCTTGTGAAAATTAAAAGACCAATAACTGTTAACAATTGCTGTTCCCCTTCACTCAATTCCTTAAAAGTGACCTCCCCATCTTTTCTTTTTTTAACCCGTACTTTTACTTCATCCAACATATCTGAGATGTATGTGCTCTCAAGAGCTTTGAATAGAAAGGTATTGCTGGGTTTTTGATGATTAAGGTCAAAATACTCCTTTGCAAACTTTTTGAGTTTTTCCTTGTCACTTATGTACAGGTATAATTTTTCTTTTTTCACCCCCTTACTCCTAAAGTCAGGATAGACCGTGGTGTCAAACAAAATTGGGGCATACGAAAAATCATATAACGCACCTAAAAACTCTTTAACTAATCCTTCAGCGTTCCAAAACCTTGGATCACCCGATTTGCTTTTCCAGATAGGTGCCTTAAGAACAAAAAGAACAGATTCGAGATCCTCAATACCCAGAACATCATTCAGAAAATCCTTTGACTTTTTCTCCATTCGTTCAAGAGCAAAAAATGCCATCAACACAAAAAAGCTGTGAATAGGTTTCACATAGAAAAGTCTCCTTAGATTGTCGAGCTCATCTATGTTAAAATCTTTTTTGATAATTCGATTGTAGAAGTTCCTCTGATGTTCCCAAAAAATTTCATCCAAACGGTTACTAACTCCAGAATAGTAGGTGAATATGTACTTTGGAAGGAAGTTTCTTTTTCCTTCCATACTGAAAAATTCCGAAAATGAAGGAGCCTGAGCTTCACCAATAATCTCAATTTTATAGTTAGTGCCGGTGTAGTCTATGACAATATCATTACCATGACAATTGTATTTGATCCAATATTTAAAATCCGGGAAGCGTCTGGCCGTTGGTTTACTTAAATCGAGAAATTTGAAGATATTAACAAGCGCCTCAATCAAGTTTGACTTACCTGTTGCATTTTGACCTAGCAGTACGGTATTCATTTGATTTTCATCAAAGTCAATACAGAACTTCTTAAGGTTCTTAAAATTTTCTATATAAACTTTATCAATTCTCATTTTTTCAATGATAATAGAGACTCAGTGCCCTTTTTTACTTCATTGAGGTTATTCTGTATTTTCTTTAGTTCGGCATAGAACTCTTCTATATTGTCTCTATGCTTACTTTCTTGCCATACCCGCACAGCTGTCATAGGTTCTTTCGAATTTTTGAGAACATCTTCAATGCTAAGTTCTTTACTCATTTTCTTCATTCTTTTAAGTGACTTTTCTTTTTGTTGCTTCTGCCCTTCCAGATATTTTTTCTTTTCTGCCAGAATTTGTTTAATCAGTTCTGAAGCATGTTCTTCTTTGGGATTCTGAGCAACCAAATTGCCCTTGAAAGCAGTTTTTAAAATGCTTTTTTTTAAGGCCTCCGATTGTATTAATGCAAATTGAATTGTTTTTTCAAGATTTTCTATAAGTGAAAATCTTGATTCTATGATTTCGACTATGATTTCCTGTTCAGCTTTTGAGGGTAGAGGGAACGGAAGCGCTGAAAGTACTGAAAGGTTAATAGAAGCAAGGTTAGTTGTCTGTTTGGCATTTCTGTAGAAATAGTCTTTAGCAGTCTTGCTTCCAGAATACAGAGCGCAAAACAAAGAATTTACTTCTTTGGAAATTACCCGAGCTCTAAACACGTGGTTTTGATGAATGCAATTTTCGATTTCATTTCTCCAAATAGACCCTCTCCCGAGCTTATCTTTGTCGCCGCCCTCTGTATAAAGAATGTCTCCATTAATCAGTTTGTATTTTTTTAACTCATTCGAAGATACTTGGATATTCTTGACTTCTCGTAAATCCAAATAGCCATCTTGAACATTGGCCACCCTTAAGTAGGGGACTTTACTTGTCTGTGCATTATGGTATTTTTTCCCTTTGGCGACACCCCCAGTTATTGTTGTGAAAGATTCCAGAGTAACCCAGCACCACTCTTCTGGTAGTTCTGGTAGGTTTTCAAAATCCATGATACTTAGATTTCGTGACTCAGCTTTAATCCTAGGTTTTAAGGGCTTTTTTCCTTTTTTTCCATTCTCTCCCCATTCAACTATTTGCCTAGCCCAATCCTTCTCTTGCTCTTCACGCCATATCTTATAGTCTTTTGCTATGACCTCCAAGGCATCTTGCGATGGTTTGATGTAGCTGAAAGCCCTCCATTGCACAGTTAACTTACCCTCAAATGCTGCATTTAAGAGTGCTTGTCTATACGCCTTTAATTGGTTGTGAGATTGTTTTAATTGGTTAACAGTACTTTCTAGCTCACTGAAGAGTTCATCTAATTTTCCCACTATTCTACTCTGCTCGCTAAGTGGGGGTAGGCCAATTGGGATATTCCAAAACATTGAGGGATCTACATGCGGTATTCCAGTTCCCTTGGTATTTGATCTTACATAATCGATCTGTGATATTAAAAAATAGTATAGGAAATCCCTACTTACTACAAATGGAGTTATTTTCATCAAAGTAGACCCTAATGCTCCTTTTTTCCCTTTAAAGAACAAGCCACTTCTTGACCCATCCCACACAAGAGCTATGCTTGCCTCATCTATCTCAATTGAGCTGGTTTTATCAGCAAACTTGTTGATCTCATTAATTTCAAGAGCTTTTATATCCAAGTACGGAACCTTGTCTTTGGCGGGGGTGGCGTCCAAGACTCTAGGCTTTTTCCCTTTTTTTGAAAGGACAATATCGCCAAGTAGTGACCAAACCCATCCTGTCGGTAAATCATGTTTTGAGAAATTTTTGTTCATCTCAATTCTTCAATTAATTCCAATTGAAACAGTTCATTACCATATACAACCCTAGACCGGTCTAAAGCAATTATATTAGTATTGAAGTCAAAGTTCCTCGTTTTTTCGTCCATCTTGAGCGCAAATTGCTTTGGAGTAGGTTGTTCATTTATTGATTTGTAATATGGAGAATATTATAAGAAATCTTCTCCATTCAATTCAGCTTTGTTTCTAATTTATGGACTCGACAATATTTCTGGCCATACCGGTACTCCAGCATACAATGAAAGCATTGATCTTTTCTCTTCTCCTCAGTTTCTTGTCAATAAATTTGGTGGCGCAGCCGCAAGCTTGGAACATTCAACGGGAAGTGGTAAAAATTCCCATGAGGGACGGCGTCACCCTGGAGGCTATTCTGTATAAGCCAGCAGGAGAAGGTAGGTTTCCCGCTATTGTGTACAGGACGCCCTATGGCAAAGATGAGTATGATGGTTACGCCATGTTTCCCCTTGCTGCAGCAAAAGAAGGGTTTGCCGTTTTTCTGGTTGACGTCAGAGGTCGCTTCGGGAGCGAGGGAGAATTCAAAGCGTATCATCAGGAGCGGCCCGACGGCTACGACTTAATAGAATGGGTGGGTAAGCAGCCCTATGTAAACGGAAGAGTGGGAACCTATGGGGGCTCCTATCCAGGCATTGTTCAGTGGCTGGCCCTGTCCGAAGCGCCGGAGGCGCTCAAAGCGGCAGCACCCGACATGACACCGATCAATAGTCACTATTTTTATTACTTCGGTGGTGCTTTTTCAATGCCATGGCTCGATTGGTTTATGCCTCTGATTGTGCCTGACTTACGAAAAAGAGCCAACGACCCTTCTGGGCCCTGGCTCGACAGTGATGCCTACCAGCAATGGGCAAAAGACAGGGATCAGTGGTACAAATACCGGCCTCTGGCTGACATGCCGTTGCTTAAGAAATATGCGCCTTATTACTACGATTGGCTCTCGCACCCTGACAAATCGGACTGGTGGGATTTTGCTTCAGTTGAAAAGGACTTTGAGAAAATGCAGGCACCTGCTATGCTACTAAGTGGCTGGTATGATGCAGCTTATGGGCCTTTGGGAGCTATTCAGGCCTTTCAGGAAATGAAAACGAAAGCTGCTACATCGGTGGCGAGAGAAAACACCAAACTCATTCTTGGCCCTTGGAATCACACGTCTGTCACTGTAAGAAAATCGCATTTTGGTGAGGTCGACTTTGGGCCATCAGCGGGGTTTGACTTTGATAGGGTGTTGATTGACTGGTTCACCCTTCATTTAAAAGAAGAGGAGGCACCCCGGCTTAATCCTGTCAGCGTTTTTGTCATGGGAGCTAATGAGTGGAAAACATTTGGTGACTGGCCTGTACCCGATATAGAAACCACCACCTTGTATCTCGACGCTGGTGCCGATAACAAAAGCGGAAAGCTGTTGGTGCAGCCATCAAAGAAGGCAAAGAACTTGGCATACACCTTTGACCCAAATAATCCGGTTTTAGATAAAAGCTTTGAGAAAAGTTATCCCTACGACCAAAGAGAAATTGAGAGCAGGGAGGATGTATTGGTGTTTACTTCCGAAGTTTTGACGAAGGATATCGAAGTGATTGGTCTGGTGGAAGCAGCTTTGGCTGTAAGTTCTTCAGCAAAGGACACAGATTTTCACGTAGTGCTATGCGACGTTTACCCTGATGGAACGTCCATTAACCTGAGTGGATTGGATGCTGGCTATTTAAGGATGCGCTACCGGGAAGGGCTTGAGAAGCAGGTGTTGATGAAGCCGGAGAAGGTTTATCCGATATCCATCGATAATATGGCTACGGCTAATTTGTTTAAAGCCGGGCATCGCATCAGGCTGTACATTACCAGTAGCAGCTTTCCGCACTATGACCCGAACCCGAACACAGGAACGAACATTGCCACGGAAGCAAATCTGATTCCGGCTGTCAATAAAGTCCATGTGGGTGGTAAGAATGCCTCGAAATTGATCCTGCCGACTGTGAAAAAGTAGTGACTACGCTTTTATTTTACTCTAAGCTGAAAACCGACGCTATGGTGGTTTTCAATTTGAACATTCGGATCGTGCCTGAGATACTTTCTGAGACGTGACACAAACACGTCAAGGCTTCTTCCGGCAAAATAGTCGTCGTCGCCCCAGAGCTGCAAAAGAATGTCATCTCTTTTCACAAGCTGATTTTTGCGACACACCAGCATGAAAAGCAAGTCATTTTCTCTTCTTGTCAGCTTGGTTTCGCCATCTTTGAAATGCAAGCGGAGCGTGTCGGTGTTGAGCGTATACTCGCCAATGGCCAGCTGCTGAGAAGTTGGTTTTTCTTCTGTAGGCGTGGTTCTTTTAACAAACACCGCTACACGAAAAAGCAACTCCTCCATACTAAATGGCTTCGTGATGTAGTCGTCTGCTCCAATTGAAAAACCCTTCAGCTTGTCTTCCTGAAGCGAGCGGGCTGTGATGAAAAGGATCGGAACAGATGAATTAGTTGCCCGGATGCTTTTTGCCAATGTAAACCCATCTACTTTTGGCAACATAATGTCCAGAAGGCACAGGTCGAAGGTGTTGGTTTTAAAAAATTGCTGAGCATCCAGTCCGTTTGTAGCATGAACCACCTCGTAGCCACCTTGCTCCAGGTTATCCTTTAGCACGAAGCCCAGGCTTGGGTCATCCTCCACCAGTAGCAGTTTTGGCCTATTTTTCATGAACTACTGGGATTTTGATTCGAAAAGTTGTTCCCCTTCCGAGTGTTGAACTTACCGTAATGTCACCGTTATGGGCTTTGACGATTTGCTTTACATAAAACAAGCCCAATCCAAAACCTGAAACATCCTGCACATCCCCGGACGGCACCCGGTAAAATTTCTTGAAAACGTGTTTCAGCGATTGAGCAGGAATGCCCCTACCCTCGTCCTTAAATGTAAGGAGCACCTCGTGGCCAGTGTCGGTAACGTCCAGGCTGATGACGGGGGCACCCTCCGAATACTTGATGGAGTTGTCGAGCAAATTGCCCAGCACATTTTGAAAGTGGAGGGTGTCAGTTTTTATTTTGCTGCCATTGCAATGGCATTCCAATTGCCATTTCCCGCCAGCAGCCTGCACTTTTTCCCGGGCAGTCTGGTCAAACTCCTCTAGCAGGTCGGCCACTGACTGTAGCTGCATGTGTAATTGCAGTTTATTTTTTTCTACCAGCGCTATCTGCAACACCTCTTCCACATGGCTTTGCAATCTGTCGGCCTCTTTTTCGATCAAAGAAGCATATTTGTGAAGTCGTTCTTTCGAGTCCTTTTCATTGGCCGACCGGATTACTTCTGCCGACAGCTTAATGGTCGACAAGGGAGTCTTGAACTCATGTGTCATGTTGTTGATAAAATCCCTCTGAATTTCTGAGAGTCTTTTTTGCCTTGTCATCACCACCATGGCGTAGGCAAAGAACCCTATCACAAGCAGTAGCCCTCCCGAGGAGTACACCAGAAAGTCCATTCTGCCCAGGAGGTATCCTTGCCTTGAGGGGAACAGCACCCCGAAATAATACTGGTCTTCTTTTAGCGACGGGAAGCTCGCCTTGACCAACTTCCCTTTGTTTTCTGAAACCTGATTTCCATAGACCATGAGTTGGGACTGGCAATCATATATACCGTACTCAAAATCGGTGAAAATATTCCGCTTGTTCAATTCGGCGGTCAGGAAGTATTCCAGGGTTTGGGGCTGTAATACCTGCGAAGTTCGTACGATATAATAATTAGCCGATATCTGCTCAATGGGATTATAGGCAGGCACATCCAAGCCATCGGTTTGGCACAGCGACTCCACAACATTGCGTAGTGCGAGATGCAGGTTATGGTCGAAAGTTCTGGACTCAGCAATGTAGGCCTGCCTGATCCAAAGAAACTGGATCAGCAGAACCCCGGCTACTGACAGTGCTCCGAGTGAGGTGATAAGCCTGATTGAACGAGTCCTCATGATTCAAAATTAAACAATCCATTGATGAACAGTGTGCCATTAACATTTCATTAACACTTGTTATGCTTTCATTAACAGCCTTTTAAAGTTTCCGTACGGACATTTGAATCGTTATTTATTTTTTCACTTAAAACACATTAATTATGAAAAAGAACATTGTTGCACTAGCTGGGCTCTTCGTCGCCTTTATCGCTCTTTCAAGCTTTCGTCCTGCCGCCGAGTCATTGTCATTCAAGGCAATGACTTACGACTTTGGTAAGATTGTAAAGGGTGCGCCCGCAAGCCACAACTTTGAATTTACGAACCCATCAAGCGAGTCAATTACTATCACTAAAGTGACAGCATCTTGTGGCTGCACTGTAACGGACTACACGAAAGGTAGTATTGGCGAGGGAAGTGAAGGGTTTGTGAAAGCTACTTATAATGCTGCAAAGGCAGGGGCTTTTAGCAAGACTGTGAGCGTTTATCACAGTGGCTCCGAAGCTCCTATTGTGCTGACCATTAAAGGAGAAGTAGTAGAATAGTAATATAAGGGTGTTGGGGCTGATTTATGTTTCAGCCCTATACCCTTCCCATTTTTTAACCTTACCTGGGAAAGAAGATGTTGAGCAAGAAGACCATGAAGTACTTTACCAACCCCAAAGAACTACCCGCAGGAATTCGCAATGCACTGACTATTGCGGCCGTAGCAGTGGGTGTGGCAGTAGGCATTGCTGCCATTTTCGAGAAGCCCATCATCAAGGCAGCGACTGACTTTTTTAGCACTTGCTAAGCTTACCTCCCCATTTAAGCCTTTGTTTATTTCGAATTGTTTCTCAAACTTTGCTGGCTAGCAAGTCGCACGTTGCTGCTTCGATGGTGCATTTCGGGAAGTTAGCTCAGTTGGTTTAGAGCACCGCCTTGACAGGGCGGGGGTCGCAGGTTCGAGTCCTGTACTTCCCACCAATGCAGCCGGTAACAACCCGGCCTTCCTGAATACATGGTTTCTACCCCGCCCCTCTAAACAAGGCTTTTGATGTCAATTAGAATTGCTTTTTACACCCTTTGCTCTATTGTTTTGGTAGCCTGCCATGGCAGAAGCGATAAGAATGACTATGCTGAGGAAAAGGCGAGAGCACCCTTCGAGGCGGCTACTTCAATGGGAATCATAAAAGAAAGTAGCCTCGATGAAATTTCAGGGATAGTGGCTAGTCAGAGATACCCCGGCTTTTATTGGGTGCACAACGACAGTGGCGGCAGTCCTTCCGTTTACCTGATCGACAGCCTTGCTCAGCTCAAAGCTGAAATAAGACTGGAGGGAGTGATCAACCGTGACTGGGAGGATATCGCCATTGGTCCAGGGCAGGACGGGGCCTATTTGCTTTACGTAGGTGAAATAGGGGACAATAGAGCTGTTTATGGCAATTACTCCATCTATTCGTTTCCCGAACCAGAATTGAATCTGGTGGGAGAGATTCAATTTCTCAGCATCAGCGACTTTTCAACGTATCAATTTCAATACCCTGATGGCGCACGGGATGCTGAAACCTTGCTGGTCGACCCCACCAACCGTGACATCATCATTATATCTAAAAGAGGGGACAATGTTATTGTCTATCACTGGCCTTTTGCGGAGCAGACGCCAGAACCCTATGTACTGCACAAGGCGGGTGGCATCCCGTTTTGGATGATAGTCTCTGGAGACATATCACCAGATGGGCAGGAGCTTTTACTTAAAAATTACGAGTCGATATTTTACTGGAAGAAAGAGCCAGGCGTTCCCTGGCTGGAGGCGATCAAGACGAATCCGCACCGGCTTCCTTACCAACCGGAACCGCAAGGGGAGGCCGTTGCGTTTGCAGCAAACGGCCAGGGCTATGTTACCCTAAGTGAGGGAAAAAACTTTAACGGCCCGCAACACATCTACTTCTACCGCAGGAAACAGCTGATTAAGTAGTATATAGTTCAATTCTGACTAAAATCAGGTTTTCTGAATATTGAGGTCATGTCAGGCGGAATGGAGAAGCTTTAAGTTTACTTTTAATTAGCAACCTTGTAATCCGACAAAGACATGAACATCAAAAACATACTTGTACCGACAGACTTCTCTCCGTGTTCGAAGAACGCTGTTAGAATTGCGGTAGACCTTAGCAAGAAGCTGGGTGCTAAAATCCACCTTATTAACGCCATTCATGTGCCAACGCCGCATATGGACATTGGTGGCCAGGCCATGATTGAGCCGATGCTTGAAGAGTATGAAGAGGAGGTTGACAAGAAATTCGACGCTTTGGATGAGGAAATTCCAGGGTTGAAGGATGTTAAGCACGATCATAGAGCCTATGTATCTTTCACCATTGACGCTATTTATACGGCAATGGAAACCAAGAAAATAGATATGATTGTGATGGGCACAAAAGGAAGTCATGATACACTTGAGAAGCTGCTCGGCGGGGTAAGCAGTGAAGTGATTAGAATTGCCGACGTGCCTGTGCTGGTAGTTCCCGAAGCTATAAAAAAATTCAACCCGAAGAAGATAGTATTTGCTGCTGACTTCAATAAGATAGAGTCAATAGGAAGGCTAAGTCCGCTGAAGGATATTGCCGAGCTTTTCGAAGCTGAAATCACAATCGTCAATGTTACTGAGGATGACAAATTTCCATTTAGCCGCCTGGTGGAGAGCTTCAAAGTCGACAAATTTCTTAAGAATATTAAGCACTCTTTCGAGACTACAAAGAATGATGATGTAAGAGCCGGGCTTTTTGAATTTGCCGAAAAAAACTCAGCTGACATGATTGTCATGATGCCTAGAAAGCATTCCCTTTTTGAGAAGATTTTCAAAAGCAGCGTTACGAAAAAGGTGGCTATGGGTGTCAAGGTGCCTTTGCTCACCTTTCACGAATAACGCAATATAGAAGGCTATTTGGCATGAAGACCCTGGGTACAAGCACTCAGGGTTTTTTATTGGCCTTTAAATACAAAACCCAGCGCAAAGCCAATAAGAATTATAATGGGTCGGGGCATTTTGCTGAACTGAAGTACCAGAAAAGTAATGATAATCACCAGAATGTTGAGGAGGTTTTGCTCAAGAGGCTGGTAGAGCAAAAAAGCTGCCGCCACTACCATGCCCGCACTGGCGGCGTTGATCCCCTCTAGCGAAGCTTTCACAGGCCGGTACTTTTTAAGCTGGTCCCAAAACCTGGATACGAAGAAGATCAGGAACGTGCCTGGGAGAAACACACCTACGGAGGCAATAACCGCACCCATTATTTCACCGCTTGTCCCCCATTCCCGCATCGTCAGCGCACCAATAAAGGCACTGAAGGAAAAGGTAGGGCCGGGAATGGCTTGCACCAGGGCGTAACCGGAAAGAAACTCCTCGGAACTTAGGTATCTCTTAAACTCAACAAATTCTGTGTAAAGAAAAGGGACAAGCACTTGGCCGCCGCCAAAGATGAGGCTTCCGTTCCGGTAAAAGTTCTCAAATAGCCTTATAGGCAGCGTAATGGCCTGGTATTTTGTGGCTGCGCCAAGTAGGGCTGCAAATATCAGCACCCCTCCCCAAAGGAAAAAGTTGGCCCATACGATGTTTATCTTTTGACGCTCTTCTTTTTCGTGCCTTTTGTATTTGGTGGAGGAAATTACCCCACCTGCAAGCAGAAGTACAGGGAACAAATAGGGGGAGCTGATAAAATAGGAGATTACCGCCGACCCAATCGCTAAAAAGATGCTCGTCCGGCTTTTTACCACCTTGCCCCAGATAAGCACAGCAGAATAAGCAACGAAGGCAATCGCCATGGGCTGGATGAATCGGGTAAAATGGAGGCTGAGCTCTTTCACCTGCAGGCTGTTGATCAGGATGGCGGCCGCTGTCATAACAGTCACGGCCGGCAAAATCCAAACCAGCAACGTCAGATAGGCCAAAGGCGGCCCTCCTCTTTTGAAGCCTATGGCGGTGATTGTTTGGGTGGAGGTGGGGCCCGGTAGCAGGTTGCACAGCGCATGCAGCTCAATCAACTCCTCTTCTGTTAGATATGCCCTGAGCTTCACCATCCTGTCGAGAATAATGGCAAAGTGTGCTTGTGCTCCACCAAACGAGGTTATGGCGAGAATGAAAACGTCTTTGAGAAAGATGAAATTGCGAATATTGCGCATGGCAATACTATTTCTTGAGGCCTATTTCAGCCAGCCTCTGGTGGAGGAATGCTCCGGCTGTCATGTCATCGTATTTTTTAGGATGTTCGCTGTCAACACAGCTTTCCAGGCAGGTGAGATCCATGTCGGACCGGGGATGCATAAAAAACGGAATCGAATACCTTGAGGTATGCATGAGCTCTCTGGGAGGGTTTACTACCCTGTGGATAGTGCTTTTGAGCTTGTCGTTGGTCAACCGGGCAAGCATGTCACCTACGTTTACTACCAACTGCTCAGGTAGTGCCGTAATTGGGATCCACTTTCCGTCACGCCTTAACACCTGGAGGCCATCGGCGCTGGCTCCCATCAGCAACGTGATAAGGTTGATGTCGCCATGTTCGGCGGCCCTTACTGCATCGGCGGGAATGGCATCCGGATTCTCAATAGGAAAATAATGGATGGGCCTTAGAATACTGTTCCCATTTTTCACCTTTGATTCAAAATAGTCTTCATCGAGCTCAAGATACAGTGCAATGGCCCTGAGCATCGCCCTTCCTGCGTTCTCAATAGTTCTGTAAGCCGTCAAGGCGATTCCTTCGAATTCAGGAATTTCTTCAGGCCAAATATTATCTGGATACTCTTCTTTAATAGGGTCGTTGTCGGTTACTTCCTGGCCGATATGATAAAATTCTTTTAAATCACCGGTCGACCGTCCTTTCGCATGCTCTTTTCCCTTGGAAATATACCCCCTTTGACCGGCCAGCTCCGGCTTTTCATATTTTTGTTTTACTGTGTCAGGTTCGTCAAAAAACTTCTTAATGATGCTGTAGAGCTTTTGCTGTAATTCATCTGTCAAGCCGTGATTTTTGATAGAAACAAAGCCTATGTTGTTGTATGCTTCCCCGAGTTTCTCAACAAATTTTTTCTTTTTTTCAGCGTCTCCGGAAGTGAAATCAGCCAAATCGAGAGAGGGAACTGCATCAAATAGAACCTGGGCCATAGTTACTTGTATTTTGTATAATGATAGTGAAAAACGAAAAAAAAAGCCACCATACTAACTTCCAAGTCACGTAGACTAAGTATGGTGGCTTTTTAGCTATTTTTTTGAAATTACTTCACGGTAATCTTAATGCTGGTGGCCATTTCAGGGCCATACGATGTGTGAACACCGTCAGCGAATTGTAGCGATATAGTGTAGTCGCCCGGAGCAAGTTCAAGCTGCGTGTCAGTCTGGCCTTTGCCAAAGTGAATGGTTGAATCACTGGCAGGAATTACCTCGCCTTTTGGCCAAAACTCCTGATTGATAAGTATATGATGATGGCCAAAACCTTCTTTAACCTGTCCTGCTGGTTCAATCTGCATGCCTTCCACACCCATTTCCACAAATACTGGGTTGCTTACCGTAGCTCCGTCGGCAGGAGATTTGAAAAACACCCGGGGCTTAACTGCTTCGGCAACAGTTTCTGTTGCTTCCGAAGTGCTGGCTGTTTCTTCTGTGTTTTCCGTTTTTGGACTAGAGCATGCATATACACCAAATGCTACCATAGCTCCTAAAAGAATTTTTCTCATAATTGACAATTTTTGTTGATTCGTGTAAAATTATAACTCTTACTACGAAATAACCATCATAGCAGCAAATAGATTCGTGAGGAGACGCTTAATGAAGAATTTGTCGTAAGACCTCCACCGACTTGAGTGAGCCCAGGGTGCCAAGGTGGTGATCGTAGAAGCTGATGACATTTTTCAGAGCCTCTCTTTTAACCTCCAGGGTGGTTTTCATTTCGTGAGCGTAGGGAGCGTTGTACAAAAACTCAATAAACTCCAACACCTCTTTCGAGAGCAGATCACTTTTCGTCAGGTGATACACCTGCTGGTACAGGTCTTCGGAGTTGACCAGGTCGAAGCCCAGGTATTGCGTAAACTTGACAAGAAACTGTAAATGAAAGCTTTCAAAATTGGCAGTCAGCGTATCGAACGCTTGGAGGGATTTTGCTACGAAATCAAACTGACCGGCATGGTCATGCTCATTTTCTCTCACGATCTTGCTCAGGACCTCACCTAAAAAGATACCGATAGTTGTTTTTCGTATTTCAAAGGGAATATGTTGATACGGATAAAAACACTTTATTTCTGAAATACGATTGAGTTGCGCTCCGTCTTTATGATAGATGACCAAATCCAATAACGTGAGTGGCTGGTATAGCGCCATCTTTCCTTTTGATTTGGCCGACCTTACACCATTGACGATGTAGGACTGCAAACCAAAATCCTCAGTGTAAATGCGGGAGATAATGGATGTGTCCCGGTATTTGATGTAGTTGATAGCGATGCCCCGGGTTTTCTGTAGCATGGCTCTAGTTGATTACAGCAATTTTGCCAACTACCGACTGACTGCCATCTCTGGTGGCAGCAAACACAATGTAAATGCCCGAAGCAACCCTGGCTCCGTTGTAGTCGGCCAGGTTCCAGGTTGCTGTTCCGCCTGTGCTGACCATTTCTCTGACCAGGCGACCTGCTTCGTTGGTGATTTTCACTACAGTATCGTAAGTAAGACCCTCGATAGCCACCACGCCATTGAACCCAGGCCTCACAGGGTTTGGGAAGATTTTTGCCTTTTGCATGACCCTGCTTGGAGCTGTCGCCGTTGTTCTGTACGACACCAGGCCGCCAGAAGTAAGCACGAATAGTTCACCAGAGCTGCTGTTGATTGCCAGGCGCTGCACATTGTTGCTGGCCAATGGGCTGCTTTCTCTCGTAAAAGAGGTCAGCGTTCCTGCGCCATACTCGTCGAGAAGGAACAAGCCTTTGTCCGTTCCAATCCATTTTCTGTTCGCTCCATCTACTTCTATCGCCTGAATGGGTTCTTCGTTCAACACAAAGGCATTCTCCGCCACCGGGTAGGAGATCAAAAGGTCGACTGCGTCGAACACCTCGTAGGTGTTGGCCACGATGGTTAACCCCCTAGCCGTTGCCAGCCAGGTATAGTCGTCTCTGTCAAAGGCGAGGTCGGACACTGTCGAGGAGGGGAGGCCTGATCCCGTGTTGATGATTCGGTATTCTTTCGAGTCGGTGTTGAAAACTATTACACCGCTATTTGAGGAATGTGGCAAAATGCCCCAGAAATCGCCGTAGCTGTTTTGCTGAAGAGAAACGGCTGGCGGTGCTGTATTCGGGATAAAACTAAGAGGCTCCCAGCTTCCGTCGGCAAGCATCATCATGTACTTGTTGCTGGCCTGATTGGAGCAGATAATCAGGTTGTTATTTTGATCTACGGCCATGGCTGTAACTGGCACAAAGCCGTTGTTCGTCTGAATGAGGCTTCCTGGTGTTTGGTGGTTGATGAGCTTGCCAGAGCTGTTTTGAATAATTCCTTTTCCGTAGGCCAGGACATAAAAATCGACGGAGCCCCCTGCCGAAGCAACTGAAGAAGCATCCTTAAAAAGAGAAAGGCTACCCGGCTGAATGGGCTCCCAGCCCTGCTTTGTGAAAGCCGACACAGAAGCGTTTCGGTTAAAAGGAATGAGCCCATTGTACTCGAAGCCGCCGCCCAGACTAAAAACTGTATTGCCGATCGCCGAAACATCGGCAATGGTACTTTCGAACGGTCCATTCAACAAATAGTAGGCGATTCCTTCTGCTGTAGACTGGCCCAAACCATTTTTTTCATCTGCCAACCAGATGGTTTCGCCGTCGACAAAGGCGTCTGCCACCACTGAGCTGTTTCCAAGGGTAAAGGTAGAGGTTTGTCCGTTTACAGATCGTTTGGATAATTGATTTCCTTTCCCGTACAGCAACTCTCCATTTTGCAGCGTGAGAAACTCGGGTTTAGTAGTAAACGTGATTTCCTCCCAGCCATTTCCTTCATTTACCCAAAGCCGCCCTTGCTTGCTTGCTGCGTAGGAAATTTCCTCGGAAACTTCAATGAAATCGATTTGGCCCACCCCCTCAAGCGATCGCTTCCAATTGCGGAAGTCAAGCAGGTTAGCATTGGTTCGGTGGCCTGAAATAATGCCGGCTGTGGTGGCAAGCACAATGCTGTCTCCTTTAATGCCTCCGTCCAGAATGCCTACGGTTGTTCCGTTTCTTCCCAGCTCCCGATAGTCATTCACAACTTGAAATGAGTGCAAGTCAATTTCCAGCATGCCAAAGCTGGTAGTGGCGAAAAAGGTGCTTTCTCCGGCGAAGATACTGTTAATGACTTTACTGGAAGTAACGTTGGCACGCAGCAGGTCGTTGACATTGATCGTCTCAGACCCTCTGAGGATATCGATATTGCCGTTGGAATAGCCAATGAGAAGAGAGGCGCTTGACTCATGAGCCGCCAGCGCTGTGATACCCACATCACTTAAACCATTGGCTTTGGTGATTTTTCTAATGGCCGTACTTCCAGGGTCGACTTCTATCAAACTGTGAAAAGCGTTGCAGTAGATTTGTTCCTTTAACTTGACTACTCCATATCCCTGGTTATAATTAAAGTGCGTTCGCCACTGCCCTACCGGGATGTCGTTTTGCGCTTGAACGACGGTAGCCAGCAGGAGAAGTACAAAAGAGATGAGCGGACTTTTTCTATTTTTTATCATTACCCATGGCCTCCCAAAAGCATTTGCGGCACCTGGCTTCATAGGCTTCTTTTTCACCGAGCATTATTTTTTCTTTTCCGAGCGAAGTACGATAAGAATAAGAAGCAACGTCGCCACAGTTCATGCATATTGCATGGATTTTTGTCACAAATTCAGCAACAGCCATTAGTTGCGGCATGGAGCCAAATGGCTTGCCCATAAAATCCATGTCCAGTCCTGCCAGTATCACCCGCTTACCCTTATTTGCCAGCGCTATACTCACATTAACGATTTCGCTGTCAAAAAATTGAGCTTCGTCGATGCCTACCACCTGGCTCTCACCGGCCAGCAGAACCACATCGTCAGCAAACTGAACAGGGGTTGATCGGATGCTTCGGTCGTTGTGCGATACCACATTTTTATCATGGTATCTTTTTTCGATAGCTGGCTTAAATATTTCGACTTTTTGCCCTGCAATTACGGCTCGGTTCAGCCGCCGGATAAGCTCTTCTGTTTTGCCCGAAAACATGGAACCGCAGATTACTTCAATCCAGCCCGACCTGCGGCTTTCCCTTCCAGACCCTTCCAAATGTGGCTCTATTAGCATTTTTTGTTATCCTGAGTAGTCAATATGCGGGAATTTATTTTCATCCGCCACACTTATTTCAATATCGTTCGACACCAGGCACTGGCAGGCAAGGCGCTCATTGCTTTCGAGCCTGCCCATTTCCACATACCTCTTTTCCGCTTCGGTCAACCCGCCAAGCTGGGCCAGTCCTTCATGGACGATGGCCTTACAGGTTGTGCATCGGCCTTTGCCGCCGCAGGCGTGCATCCAGTCAATGTAGTTTTCCTGTAAAATAGAAAGGAGGGTTCGGCCACTATTTTCGCTGAATAGGCGTTTGTTATTCAGGTTTTGTATAACGATCTTGGGCATAAAACTAGCTTTGCAAAAGAAACAAAATATATGCGGGAGAGCAAACTGAATCATGAGGCTATAGAAGTGTTTGCTGAATTGTTTACAAAGAGAGCTTGTGATTCTTTCTTTGAAGGCACCGACACTATTTCGGGAAAGGAAATAGTGGATCTAACTCCTGTAAAGCAGGTGAATTACTTTGTGCTGAAAATTCTTTTTCGCAAGTGGCAAAAAGAGACGCTGCGCCTGCAGAGCCCCTATTTCAATTACAAAAATGAGGATGTTCGAAAGGCCCTTCTATCTTTTATGAATGCGCTTTCCCAGCAGATAAAAGTTAATAGGGTGAACTTTGAGCCGTTGCTACAGCAAGCTACCAGAGAAGCAATTTTACTGATAGTTTCTCCCTACGATTTCTTCAGAGAGGAGCTGACCGGGCACGAAAGCGGCAAGCTCAATGACAAGTACCTGAAAAACAGTTCAAAATACATCAAGGTCAATCAGGAAATTTTCGAAAGCTATGTAACACTTTTTGAGGAAAAAGCGGGGGGTGAGCTGTCGCATGACGCCGCCGTCGCTTTGCTAGATGAGCTTTTTGCTGCCGGAGACCTCTCCATAGAAAACCGCCAGGAATACGAGGAGAGGTTTAGCGAAGTAGCGCAGGTTGATTTCTCAACGCTTGTGGAGGAGGAGGACTTCCCAGAGCAAGATGAGGATGATGATACCGACGATGATTTTGATGAAAACATTGAAGACGATGAGGACGAGGGAGAAGGCTCAGAAGACGAGGAGGATGACAGCTCTACAATTGTTGAAGACAGGAGTTTGGCAGAGGCTGCTGACGGGGACGATGAGCTGATACGGTTTGTTGATGATGACGAGGAAGAGGAGAAACCCGCTTACGATGCTCTGGAAGAGGTGCAGGAAAGTCAGCCCGAGGAGGTCACGAACAAGGGATCTTTCGAGTTTTTGGGAGATGAAGAAAGTGACGATGACGCCGAGCCGGACGCTGCTCCGTTAAATAAACAGTTCTCGTCTGAAAAAACACCGCTCCATGAGCAGCTAAAAGCCGAGCAGAGACCTTCCTTGGCTGAAGTGCATCAGAGCCAAAAAATTGACAGCATTGCAGGAAGCATCACCGTTAATCAACGCTACATGTTTGTTAACGAATTGTTTGATGGCGACAGCGACGTTTTTCTGGCTGCAATGAAGAAAGTGGAGGGCTGCGACAGTTTCGACGATGCTGTTGAACTCCTTATCCAAACCTATTCCAAAAAGCTGGAGTGGGACATGAATGCTCCTGAGGTGAAGGAGCTCCTTAAAATCGTTTTCAAAAAGTTTCGTTAACAGTCTGTTTTAGGACCTCGTGAAGATCTGCATGCGGTGCGCATCCAGCTTCAAAAAGATAAACAGCAAGATGGTAAAGGCCCACAATGAGGAGCCACCGTAGCTGAAAAAGGGCAGTGGGATGCCAATCACAGGAAACAGGCCAATGGTCATGGCAATGTTAAAGGCAAAGTGAAAGAACAAAATAGAAGCTACCCCATAACCATATACCCGGGCAAATTTGGATTTCTGACGCTCGGCCAGCTGGGTAATTCGCAAAAGAAGCGCTAGAAAAGCGGCGATCAGAATGAGTCCACCAAACCAGCCGTGCTCTTCCCCAACAGTGCAAAAAATGTTGTCCGTACTCTGATCTGGCACAAAGTCAAACTTGGTCTGTGTGCCTTGCAGGTAGCCCTTGCCGAACAGGCCACCCGAGCCGATGGCGATCTTGGACTGAGTTACCTGCCAGCCAGCGCCGAGTGGATCAGCATTGGGGTCGATGAGCTGCATTACCCGCTTTTGCTGGTGGGGCTTCAGCACTTTGTTCATAATAAAATCGACACTTTGAACAAAGCCAAACATGAAAACAGTCGACACGATGACGACACCAATTTTTTTGATATTTCTACCCGACAGTGCTGCCGCCAACAAGCCAAGTGTTAGGAGTCCGATGATGAGCACCAACTTGTTCACCAGCAGTGTGAGAATGAACAGGAGCACAAAGGCAAAGCCTATCATGAAGAAGACAGGGCTTAACCCTTCTCGGTAAAGCACAATGATAAAGCAGGCAAACACCATGGCGGTTCCGGTGTCGCCCTGCAACAAAATCAGAGCGGCTGGCACAGCAATAATGCCCAGGCTCATTAGCTGCGTGCTAATTTTCTCGAACTTGATGGTTGGCTGACTGAGAAACTTTGCCAGTGCCAGCGCAGTCGCAAATTTTGCAAACTCCGACGGCTGGATGCCAAAATTCCCGATACCGAACCATGATTTTGAGCCTTTTACCTCGGATCCAAAAATAAGCACACTGACAAGCATCAACACAATGACGCCCAGTACTATGAAGGCGAATGAGTCATAGAACCTGAAATCAACAATACTAATGACAAGTATAATAAGGATGCTGGTGCTGATCCAAATAAGTTGTCGGCCTGAGTTAATGCTGAAATCAAAGATGCTAGCACCTAGTTCGTCGTCGTAAACGGCTGCATATATGTTCAACCACCCCAGAAGTACAAGGAGGAAATACAGAGAGACTGCCAGCCAGTCAAACTGGTTAGAGGTTAAACTTAGCCTTCTCGTCCGCATCTAGAAAATCTCCTTTTAGTACGTAGGGTTCCATTCTCAATTTTGCCTTTTCTCCCTTGAGGTATTTTTCGATAATAAGGCCGGAAATAGCTGCCGCCGCTCTTGCGCCCTGGCCTGCATTTTCTACATAAACCGATACCGCAATTCGTGGGTTATCCATTGGAGCAAAAGCAATGAAGGCCGAGTGATCGGGGCTATTGGCATTTTGCACTGTGCCGGTTTTGCCGCAGACTACAATGTCATCAAGTTTTGCTCTGTATTGGCCCGTACCATGTTCTACCACATTGTGCATGGCTTCAACAGCAATGTCAAAATACTCCGGGTTGATGCCGGTGTGGTGCTGCACTTCGTATTCCGGCCTTGGCTTGCCTGTGTCGCTTATTGCTTTTACTAGGTGGGGGGTGTAGTAGTAACCACGATTGGCCACAGTGGCTGTAAAATTTGCCATTTGCAGTGGAACGACCAGGTTCTCGCCCTCGCCTATCGCAATGGAATAAATGTTAGAGTACTTCCATGGTTGATTATTGTAAGCCCTGTCGTAGTAGGCCACGTTGGGTACCATACCACCTTTTTCATTAGGCAAATCTATTCCCAGAGTGCTGCCAAAACCAAAGTTGGCTACCCTGCCCCGCCATTTTTCAAGACCTATTCGGGTATCTTCATAAGTATCCCTGGACACATCCTGATTCACCACTCTTTTCAACACCTGATGAAAATAAGGATTACAGGACATGGTAATGGCGCCCAGCAAATTCTCGGATGGGCCATGATAATGGCACCCAATCACGCTCTGGTTACAGGCAATTACCGTATTGGGAGTAATTACTCCTTCCTGCAAGCCAATCATGGCCTGCATGATCTTAAAAACCGAACCAGGTCGGTACATGGCCATCAGAGGCCGGTTAAAAAGAGGAACCAGGCTGTCTTGGGAAAGCTTTGTAAAATTAGCTCCAAAATCCCTGCCACTTAGTACTGCCGGATCGTACGATGGACCAGACACAAAAACCAGGATTTCCCCGGTCGCTGGCTCAATGGCCACAATACTTCCCACTTTTCCGGCTAGAAGCTTTTCCGCATATTGCTGAAGCTCAATGTCTAACGTTGTTGTGATGTTTTCGCCGGGGATACTTAATGTGTCATACAACCCGTTCTTGAAGCTGCCCTTGTCAACCCCACGAACGTTAACAAGTTTGTATTTCACCCCTCTTTTGCCTCGTAACTCTCTTTCATACGATAGCTCAAGGCCACTAATGCCGATGTGGTCACCCTGGCTATAGTAACCAGTGCGATCTGCGTCCAGTTGCCTCTTGCTTATCTCACCAGTATAACCCAGAGCGTTGGCGGCACTTTTTGTAGTGTAGCCCCGCACTGTTCTGGCCGACACGTAAAATCCGGGAAAGTCGATGAGGTAATCCTGTGTTTTTGCAAATTCTTCCGGCGACAGAAGGTTCACAATTTTTGACGCTTTGATCGGGCTGTATTTTCTCGCTGCATTAAGGCGGTCTATCAAATCAGCTTTAGATATGTTGAACAGGCGGCAGAACTTGGCGGTATCCAGGTTTTCGATTTCCTTGGGCACACCCAAAATATCGTACACCGGGCTGTTGTACACCAGCAGTTTGCCATTGCGGTCATACACTTCACCTCTGTAGGGGTACTCAATTACCTTCTGAATGATATTACTATCGGCGGCGCTTTTGTAGCTGGTGTCTACAATTTGAATAATGAAAAGCCTGACTAGCAGTATAACGCTCACCAGCACCATTCCAGTTTGAATATATAGTTTTCTGCTGTCGTTCATAGCCGACTACCTTTTTGAGGCATTCTTATATATAGTATGATCAAGCTCACCACAAGTGTGAATATTGAACTCATAGTGGCTTTACCTAAAGTTACCCAAAACATTCCCAGATTTCCTGCTTCGATAAAGAAAAGCGCCACATGATGGATAAATATCAGGGGAATAAGGTAGGATAGCACCCATCCCCAACCCAGTTCGGCGGCCGATATCTGCGTTCCGGCGTCATATCCTCCGCCCGGAGTCAGTATTCTGATGAGTCCTGGCCGGAGGTACATTATTAACACAGCACTGGCCGCATGAATTCCAGGCGTGTCATAAAAAGTGTCAATTGAGATTCCGTACAGAAAACCAGTAGCCATTAAAGCGATGGCAGATACCTCAAGTGGTATAAGGAGTAAGGGTAGGATATAGATGAAGCAAGATGAATAGTTGCCCAAAACCAGGTTCTTGAGTACAGTTACCTGAAGCAATCCAAGAAAGATAAATGAAGCGGCCAGACTTATGTAATTGCTTCTATTCATAATCTGGAATAGTTACTTGTTCGAGTGAGTCTTTTTCTTCTGCCAACAGGTTTTTCACCACATACACGTACCTGAGACTGTAAAAGTCGGTAGCTAGCTTCACCTTAACGGTGTAAAAAGTGGCGTCATCAGAAATAGTAAATTCTGAGATAGTGCCGGCCTGATAGCCTTCCGGGAAAATGGTATTGAACCCGGAAGTAACAATGGTGTCGCCCACCTGGAGGCTTACGTGTCGGGGAACGTATTGCAGATCAGCGTAAAGGGCGTCTCCTGACGTCCAGCGCAAAGTGCCATACACCTGATTTCTTTTGACAGCTGTAGATATCAAAAACTCGGTATGCAACAGCGAAATCACTGATGAAAAATGCTTCGAAGAATATTTTACTTTGCCTACAATTCCCTGTGGGCCTACCACGCCCATGCCAGGTAGTATTCCGTCATCCGAGCCTTTGTTGATGGTCAGGTAGTTGTTGACCCTTCTGGTGGAATTATTGATGACTTTGGCCGCTATCATTTCATACACATGATTGACTGAGTCTATTGACACAGAGTCAATCCTGATTGGGTCTATTCCTTTAGGGGTTTGATTCAGCAGGATTTCGTGCAATTGACGGTTTTCCTCGGCCAGTTGGGCGTTTACCTTACCCAGAGAGAAGTAATCCGATACGTTGGATGAAATGTTCAGCACATTGGCAGCCAGCCGGTTGGACGAGTTGAAAAACTTCGCCCCCAGATAACTTCTGTCGTTTAAGACGAGCCAAAAACTTATTACCTCTAAAAACAGAAAGGTTAGAAAAGCCCTATTTCGGTAGAGAAATTGGAATAATGAATACATTCAATGGTTAGGTCATCAAAACCGCTTTGTATGCATTAAGATTTTTCAAGGCAAGGCCGGTTCCTCTCACAACAGCTCTTAATGGATCATCTGCAATGTGAATAGGAAGTTTGGTTTTCATGGCCAGGCGCTTGTCGAGACCTCTCAGCAAAGCACCGCCACCCGTCAGGTGAATACCATTGTCGTAAATGTCAGCAGAAAGCTCCGGCGGAGAAATCTCCAATGCTTTAAGCACTGCTTCTTCAATTTTGGATACAGACTTGTCGATGGCAAAAGCGATTTCAGAATAAGAGATCTTGATCACTTTTGGAATGCCCGTCATGAGGTCACGGCCTCTGATTTCAAAGTCTTCCGGTCCTTCGTCAAGCTCTGTCAATGCAGAACCGACTTCTATCTTTACTCTTTCTGCCGTACGCTCACCAATTAGCAGGTTGTGCTGACGGCGCATGTAGTCGAGGATGTCTTTGTTGAAGGTGTCGCCGGCAACCCGGATCGACTGGTCGCACACAATGCCCGAAAGTGCTATAACGGCAATCTCGGTGGTACCACCCCCGATATCAACAATCATTGAACCAACAGGCCGTTCAATATCAATGCCGATACCGATGGCCGCAGCTATTGGCTCAGGGATCATGTACACCTCTTTGGCGCCTGCGTGCTCGGCGGAGTCACGCACAGCTCTTTTTTCAACTTCAGTAATGCCCGAAGGAATACAGATGACCATCCTGTGGGAGCTTGGGAAAAACGACTTGCCGCCCTGATGGATCATTTTGATCATGCCCCTGATCATGTGCTCAGCAGCATGGAAGTCGGCGATCACACCGTCTTTTAGCGGACGGATAGTCTTGATGTTTTCGTGAGTTTTTTCATGCATTTGCATGGCTTCACGACCTATCGCTAATACCTTGTTGGTGTTTTTGTCAATGGCAATAATCGAGGGCTCGTCAACTACAATTTTGTCCTTATGAATAATAAGGGTGTTGGCCGTGCCCAAGTCTATGGCTATATCGCTGGAGAAAAAATCTAAGAATCCCATTGTTTATTTTAATTCGCTCAATTACGCTGAAAACGTGTCGAAAATACAAATTTGAGACTAATAATCTCGTTGTGTTTTAATATTAATCAATGTTTGAAATGGCGATACCCGGTAAACACCATAGACAGACCATGTTGGTCGCAATAATCGATCGACGCCTGGTCTTTGATAGAACCACCTGGCTGAATAACCGACACAATGCCTGCCTTGTCCGCAATCTCTACACAGTCGGGAAAAGGAAAAAAAGCATCAGACGCCATAACTGCACCCTTTAGGTCAAAGCCAAAACTTTTGGCCTTTTCAATGGCCTGATTAAGTGAGTCAACTCTGGATGTTTGTCCAACACCACTCGCCAATAGTTGGTTGCCTTTGGCGAGCACAATAGTATTGGATTTGGTGTGCTTGGCAAGCTTGCTGGCAAACAGCAACGCATCTATTTGCTCACCGGTGGGCTCGGCCTTTGTCACCACCTTAAGATCCTTTTTGCCATCGGTATGCAGGTCACGATCCTGCACAAGCACGCCATTCAAAATGGTTTTCGCCTGCTTGGTTGTGTCGATGCCAGCCTTTTGCTTCATGATGATTCTGTTCTTCTTTGATTTAAGCAGCTCTAATGCAGCCTCATCAAAGGCGGGAGCAATTAGCACCTCAAAAAACAGCTTGTTTAGTTCCTCTGCCGTTTCCAGGTCAATTTTTTTATTGGTTGCCAGCACGCCGCCAAAGGCAGAAACAGTGTCGGCTTCAAATGCTTTCAGATAGGCCTCTTTCACAGTCGAAGCGACAGCCACGCCACAAGCATTGGTATGCTTGATGATAATAAAGGCCGTCTCTTTCGGGAATTCTTCCACAAGGGAAACAGCTGCATCAATGTCCACGAGGTTGTTGTATGAAAGCTCTTTGCCGTTGAGCTGATCAAACATTTTGGCCATGTCGCCATAGAAAACGCCCTTTTGGTGAGGGTTTTCGCCATATCTCAGGGTAGTGGCTTCGTCTTCCGCTATACGCAACGATGGAATTTCGTCGTCCTGATTGAAGTAGTTGAATATGGCCGTATCATAACCCGAGCTTATTCTGAAGGCATGGGCCGCAAATTTCTTTCTGTCAGCTTCGGAGGTCTCACCCTTCTTCTCTTCAAGCAGGGCGCTTAAGTTTGGATAGAGGTCTCTCGAAGCCACTATGGTAACGTCGTGGAAGTTTTTGGCCGCCGCCCTGATGAGCGAAATGCCTCCAATATCAATTTTTTCTATGATTTCCTCTGAGGTTCCGCCTGCTGCCACTGTTTCTTCAAATGGATACAGGTCAACAATGACCAAATCGATGGATGGAATTTCAAATTTCCCGGCCTCTTCAATATCAGAATAGTTGCCTCGGCGGTAGAGAATGCCGCCAAATATTTTTGGATGGAGCGTTTTTACCCTGCCCCCGAAGATAGAGGGGTAGGCTGTGAGCGACTCAACTGGTGTAACTTTTATGCCGAGCTTTTCAATGAATGATTGGGTGCCTCCGGTGGAGTATAACTTTACACCCAGCGAGTGAAGTTGACGGATAATTGGCTCAAGGCCATCCTTGTAATAAACTGATATTAAAGCAGAAGTGATTTTTTTTTGACTCATTTACGGCTAGGAAAATTAAGGTGCAAAGCTAATAAAATTTGCCTGCGTGAGGCATTGTTGGCTTGAAAAAAACCCTGTGTTTTTTACTGAACCACCTGATCGTGTATTACTTGAGGAAAATAGGCGTATTCAAGCTGATGAATTTTGGCAGCCAGGCTTTGCGGCGTTTCGTCCTTTTCTATGTCGCATGATGCCTGGAAAAGGATTTTGCCTTCATCATATTTTTCATTCACCAAATGGATAGTAATGCCGCTGTCCTTTTCACCTGCCTGAATTACGGCCTGGTGAACTCTGTCGCCATACATGCCTTTGCCACCAAACTTGGGCAGCAGTGCCGGGTGTATGTTGATGATTTTGTCAGGGAAAGCTTTGATGAGATTGCCAGGAATAAGCCAAAGGAATCCGGCTAGAACCACCCAGTCAACGCTGTGAGCTTTCAGTACTTCCAGCACATTGTTGTTTTCGTAAAAGTCAGGTCTCGAAAAAACATGAGAAGGAATTCCCAGTTTTTTGGCTCGTTGAAGTACTCCCGCATCCTTTTTGTTTGAAAGGATGAGCTTAACAGCTACGTCGCTGTTGCCTTTGAAGTGGTTGACAATGTTTTCTGCGTTTGTTCCACTTCCGGAGGCAAATATGGCCAGGTTCTTTTTCATAATTTTTAATTCGCTGCAAAGAAAGCCATACTGATGATACCACTCAGTATAAACAGCTTACAAAAGGTACTCAGGTTGGCAAATTTGTCTTTGGTATCGGCTCGTAAGAAATATAGGATAAAGAGAGCGGCCGGAATAATCATCACCATGAAGTAGGTATTGAGCACTTCGTTTTCTGCCTTGAAAACGAAGTAGAATATACTTGCAACGAAGACGATAAGGAGGAGGAAAACGAATTGCTTTGTTTTGCGAATGCCCCACACAATGGGAAGCGTCTTGCAGCCGAATGTTTCGTCACCTTTCAGGTCTTCCATGTCTTTGATGATTTCTCTTACCAGCGTAATGCCAAAGGCAAAGTAAGCATAGGTGAAAATCAGCCAGTTTTTTTCTCCAAAGAGAACCGCTACTACGAGAACCGACACGCCCGTAAGCAGGGCAATGCTAAAGTTGCCAACAAAGGGAAGTCGCTTGAGCTGGTTAGAATAGAGCCACAATGTGAACGCAGAGAAACAGTGGATGAGCCCGATCCAGGGAGAAAGAAAAAAGCCGATGAGTATGCCTGCCAGGTTAAGCCCCAGCTGCCAGATCATGGCAATTCTGCGCTTTAGAATTCTGCCTACGATCACCCGCTCGGGCTTGTTGATGTAATCGATTTTTACGTCGTAGTAGTCGTTGATGATGTAGCCAGCCGCCGCAAGCATGAGTGTGGAGCTGGTGAGCCAAAACAGGCCTGGGTGGGTGAAAATGGCCCATAAACCGTGTGTGGAGGTCGTAAGAAAGAGGGCCGTCATGTATTGAGTGAGGGCAATAATAAGCAGGTTAGGAAACCTTGTCAGCCTGAAAAGACCGGTGAATGAGAAATTCCTGGGCCGGGACGACTTTGCCATTTTCTCCAATTAAGGTTCAAAGAAAGTGCAGAACCGCTGGATTTCAAACTACACGTCCGACTCATATTTGCTGTCGATGATTTCCTGAGAAATCATGCGGTACATTCTTTGCAGCGATTCGTTATCGGCTAGAAGTAAGGTCTGAGCATCGATAGTGGTAAAATCTTCTCTTGCCGCCGGGCCGGTTTGAGCATTTTCAGGCCCGATTTCAAAAGCTTTGCGAATGGTTTCTACTACAAGAGGTTTCAGTATATCCAGAGAAATGTCGTCTTTTTCCAGCACCCGCTCGGCCGACCTCAGCATAAAGTTGGTAAAGTTGCTGGCAAACACTGCTGCTACATGCAGGTTCTTCCTTTCTTCCTCCTCCATGAACACCGGCTCTGCCCCTATGGACGCCACCACACGATTCAGAATTTCCAGGGTGTAGTCGTTCGAGCCTTCAATAATCACCGGAAGCTGCGAAAAGCTGATGGCTGCACCATGGCTAAAGCTCTGAAGCGGCCACAACACGCCGAAGTTTTCAGCGGCAGTCACTTCCAGTATGCTCATGGGAGTGGCTCCGGACGTGTGGACTATGATGGCCTCGTCGGGCAGCACAATTTCTGTGGCCACCTGTTCTATGGCTTCGTCGGGCACGGCAATAATGAAGAAATTGCAGTCGCTGTCAGAGAAATCGAGGCTATTGACCAGCTGACTTGAATAGAGGTTGTAGGCCAGCTTCTCCGCTGATTTCTGAGAAGGGTTGAAAATTTCGGCAATCCGGTGACCGCCTTTTTCCAGGGCCATTGCCAGTTGCGTGCCCAGCCTGCCCGAACCGATAAGAGCTACTCTGAAGGAAAACCGTTCTGCCATTAACTGTCCGCTATTTTGTGTATTGCGGCAGCTAATTTATCTAATTCACTGGTAAGTGTATACACGTGTGGCGTTACTCTTACTCCTTTGATGTTTTCCCACACAATACCCACCACGTGGATTTTGTAGTCATTGAACAACCGGGTAGCGATTTCCCCAGGCTCCTTGCCCTCAATGGCGAAGTTTCCAAGGGCGCAGCTAAAGTCGGGTTTGAGAGAAATGTTGAGTTTGACTTTCGGGTGGTCTTTTACCTTTTCGCACCAATAATTTTTGAGGTGCCGCAACCTTTCTTCTTTTCTTTTTGGGCCTATGGCATTGTGAAAATCGACGGCCTGACCAATGGCCTGCTCTGGAGCAAAGGAGCGGGTGCCAAGGGACTCGAACTTGCGAATATTATCACCCCTGGGGCTATCGTTAGTGAAAATAGGCCAGATTTCAGTGATGCGCTCTTTTCTCAGGTAAAGCATGCCGGTGCCAAATGGAGCACAAAGCCATTTGTGGAGGCTGGTGCCGTAGGCATCGCAGCCAAAATCGGGTACTTTGAAGTCCATATGGGCAAATGTGTGCGCACCGTCCACTAGTGAGAAGATGTTTCTTTTTTTCGCTTCTTCACAAAGCCTCTTCACAGGCATGATCTGCCCGTTCCAGTTGATCATGTGAGTGATGTGAAAGACTTTGGTTTTAGGGGTCACAGCATCTGTGAAAGCCTTTACTACGTAGTCAGCATTTTCCGTGGGCATGTCCAGGTTGAGCCAGACTAGCTTGATACCGTCCCTCATTTCCCGCTGCTTCCAGGCATTGATCATGTTGGGATAGTCCTGCCTGGTAAGAATCACCTCATCGCCTTTTTTCAGATCCATGCCGTAGATGACCGTATCCAGGGCTTCGGTGGCATTCCGGTTGATGGCTATTTCGTCATGGCTACACCCTGCTAAATTTGCCAGTTTTTCACGTAGAGGCTCACGACCCTGGTCAAGGATTCCCCACATATAGTAAGACGGCGCTTCGTTGCTGAGGTGATAATAGCGGTCGTTGGCTTCCTGCACCACTTTGGGCTGGGGGCTTACACCACCATTGTTGAGATTGATGATAGATGGGGATACGGTGTATGCCTGGCGGACTGCTGCCCAGGAAAGCTCGTCTTCTGCTGCCGTAATAGGGTCAAGGGATTGCAGCGACTTCAATCCATCTGCCACCTCGAAAGAGGCAGCTTTTGCCGCCATACCTGACAAAGACAAAGCACCGGCACTCATTTGCCTGAAAAATGATCTTCTGGATGCCTTCATAGGTCGATTGATTGTTCACCTATGAAGGTAGTAAAATTGACTTGATTGTTAAACGACTTTACTTGAGTGGCTTATTCCTCCTGACCCTTGTCTCTCATTTTGATAAACTCGACGTAGCGCCTGCGAATGGCCATGGCAAAACCAAGTACCATAATTAGGGTGCCTGTCCAAAGGACGTTGATATAAGGCTTAACAACAGCCTCCAGAATGACCCACTCTTTTTGTGTGGTGTTGATACCAAAAGTGAAGCTATTGCTTTCAGGATGGACGTTTAGGAAAGTGATTTTTGAAGCGACATCCTTCACCTCCTCAGGTATCAGACCGATCATTCTGTCTTTGATCAGGTAAATAGGCTCCACAATATAGTCTTCATCGGCTCCACTAATAACAATTCTCGCCTTGATTGCCACGTCTTCCAGCCCCAATGTTACTTGTGGAATTTCCGTTATTCTTTCAATGCCCTGCACCCTGGCAACGAAGTCGTTCACAAAGAAAGTTTCGCCGACCTTTACCGTCACTTCTTCCATTTCGCCCCATTCTGTCTCTGATTCAGGATCCGGAAAGGTTCTTACGTGGGTATACAAATCGGAGGTAAGAGTTCTTTTGATATCAGGAGAATAGACTTGCATCCCCATCGACTCGTTGATTTGGAACCTGGGGTATAGGGTAAATTTCTTGCCGTCGCTTTTCGAATATTCAATTTCGAAGAAACTGTTTTCAGGGTTGTCAAGAACCAGTGTATCTCCTTCGGAAAAATATTTCTTTCCCTTCCACTCTATATCCTTTCGGGCCACTACTCTGTAGGCATCGCCAAAAGCTTCGATTGCACTGGTGCTCACATAGCCAGGAAAGCCATCTATTTCTTTTCGGAGGCCTTTATAGTTTAGAGAATAGTCCCCCATTTGCACGGTTTCATGCTGAAACAGCAGGAGATTCTTTGTGTTCATTTCCTCCGGAAAGTCCTTATTCCAAATCATTCCGGTGTTGTTGAGGGAAATGATCCTGGAGTAGCCAGAAGAAAAAAGAACACCCACCAGCATCATGGCGATGCCAATGTGTGCCACGGCTCCACCTGCCAGTTTGGGGCTCGTTTTCAGCAATGAAAAAAGAATTTTTCCATTAGCAACGATGGAATAGATGCCTGCGGTAAGCAAAAGAATGTAGGCTGGCTCGGTGACTTTAGCCACGACAATAATTATTCCGGAAGCCAGCAAAGAAATAACTGCGGGATAAAAGAGAGATTCTTTCAGCTTTTGTTTGTCTACTTTTTTCCACCAGAAAAACTGCCCTGTTCCTGAGAGCAGGGCCAGGATAACTGCCAGCCAGATTTGCCACTTGCTGTAGAAAGCGACCTGATCAGCTGGGGGTGCTACATTGGAGATGCCGCCAAACAGCTCAACAATGGCATTCCATACAGGGATGGAAGTAGGTATAATCACCTGAAAGGCCATCACACAAAGCGTGGCCGCACCCATGAAAATCCAGAACTCTCTGGAGTAGGTGGAAACTTCCTCTTCGGAGGTGGGGATCTTGCTCCAGGTTTTGGCCAAAAGCCAAACAGATAGCACTGTAAATGTCAGAAGATAGACGAGGAGCTGGCCTGAAAGACCGAGATCAGTAAAGGAATGGACAGACGAGTCTCCAAGTATGCCGGAACGGGTAAGGAATGTAGCATAAAGCACCAAGATGAACGTAGCAATGGACAGCACCATGGATGCCTTCAGTGCGTTGTTACTTTTCTTGAAGGTGATCATGGTGTGGATGGCTGCCACCAGCACCAACCATGGCACGTAGATGGCGTTTTCCACGGGATCCCAGTTCCAGTAGCCTCCAAAATTTAGCGTTTCGTAAGCCCAGTAGGCGCCCATCAATATGCCAATGCCAAGTGTGACTGCCGAAAACAGTGCCCACGGCAGTGCCGGCCTGACCCATTCTTTGTATTTTCCTATCCAAAGCCCAGCCATGCAATACACAAATGGGATAATAGTGGTGGCAAACCCGAGGAACAAAGTTGGGGGGTGAATGACCATCCAGTAGTTCTGAAGCAGGGGGTTGAGGCCTGAGCCATCTTTGGGAACGAAGTCTGGGTTGAGCTGGAAAATCGGTGCATTCATTGCCTCACGCAGCAAAATGAACGGCGAGCTTCCAAACTTTACATTGAAAATAACGACCCCAAGGATCATTGACAGGAGGAAGGCTTGCACAGCAGCGAAAACGGCCATGATGGGTGCTTCCCAAAACTTGTTGGTATTGATCAGGATTGCTCCAAGAATGACATGCCAGAATGCCCACAGCAGGAAGGAGCCTTCCTGGCCGTTCCAAAATGTGGCAATCTGATAGTAGACCGGAAGCTCAGCAGAGGAGTGGCTCCAGGCATAGTGATACTCAAAATAGTGGCTGTTGATGATGTAAAAGAGCGATGCAACGATGCCAAATACGGAAGCGCCATGGATATAAAAGGCGATGCGTGCATAGCTAAGCCAGGAAGGCTTGGCAATTTCATCGGAACGCTGCGCTTTCCAATATGAAAATGCGCTGATGAGAACAGAAACAAACGCTGTGATCACTAAAAAGTGACCTAAATTACCAACAAAGGTATGTATCATCTACTTTTCGGGCTTATCTGACCTCTCCAACTTTTATTTCATTCTCCTGATATTTTGAAGGGCACTTCATCAGGATTTTGTCGGCAATGAATTTATTTTTCTTGTAAGAGCCCACCACCACTACCTGCTCCGACCTGAGAAAATCCATGGGCATGGGCTGGTTGTAAATCACTTCCTGTTCAAGATTGTTTTGATCAACCATGATGAAGGAGAAGGAGAGCATATCGGGGCTGGTTTGAATACCAACTGGCTGACCCTGCTCGTCTTTTTTTAGGGCTCCCACCACATGGATCATGTTTGCGTTGCCTTTTTCGGCTAGCTCCTGGGCTTCTCCAAAGCTCACATAGGTGCTTGCGTCACCTGCTGTGGAAACAATAACCATGACAGCCACAGCTATGATGATGATTCCGAATATGTGCGACTTTTTCATTGACTCTCTTTTTATATTTCAACTACCTAAACCTTATTTTCCTTGCAGAAATTCCTCCACCTTTTTCTCCAGGCCTGTCACTTTCATGTCCATCCTTACCACGTAGAAGGTAAATCCTCCCAATAGGGCCACCATTACTGCTACTACCACATAGATTTTTCCCTCGGCCCGGAAGCCGTCTGCCATTTCAACAGATTGATTGGCATAATCGTTTTCATCTATTTTATGTTTTTCCTGTGCCAAGAGGCTGGTTGACAAAAACATGCCTATGGCAAGCATTGCGATGGAAAGTGTATGCTTCATTTTATTGCTCCGTAACATGTTGAACTAATCTCATTCTGATCCTGATGGTGGCGATCCAAAAACCTATAAGCGACCAGCCAATAACTGCGGTGTAAAACACCTTCCTCAGTTTACTATCCAGGTCATAGGCATTGAAACCGGGGTTGCCTCCGTTGCCGGGGTGCAGTGAGTCGGTAAGCCTTGGAAGGATAAACAAAAGAGGGATTAAAATGGCAAAGGCAAATATGTTATACACCGCACTTATCCTTGCCTTTGTGTTTTCGTCTTCGATGGATCCTCTCAAAATAAAATAGGCGAAATAGATCAGGATGCCGATGGCAGAAGCGTTTTGCTTGGGGTCGTTGCTCCAGGGCTCTCCCCAGGTAAAATTCGCCCAAATCATGCCAGTTACAATGCCCATCACCCCAAAGGCAACGCCAACGTTGGCAAACTCCAAACTATAGATATCGTTTTTGGGGCTGGGGTTAGAAAGGTTTTTGATGGCGTAAACTACCGAGGCCAGCAAAAGCAAGATCATGCCGAACCACATGGGTACGTGAAAGTGTAGCACCCTGATGGTTTCATTCAGAATCACCAGGCGGGGAACGTCAAAAAGAAGGCCTGCGCACACTACATACAGCATGAGCACAACTGCCAGGATTTTCCACCACCATTTTCTTATCAATTTATCCATATCAGCTTTTCCAGAGAAAAGGAAACAACACATAGCCCAACGCAATTCCAATGCAATCTACGGCCGCCAGCGTAATTAGTTCGTCTGATGTGTCGCCCCAAGTTAGGTCATCAATAGCATTCTTTACAGCTTTAATTGACAGCAGGAGAATGGGTATGAGCAAGGGCAAACTCAAAATGGCCATCAGCACGGTATTGTTACCGGCTTTAGAAGCAATGGCTGACATCATCGTGAGCACCGATGAGATGCCTATGGAAGCAAGCGCTACCACCGAGGCAAACATCAGTGTGTTGATGACCGGATAGCCCAAAACCGTTCCATACACCATTACTGCGAGGGTCGCCAGCACCACCATTAACAGGCTGTTGTAGACCATTTTAGCCATGATTAGGCTGATTGGGTGCACTGAAATATAGTAATAAAGCTGCCTGCCGGGAGATTCTTGAAGGAAGCTCTTGGCAACGGCATTGATGGCGGAGAAAAGGATAATGATCCAGAAGAGGGCATTCCACAAATGGTCGGGAAGGCCGGCCTGATTTTTAACCCGCAGACTCAGGTAGATGATGAAAATGGTGCTGACAGTAAATAGCAGTAGGCCGTTGAAAGCATACTTTTGCCGCCATTCAAGGGTGACCTCTTTGAGGAACAGATATTTTACTTCAGACCACATAATTTTTGGTGGCGCAAAGTTACATCAGAAAAAAGTGTTTTGGTAGCAAAACGCAGTTAAAGAGCGCTTATTTGGAGCCTTTGCAGCCACAGTACAAAAGTTGAGGGAAGCAATCAAATTGCTTCCCTCAACGATCAATTCAGAAAATTTTTGGACAAAGGGAAGATATACTGAACTATCTACTCCATGAATCCATAAAGCTTCATTTCCCGCATTGTCCAGGTGACCTCAAAGTCGATTGGTTTGCCCCTGAATTCTCCGTGAACCACCGAGTCAGATCTAGTTAGCGTCATCCGCAGGAATTTGGTTTCTACCGGATCTATTCTAATAGCCATTGAAGCATTGTCACCCTTCGCATTCTCCAGCAATTTTGTCCACTGCTTGCCATCCATTGACACTTCCAGGTCATACTCTTTTGGATAGGTATGGATAGGAGGAGGTGATCCTGGCCGCCAGCCTCTGCTTATTGGAGGTGAGGTGAAATGGATTTCGGTAATGGTGGCAGGCTTAGGCAACTGCACCTGGTACCACATGCCAGCCTGCTGCGTAATGCCTGTTGTCCAGCCTTCGAAGTTAAAAGCGCCCTTTGCCGACGCTGTACTTCCCTTACGAGTGTTGGCAGTATGGCTGGCTGTCATTTTCCAGCCGTCTGTTGGTGTTAAAACTTTGGGAACTGAAGCCAACAACTCTGGATATGTGTACGACTTAGTTTGTCCTGTAGTGTTTGCCCGAACCCTGGCCACGTCTTCGGCAGTTACCAGCGACGATTCGTTTTCAAAATTGGCCCTGATAAACGAGGCTGCCGCAGCAATCCACTCGTCGTCATTGTTGCCCATTGGCGCCATCATGACGCCCGTGTATGAAGTACCTTCGATGTCTCCGGTCATTCCATGGAGCAGGGTCTTAATCACATAGTCCGGATGGCCTTTTATTCGTTTTGAAGCAGCTAAAGAGGGCGCCATTAATTTGCCCTGCCCACCCGGAGCACCAAGACCCAGCGTGCCATGGCAAGTAGAGCATAGGCTGTTGAAGATGTCGGCGCCTTTTTCAAGCAAGGCCTGCTCTTTTTCCGAATAGTTGGGGTTGCTCCGGCCAAAGAACGAATTGACAACCACAGGTTCCAGCACCTGCTGCCCAACCAACTGCACACCGGCTGTTTGATCGGCGGCCATTACTGTCTTCACAGCTTTTTCCGTTCCCGGAATTTTGAGGAGGCGCCCGGTCATCATGGCACGCATTTTCACCATGGTGTCCTCATCGTTCATCATACGCACGTAGTCAGCCCCAAGCGACATGTCACCAGCCTTATAAAGCGTTTCACCCACCCACATGGCTTGAATGCGCATACGTGGATTGGAATCTTTCATCATTTCCCTGACAAGACCAGCATCGAGTGCGCCGATACCTTCAAGCACCCACAAAGCGTGAAAACGAGCCAAAAGATTGTTACTTGTCTTTGCCAACTTCACTAATTCAGGAGCTACCGACTTATCCTGCCGTTGAACCAGCACCTGCTGAGCCATGTCTCGCCACCAACCATTAGGGTGACTGAGGTATGCCAGAAGCTCCGACGATTTTTGGTCGTACATCTTTGGCTTTGTCTTATCTCTTTGAAAATCCTGATGGTTTAACCTCCATATTCTTCCAAGGCCCACCACTTTGTCGAGTTGGTACTGCTCAATTTTCGCTCTCAGGTAGGAGCCAACTGGTGTCCATTCTCCCTCCTGAATAATGCCGTGGTACATGTCGGTGATGTACATGGTGCCGTCAGGTGCTGTTGTCATGTCAACCGGACGGAAAAGAGGATCAGTGGAGCGAATGAACTCTGATTTTTGATCCTGAAAGACGTTGTGTAGCGTCGTCAGCCCTTCGTTAACTACCGGATTGATTTGCCTGACGATTCTTGCTACAGGTTCGCCGTAGAAGTATTGGCCGTAGAGCTCTTTTGGCAGGCGGTCGCCCCGGTACACATCGTTGCCAGCTGCACCCGTCACTCTGTTCAACGTGCCTTCGGGCATTCGCACCGCACCCATGCCTCCTTGCATATCGGCTATCTTTACGGGTGCTCCCCAGGGCACATCGAAGCCCTCTGCGTAGTTCACGTCTTTTACAATATAGTCGCCATAATGAATTGGGAATTGAAAGGACATAGGTAAACCGTTAGACCCGCCCTGAAACCAGAGCTTGCCGTCATCGTCGTGCGAAATTCCCCACTGGGCGTGGTTGGAGCCTGTAGCTTCCCTTATTACTCCATTCGGAGTCCACCTGACTCTAAAAGGGTTGACGGTGCTGTAAAGCCAGTTGTCCATGCCCCAGTACAAAAATGCTTGCTGATGCTCCACATTGCCGGGGCGGCCAAAATTATCTGTAAAAAACTCTTTTTTGTCTGCCTTGCCGTCATTGTCGGTGTCGGTGAACATGTACACATTGTCGGTGTTCGACTCCATGGTCAGCACACTGTTGGGGCCAAAGGCCAGAACAAATCTTGGGAAAACGAGGCTGTCGACAAATGTTCCACCCGTTTCATAAACGCCATCATTGTTTTTGTCTTCCCAGCGGGAAATGGCACTTACTGGCTCCAGCGTGCCTTCAGAGTCTGCTGTGAGCATGTAGGTGCGTAATTCCAGCACATACATTCTGCCGTTGCCGTCAAAAGTGATGGCACCCGGTTGCTGTATTTGCGGCTCTGTTAAAATTGGTTCAAGGCTGTAGCCCGGCTGAAGCAGGAACCTGGCCTTTTCTTCATTCACCGGCAATGGTATCACTGGTTTCTTGGGCTCTAGGTCTATCCCCTGCCAGTAGGCATTGGTGGTGTCAGCTCCTTCGGGAAGGCTGACCACAGGCAGGTTAACAGTGTCTTGAGGAGTGCTAAGCTGAGGAGTCTTATCAAACTTCTTGTCGGTGTCGGAACAAGAAGTTGATGAAACAATGATAAAAAGGGCGCTCGCCACGGATAGCCATAGGCGGTATGTAGTTCTCATAGGGTAAAAATAAAATGTAGTATGTATTAGGTTGGAATTTAACCATTATCATGGCGCATTCCCATTGACTTAGTTTTCACTGGTTGGTTTTCTCACATAATGCCACTCCATTTTGATACAAATGGAGTTCCCGGTAAGACCGTTTGGTGCAATTATCAGTGGAAAACGTGTTGTACATTCCTTAAATTAGGGCTAATATGAACATGAGAATCACCCTAAATTAAAAAATATGAACAAGACGATAACCCGTATCTCTAAAAGAACGATTTTCTTGCTGGTGCTGGCCCTTTTGGCGGGCGCTCCGGCGATAATGGCCCAGGAAATTGGCATTCAGATGGGTAGCATGAGAGAACTCATGAAAGTAGATGTGGAAAAGACGTTGGCTCGGTTAAAAGAGCTAGGAGTCAAAGAGCTTGAAGGAGGCACTCCACGTGGAATTGACAAAGAGGCGTATAAAAAGCTACTCGAAAAATACGGGCTCAAAGTAGTAGCAGTTGGTAGCAACTTCGATGCACTGCAAAAACCAGATGAGCTTCAGGCAATCATCGATAATGCGAAGTTTTACAATGCCAAATTTGTGCTCTGCTACTGGATTCCCCATACTGAGGAAAAGATGACCCTTGAGGAGATGAAGAAAGGGGTGGAGGTGTTCAATGCGGCGGGAAAAACCCTGAAGGAAAACGGCCTTACTTTCGCCTATCATGCCCATGGTTATGAGTTCGTTGACTACGAAGGAGGCAATGGCACCTTGTACGAGTATTTTATGGACAATACCAACCCGGAGTATGTCACCGTTCAAATGGATGTGTTCTGGATGCGCAACCCTGGACAAAATCCTGCTGCGTTGTTGAGAAAATACCCTACTCGCTTTACTTCACTGCATTTGAAGGACAGGAAGCCAGGCAGCAAAGACAACCTGCAAGGCCGCCAGGATCCTGAAACCAACGTAGTGCTCGGTCAGGGCGATGTTGGCATTGCCGAGGCGATGGAAGCTGCCATGGAAATTGGCATCAAACACTATTTCATCGAAGATGAATCTTCGAGAGCCCTTGAGCAGGTGCCGCAAAGTCTTGACTACCTGGCGTCGCTAAAGACGAAGAAAGGCAAGAAAAAGAAGTAGGCAGCCATGAGTAGAGCCTTGTTTTCACTGACACTTTTGTGTCTGTTCAATGTTGCCAAAAAAATGAAATTTGGTGTTTTTGAGATAGACTTCTAACAGCACTATTTTGGAAGCCCCGGAGGCTTAGCCTCCGGGTTTTAAGCTTTAAAATCATGGACATTGAATTTGATCATTCATATCTTTCACTACCAGAGTTGCACGTGCTAGGAATTCGGTCTACTGTCTGGTTGGAGCAGGCCCTGGAAGACAGCTATTCGAAGGTTTTTGAAATAACCGGACCAAATGATCCCAATCCCATCTTTTTTAAAGTCGGTTTTTGTGATGAAACCCTCCCTGTTTTGTATGTATTTGAGTTTGCTGACTGGGTCATATCAAGACAAGCTCGCAAGGCCACAAAGGAGGAAATCAGACAATTTTGGTGCGGTTGATCCATTTTTTACTCATATTTGTTATAGTTTGAAGTAATTTCACTGGCATGTCACAGACCAAATCCGAACCCCTTTCTTCGCCTTTTCCAATGAGCGAGCAAGAACTTGCCAAGCGGATGGAGCATGCTAAACCCCTCTCCGATAAGCAATTTATTGAGCGGATTAAACAAATCCGATCTGAAAAGAAGAAGGGTTGACACGTCATATTTACTTCTCATTGATTTCCATCCATTCACTGATTCCCTCGTATTCCGCCCATTCACGGACCAAAGTTAGCTTCTCATGATACACTTCTTTGCGTATCCACCAGTACAATGAAAAGCAATCGGGCCCAAACTCCCAGTAGTCATAGATAAAGTTTCCCTTGCCTAGCAATGACTCAATTTTGCTGGTCAACCCGGGCATAAATTCATCCTCTTCCAATATCTCATATCCCAACTCAATAAGCTCATCGGGCGTCATATCCTTTCGGTAGCTAAGAAATACGTTACCGGTGTAGAAATGTGATTTTACCTGATTATGGAAGCAAAAGCTCTGATAAATATGTGTGGCGGACAGGTCATTATTCATAATCTCATGCTCTGCTGGCTTATGGTGTCATGAGCCTTGCTCAATCACTTTTTACGGCTGCTATTAGTAGGAATCATACATGTAGTATTCCGAAAATGTTCATTTTTTGCGGGCACTCATGTTCAATTTATCAAAATAACGCATCAATTGAATAGCTAAATGATGACGTTTCTCTGTGTGCAGATTACTATGACAAATGCCACACCCGCTTTTTGGTGCAATAAACAACCTCCAGCTTGTAGCTGGCTTAATGTTCATCGACATCACTGTATAACCCCCAACCCCCCTCGCCGTCGTAGCAAGCCTGGAAAAGAGGTCGAGAACAAAGAAAGGGCCATCTCAGCCCTTCTTTGTTTATTACTTATTCAAAACCTATTCACTCCTCAACGACCTGGCAGGGTTCATAGAAGCGGCTTTTACCGATTGGAAGCTAACAGTCACCAATGCGATAGCAGCCGCCATCAGACCAGCAAAAGCAAATATCCACCACTGCATGTCGACCTGATAGGCAAAGCTTTCCAACCAGCGACTCATCACATACCAGCCAAGTGGTGTAGCGATAAGTATTGAAACCAGCACCAGCTTCATAAAATCAGCAGACAGGAGAGAAATGATTTGGCTGAAGGAGGCACCAAGCACTCGTCGAATACCAATCTCTTTGATTCTCCGTTCAGCTGTCCATGCTGCCAGGCCAAACAACCCGAGGCAGGCTATAAATATTGCGAGGATAGCAAAAACGCCGAACACTTTGCCAAACCGAAGGTCGGCCTGATATTGTCTGTTAAATGAATCGTCCAGGAAACTATACAGGAAAGGCCGGTGAGGGGCAAGGGTAGTCCATTTTTCTTCCAGTTCCTTCACTGTTGCCGGCAAGTTCTCAGGCTTCAGTTTTAGCGTGAGGAAGCTCGTGCTGTATTTTGGCTCCAACCGGAGGGTCAGCGGCTCTATCCTGTTGTGTAGCGAGATATAGTTGAAGTCTTTCACCACGCCAATTATTCTCCCCTCTCTTCCCCATTGCTGAAACTTTTTTCCAATGGCCTCTTCCGGATCCGGGTAGCCCCACAGACGGGCTGCAGCTTCGTTGATCACCAGCGACCTGGCCGTATCGGCGGGAAAGTCTCTCGAGTAGCTCCGGCCTGCTACTAGCTCTATACCAAAGTGCTCAATGAAATCATAATCGATTTCGTAGATATCGGGTGCCTGATGCTCCATTTCGCCCGTGGAGCTTTCGACATTTGTGCCAGCTTTGGGAAAATAACCCCCTGGGACTGTTCGGGAAGCGGCTGCCGACAACACAGCCGGGTGCTGCTCAAACTCATTTTTGATCATGTCAATTTGTTCTTCCACTTTTCCGTCGTATCCGTAGTTAATCACCAGCATTTGATCTTGTTCAAAACCCAGGTCAACTGTTCTCAGGTGGTTGAGTTGAGAAAAAACAATGCCCGTGCCGGCAATCAGGGCGATGGATAACGTGAATTGAAAGACAACAAGCCCTTTTCTGATCATTGCACCCTGAAACGACGCTTTGAAGATGCCCTTCAATACCTGAGAAGGGTGAAAGCTTGAAAGCACCAGGGCAGGATAAACTCCAGCAAAAAGACCGGATACTATGGTGATGGCAAACAAAGACAGCAAAATTTGCGGGGCCAGCACAGCCTCGTAGCTTATTTGCTTGCCAGTAAGCTCCCGGAAAGAAGGCAACAACAGCATGGTGATCAAAAGCGCTAGAAAACCCGCCATAACAGAAAGCAATACCGCTTCGGTGAGAAACTGTGTTCTCAGCACCGTTTGCCGTGCACCAGCCACCTTGCGCACACCCACTTCCTTGGCTCGTGTCAGCGACCGGGCAGTGCTAAGGTTCATAAAATTAATACAGGCGATAAAAAGAATAAAAACGGCGATGGCAGAAAAGATGTAAAGATTAGAGAGGTTGCCTGTCACTCCTGGCTGCCGCTTGGCGTCAGAGTGGAGATATGCATCGGTGAGTGGTTCGAGCATGACATGATAGCGGAAATCTGGCACATGTCGCCTGGAAAAGCCTTCCATTTTTGCCTGCAATCGGCTGATTTCATATCCTCGAGGCACTAAAAAATAGGTATAGAAGTCGACATAGCCCCACTGAGGGAATACCCCCGGCCGGGACTTCTTAAACTGACTCATCGGTAGCAGCACATCGAAGGTGAAATGCGAGTTGGCAGGAATGTCTTTTAGCACTCCTGTCACCATATAGCTACCGGTGTCGTTGATTCTGCCAGCTGCAGCGTCAACAGTAAGTGTTTCCCCAATAGCGTTTTCATCTCCAAAGTACTTTCTAGCGGTGGACTCAGTAATGACAATACTGTTGGGGCTTTCAAGGGCTTTTTCAGGGCTGCCAGTCGCAAACTCCCAACCGAAAACGTCGAAAACAGTTGAGTCGACCAGAAAGATATTTTCTTCGTTGAACACCTTGTCGCCCCGCCTTATCAGCGTGTTGATACGCCCGGAAAAACGCACAACCTTTTCTACCTCGGGAAAATCGGCCTGCATTGCCGGGCCAACAGGGGCATTTCCCCATACCTGATAATCCTTCGGATCCTTTGAGAATTGGGTGGTGTCTTTCGAGTTGTCGTAGTAATGCAACACCCGGTAGATTTGGTTGGCTTTGCTGTGATAGAGATCGTACGACAGTTCGTCCATCACATAAAGAGCAATAAGTGTGCAACAGGCAAAGCCAATGGCCAATCCCGACACGTTGGTAAAGCTGAAGAGCTTGTTTTTTAACAATACCCTCCAGGCCACGAGTAAATGATACTTGAGCATGATTTGATAGTTTAGTCCTTTTGTGAAATTGTTGCGCATTAAGATGCCCGGCCGGAAAAAACGAATAGCATTCCAAACCAGTCTTCTCTTAGCTTTACTGTTGTTGTGTTTGAGTAAGTCTTTGTTGTAACGGTAAATAAGATCTCCTTCTATCTCTTCAAGGAGATACTCCGGGCAGATCAGTTGAAGAAATCTGCCGACCCAGCGAGGGATTACCTGATCCTCTCCTTTCACTCTGCTGCTATTTTGAGTTCGGGTACCATGTTCCAAAGCCTCAGCCTGCTGTCCTTGATGTTCTTCAGCATAGCCATGCCGGCGCTGGTGATGGTGAAAATTCTCTTTTTGCGGCCGCCTCGCATGTTGGTGCCACCGCCAAGCTCCGATTTAATAAAGCCCTTGTCCTCCAGCCTGTAAAGTGTGACATGCACCGCACTCAGGTTGACTTCCCGGCTTAGCTTCGATTCTATCTCTTCTGTGATAGCCGCTCCGTAAGCATCGTCTTTCAAAGCAGCAACGAGTGTGAGAATCAGCTCCTCGAACTCGCCTATGTATTCTTTGCTCATATACTTACAAAAGTATATGCTTATATTTTGTAAAGCAAAATACGACGACCATTTCATTTCGCCGAAACAGCAACTAAAGCGTCTGTGCATGGTTTGTTTGGCGAATTCTATCCGTCTTTCCTTTTCTGCACATTTGGTATTAGAATCACTGACGGTACCCCAGGATCAAGCCACGGCAGGCGACTTTGATGTGCCTTTTCTTTGAACAATCGCTTTTTTCGGACAAAGTTGGACAAAATGCCAACGTAGGGCTACTGTGAGCAAATTTGGGACATGATGCTCGTTTACCTGAGGAATTTTGATGGCACCCACACTCATCGAAGCTAAAGGATGCTTGGTAGAAAAAACAGGTCAGCCTATCGAGTTCAGCCCACGGGCACAAAAAAAACAGCGTGATTTGTATTGTGTATTGAGACACAACCAGCTTGGAAAAATGATTTTATGGTACCGAATGTAATTTCTTCCGTCGAATTGATCAGCCGGGAAACAGCAGTCAACCTAGCTTTGCCAAACATTGCTCAAAAAAGCACCTGTTTCATTGTTTCCGGGAGTCGGCAGCTGCAAAAGCTAAGCCCTGGTTGCTCTCTTATTAACAAGAAGCACAGTACGTTCGATATGAAGCTTAAACAACAAATATTTTCTAAAGCCATCCGCTGGTTTGCCATAGAGAACCTGCAGGTTGGCCAGTCCGGTGAGCCGGGTGTATTGGCTTTCAACCAGCCGATAACAACCGTTAGTACATTTTTTTTCGAATTCTTTCGAAAAAATTGCCCGCAGTCGGGTAGTCCGATCAATTCATCGGCAAGTGAAATGTGTCCCGCATTCCGGTCGGCTAGCTGGCATTTGGATCATCAATGCACAACCAACACCACCCTAACTGAGGACGTATGATTTTTGACAAACTGCTCCAGCGACAAATTTCGAAATACTACGGTGACCCGGAGAAACTGCCGAAAGACTTGATACCACTTTTGACAGCCGTTAATGAATCCTATCAGCATGCAGAGCGGGATAGAAAATTACTGGAGAGATCTCTTGAGCTCAACTCTGAAGAGCTCCTAGATCTAAATAAAAGGCTGAGGGCTGAGGCAAAAGAACTCAAGGAGGCCAACTACCAGTTGAAGACGCTATTTGACAAAATACCAGATGTGTTTTTTTCGGTTGATATTATCACTCAAGAGTTGCTGCAAATGTCCTCTGCCTGCGAGGAGGTCTACGGCTATTCAATTGCGGAGTTTGCTGCGAACCCCAACCTTTGGTTTGATGTAGTGCTGGAAGAGGACAGGCAAACCATTCTGAATAACTACCCGGTAATGCATGAAGGTCATTCATTTGAGCAGCAGTACAGGATTCGTCAAAAAGGCGGCGACATACGGTGGATAATGAGCAAAATTAGCCCCACGCTGAACTCGCAGGGGGATCTCATTCGGATCGACGGTCTTTCGTCTGACATTACCGAGAGGAAGAACGCCGAGCAAGAAATAATCAGAAGTGAAGCCCATTTAAAAGCCTCTCAGCACATTGCCCACATAGGGAGCTGGGAGCTTGGTTTGGGCGAAGCCAATTTTATGGAAGTACACTGCTCAGACGAAACATTCAATATCGCTGGATTCGAGCCGGATGAAGTAGACATGAACGTGGATCTATTCCTGTCAATGGCTCACCCCGAGGATCGCTCACGAGTATCTGATGCACTGGAGCGCACAATCAAATCCGGGCATGAGTATGATGTTGAACATCGGATAGTGACACGGAAGTCAGAAGAAGTAGTAGTGCATAGCCGAGGAGAGGTGGTTGTTGATCATGAGACTGGAAGACCAGTAAAGCTAATAGGGACAGTACAGGATATTACCCAAAGGAAAGAAGCCGAGAAAAAGCTTCGAAACACGGAAGCCAACATTAGAAATATCCTCGAAAACACAGACACCTGCTATGTTTTGGTGGATCCTGCCGCCAGAATCCTGTCTTTCAATAGCCTTGCGGATCGGATGATTCGTGATGAGCATGGCCTTGCACTTGAAGTGGGTGGGAATTATGTAGAATTAATGCCAGCCGACAGAACAAACCTGATACGTGAAAGGATGGCCACGGTGTTAAGGGAGAAAAAGACAATCTTCTACGAAGCAGAATACAAAAAAAGCAATGAAGATAGTCGGTGGTTCTATTTTAGTATGCACCCAATCCTTGGGGAAGAAAACGTTGCGACTGGCTTAAGTATCGCCGCCAGAGACATTACAGATCAAAAGAAGTCTCAAGAATTGATAAATGAAAGCAACCAACGGTATGAGTTGGTAACCTCAGCCACAAACGACATTATTTGGGACTGGTATTTGGACGACGGAAAAATCTACCGCTCAGACAATTTCTATCATGCTTTTGGCTATACCAAAGACGAGACCAACTTTTCTGTGACTGCCTGGTCTGAGAATATTTTCGAGGAGGATCGGCAAAATGTGCTTGATTCTATACTGAATCTCATAAAAAACAAAACAGCTACGGTGTGGGAAAGTGAGTATCGCTATTCAAAAAGCAATGGTGATATTGCTTATGTGCAAGACAAAGGACTAGTGGTTCGCAACAGCGAAGGCAAGGTGGTGAGGCTAGTGGGCGCCATGCGGGACGTGACCTCCGAAAAGGTACTGCAAATTGAGCGAGATAAAATCACTTCAGACTTGGCGCAAAGGAATGAATCCCTGGAACAATTCGCTTATATCGTATCTCATAACCTCAGGGCCCCTGTTGCTAATATCCTCGGCCTTTCCAATGTGTTGCAGCACCCTAATCTCGATGCCGCAACGATCGATACCTGTATAAAGGGACTAGAAAGCTCAACGAACTCTCTCGACAAGGTGATCATTGATCTGAACAAAATTTTACAAGTTCGTAGTGTTATTAACAATAGTGCCAAAGAAGTTGTCATTCTTCAGGAGGTAGTGGAAGACATTAAGACCAGTATTGATTACATGTTTGAAAATGAAGGTGTAAAAATGAATGTTGACTTTTCAGAGGGTAGGTCGTTGTATTCTTTAAGAGGTATATTCACAGCATTTTTTACAACTTGATAGTGAATAGTATCAAGTACCGGAAGCCTAATGAACCTGCTGAGATTCAAATCAAGAGCAGGTTAAAATCAAACTATTTGTCCATTTCCTTCAAAGACAATGGTACGGGAATAGATTTGTACACGAACGGGAGCAAAGTGTTTGGGCTGTACAAGAGATTCCATCTGAATATTGAGGGCAAAGGTATGGGGTTGTTTATGGTAAAAAATCAGGTAGAAGCGCTCGGAGGAAAAATCGACTTGAGAAGTGAAGTTGACAAAGGGGCTGAGTTTGTCCTGAGATTTCCTCTTTCAGCTGCTTGAAGTAATTTTTGTAAAACCAGCTTTTGTACTAGCCAATGAATAACAGCAGCCCATCCCTTTTGATCATAGATGATGACCCCTTGTGTCATTTTATCGGAAAAAGAATAGCAATGGCATTTAGGGAAGACATGAAAGTGCTCAATTTCACCTCCCCGGTCGAGGCGCTCAAATTCATCGAGAACGCCGGTAATATTGATGTGCTGACAAAGCCTATCGCAGTCTTTTTGGACATCAACATGCCTGAAATGAATGGATGGGAGCTATTGGCCAGACTCGATATTCAGGATGAAAAAAAGAGATAATTGCTTAAATTTTACATCGTATCTTCCTCCGTAAACAAAGACGACCGAGAGCTCGCCGAGGTAAGCCCATGGGTGTCAGAATTTTTCGCAAAACCTATTACAAAGGAAGTTTTTGAGAAGGTCTTTGAATTTAGCTAGCTATTATTTTTTAGCTTTTGCTGTAGAAACTTTGTTAAAGCCAGCATAAGTTTTGTGTCATCCGCATCGGCGGTCATAAGACGATCCTTCAGTCGATTGTAAAGGCTGGGTTGCCTGCTTACATCAAGGCTATCCAGCAGCTTCACTGCTTTTTCCCTGAGCAATTTTTGGGCACTTTCAGCAACACCCTGATTTGATAAGACGGGTTTGGCTTGGGAAAAGACTTTTGAAAGTTCCCAGGCATATATCAGCACGCTTTGAGCCAGGTTGAGCGAGGGGTGAGGTGCTGCAAGTGGTATTGAGCTGATTAAGTCGCAGTGACCAATTTCTTCCTTTGTTAAACCGTCTCGCTCGCTGCCAAATACAATCGCAACGTTGTCGATTGTCGTGCCTTTTTCTTGCAGAAGGTTGCTGACTTTCTCGGGTGAATGATAGTCATGTCTCCCAAGCCTTTTCTTGGCTGTGGTGGCTATGCTCAAGTCAATATCGCTCAGCGCATCTGCAAGCGATGAATAGACAACTGCATTTTCCAGGATGTCATGTGAGCCATAGGCCGTTTTTTTGGCTTGCAGGGAAAGATAGTCAGTTGGGTTGACCAGCCTGAGACTGCCAAACCCCATGGTATTGATCGCCCTACAAGCGAACCCTATGTTTTCAGAAACAGCCGGATGGCTGAGGACAAAGTGAATGGTCATAAATGCGCCAAATTCCTCAAATCACTAATGGCGGTCAATATTTAGTTCATTCTTACCCAGTCATCTTCATGGTTGTGGCTTGCCACTGGCGTGTACTTCACCCATTCTGTGTGGTATACGTCTCCGTCACGGTGAATACGGATGAGCGTGTCACCCGAGGTGAAATTGAACCTGTCGTGTCCATGGTCGACGTCCGTTTGCATCGATGAAAAGATGATGTTTAAAGTGCTGTCAGTTTCTACCGCACGTCCGAGATACTGTTCTACCCAATAATTGGTGTCGCTGTCATCATCTTCCTGTTGGCCTTTTAAGATGACAGAGTAATGATGCTCTTCATCTGGTCTGCGGGGCTTTCTCAGAATCAAATCGTGTGTATAGGTGATGTGGTGACCTTCTTCGGATTCGTATTTCTCCAAGTACTCATACTTACTACCCCAGTTGTGCTTGGGATACCTGCCACTGCAGCCTGCAATAAGTGCTACAATGAAAAATACCAGCCCTGCTTTTACAATAGCTTTCATAAGTCGACGTCGTTGATGCTCGTTAGAATACCCTGAAAATTAATAGTAATTGTGGGCTATTACAAATATGGTTACCGATATGGACGAGATGGATCAGGTCGTACAAAAAAAGACTACTCATTGAGAGTAGTCCTTTTTCACTTCTAACCTGTGAGCTTATGTGTAAAATCTACGAGTCAAGGTTGATGTTGAGCCCATTTCAATTACACATTACAATGTTAAGCATAGCTTATCGCTGATTGATACCTGTTTTTAGGTATTTTTCTAAATTACCATGTGTTTAGTGCTATTTGCAGGCGCCACTTTGACTCAAAAACCATCTCCTTTCTCTAAAGCGTCACCCTGTTAGCGGTTCTTATTGTCAGTTTGCTATTTTTGAGACTTATGCTTCGATACCTGGTTGTACGGTTACTTTCGGCATTCCCTGCACTACTCCTTGGGCTGATTGGGCTTTTTGTTTTCAGGCTTTTGCCGTCGCAGTCGGTGTGGGAGGAGCGGATTGATCTCCTGGCGTTGGAAGGAGGCAGCTATAACGCACAACGAATCCAACAGGAAAAAATAAAGATAAGGAAAGAGCTAGGTCTTGACCTTCCGGTGTTTTACCTGTCGTCACAGTCCGCTGCGTTACCAGCAGCCCTGCCCCCGGGCATGCCTGATGTGCAAAAGGAATGGGTAAAAAAGATCTGTTTGTTAACAGGCCAGCCAGACAAGGCGTTGCAGCTTGTATCTGCGCTGCAAGCCCAAAGCTTTTCAGCATGGGTTGTCGAAGAAGATGAATTACCATGGCAAAGAGTGCGAAGCTCAGTTTCGGGCAATGATAGTGCTTCGTCATCCAAAATACTTTCGCTAGTGAACGAATTGGAAGCTTCGTCTCAGCAGTGGAGAGCCTTCCTGCCAGCAGTTTACTGGAACGGTTCAGGCAATCAGTTTCACTTGTGGTTTTCTCAGCTTTTACATGGCGACCTGGGGATGAGCTGGAAAAATCGGGAAAGGGTGCTTGATGTTATTAGCAGGGCGCTTTCCAACACCATTGTGTTCACGGTGCCTGCTATTATTCTGATTTTTCTTTCTGCCTACTGGCTGGTGATTGGCTTGTCGCAACTAGGAGCCAGGGCAAAAGCATTGGCCGATCAGGTTATCTATTTCTTTGACCTGGTTCCGCTTTTTGGTTGGGCTCTTTTGGCGATGATTCTTTTTGCCAGCGGATCGGTATTCTCCTGGTTTCCTTCGCATATTTCGGCCAGTTCGCTCAACGGCATGTCCTTTTTGTCCAGGAGTTTTTGGCCTTACGTGCTCCCGGTGGCCATTCTTTGGATAAGCACATTGCCTTATATCACCAAGCACATCGACAATGCTTTTCAAAAGTCTGCTGACCTGCCATTTGTGTTTATGTCCAGGGCAAGAGGTCTTAGCGAGCATGTCATCAAAAAAAGATATAGACTCAGGTATAGTTTATTGCCTGCTATTACGCTATTCGGGGAGTATTTGCTGGCAGTGGTAAGTGGCGCATTGGTGGTAGAGGTGCTGTTTTCTATTCAGGGCGTTGGCATGCTGCTCACTCAGTCGGTTGGTGCGCAGGACTATCCAGTTGTCACCGGAATTATTCTGCTGTTGATTTTGGTCAGGATGCTATCCTACTTAATTACCGATCTCTTGTACTATTGGTTCGATCCCAGAATAAGGCTGTCCAACCAATGAGCAACAAACCGACATGCAGATGGTGGCCATTGGCGATGCTGGGAGCGATCCTGGCGGTTGTTGTGCTTACGTGGTTCTTTAATGGATTGAAGCCTGAGCTCAGGCTTGACATGAGAAGCCTGCCTCCGGGAGCGGGCCATTGGCTGGGGACGGACACACTCGGCAGAGATGTATGGCTGTCTATTTTGGCGGGCTCTCAAAGGTCAATCCTGGTCAGCATCGGTGCGGCGTTGATCGGGGGAAGTATAGGTGTTGGCTTTGGAAGTGTTGCTGCCTTTTTCGGAAATGATCGTCTGCGGTTTACTTTGAGAGCCTACCTGGCAGCACTGCTCCTGCTCGTCGTTTTCGTGTATTCTATCGCAGTGCTTTGGCCGACCGTTTCTTCAACTGGTCATGTGTCTGTGGGAATCTCCATCCTTCTGGCGCTAATAGCATTTGTTGCCATATTCTGGTTGCTGCTTAGAAGATTTAACCTTTTGCGGAGTCGTATTACTTTTCCCCTTGACACCATCACTCAGCGGTTTATTGAAGTGATATCGGTTATTCCCCGCTTGTATTTGATTGTGGCATTTGCTATGATCATTCCCATCAATATGTTCACACTAATAGTGCTGTTTGCTGTTACCAGCTGGGACGTAATGGCGAGGATGGTACGTGCTGAAATGCTGAAGGTTAGAGAGATGACATATATTGAATCGGCGAGAATAATTGGTCTTTCAGAGTCGAAAGTCTTTTTTCGGCATGCACTGCCAAACGCCATCGGGCCGGTAGCCACGCAGGTATGTTTTACCATATCGGGTTTGCTGATCGCCGAGGCCACTCTTTCATTTATCGGTGTAGGCGTTTCTCCGGAAACGGTCAGTTGGGGAAGCATTATCCATGGCTACCTCGAAAACCTGCAGGCCTGGTGGTTGGCTGTTTTCCCCGGCATTTGTATTTATCTCACTGTTATTAGCCTGCATGCTTTGGGCAATGATTTGGATAGGATGTGCCATTCAAAGCATTAACAATTCCGACAATACATCAGCTTAATACCTGACAGAAATCATACTTTGCCGATGGGCATCATCGCATTTTTGTAAAGTCAAACAAATAGCAATGCCCATGCAAACTGACCTATTGTTCCAAAATGCCACCCACGAAGCATTCAATGCTTTAATTACAAACAAGTATATCTCAAGAAATGCTGAGAGTATGAGCACACTTTCCATAGCCCTTAAATACGACCTGATAAGGTTGTCTTCGCTTGGAGTGGTAGTGTTTTTAGAAGACAGAATACAATTAGCAGAAGGGATGGAAAGTTGGGTGCAGCTTTACTGGGGTGAGGTGAGCAAAACCTGGTAAAAACCTGACTACTTCCTATCCTTTTTCAAAGATTTGATGAACTGAGCCCAGGCGAAAGGATTTAATAGCGGATTACTTCTTGGCTGAAATTTATCCGTCATCGCCAGAAACTGTTGATTGGAATAATACCTGTAATTTTCTGAAGCATCCATAGGTGCCCCTTGCATCATTCTCATCAAAATATCCGCCCTGAGCACCTCCTCCATCTTACGATAGTCTTCGGCGTCGGGCAGCTTGAGGGCAAGCACAGCCTGCTTGAAGAGCTCTTCGGTAGGGTAAGGTAAAATTTCTATGGGTGGCAAATAAGTGGTGTCGGTAACGAGCTCAATGATCGCTGTAAAGTTCTCACCTTTGTTGCCGGGAACGATGAAGTGCTGCTTTTCAAAGCCTATGGCACTGATCACCACACTGTCGCCAACCAGGGCAGGCATCGAAAAATAACCGTAAACATTAGATGTAGTGCCTCTTCCAGCCTTTGGCACGTATACGTGCACGCCAGGCACACCAGAAACGCTGTCCTCTCCCAATATTACCCCGGAAAACTGGATGACCCTACTTCCGCCCTGGGCCCAGCTTTCCTGATGTGCCACCAGCATAAATAGGAAGCACATAAAAGGCAGAAAATATTTAGAGATGAACTTTGACAAGCCTTTCTTTACTTATGAATTACGAGGATACTAATTATGGGTTAATAGTTGCAATTGGGCTCTAAGCTACAAATTATTAGATCAATTGCACAGGTTTTGTGTTACACGGATAAGCCATATACTTTCAATATTGTTCCCATGAGACTCAAAAACTTTAGTCTGCAATACGGAAACCAAATATTCAAATCCTTCTCGGAGGAGGCCAGAGTGCGCATTCTTTTTCTCCTCTTTAATCAAAAGGAACTTTGCATAACTGATATTGAATTGTCTCTGGATTTTACCCAAACCAAAACCTCGAGGCATTTGACCTACCTGAGAAATGCCGGATTGGTGAACGTTAGAAAAATAGACCAGTACGTTTTCTATTCTATCAAGGAGGAGGTGTCGGACATTGTCAGTCAAATATTTCAATTTTTGCAGAAAGACGCCAGCCTGCAGAAAGACCTTGAAACCTTTCGGATACTTTATTCGAACAGAGAACTGGTAAAAAACAAAATGGAAAAACGCCAGTTAACCGGACTTAGATAAATGTATGGGCAAAAAATACAAACACCTTTTTTTCGACCTCGACCACACCTTGTGGGATTACGATCAAAATGCCAGAGAGTCCCTTGTGGAGCTTTATTCCGTGTACGCTCTCAAAAATTTCGGTAAGTTCTCGGCCGAGCAACTTGTCGACAAGTTTTTCCGGGTAAATACACAGTTCTGGTATCTGTACGACCTGAAGAAAATTGACAAGGAACACCTTAGGGAGGAGCGATTCAGAACAGTGTTCAGAGAGTTGGGTTTCGCAGATATGGATCTTGCTTTTCAGTTTGGTGAGGACTATGTGAACCTGTGCCCCACCAAAACGGCAGTGATGCCCGGCGCCATAGAGTTGCTTACTTACCTGGTTGAAAAATACCCGATTCACATCATTACCAATGGTTTTGACGACATCCAGTCGGTGAAGATCAAAAGCTCAGGCCTGGAGAAATTCTTCTCTGAAGTAATCACCTCTCAAAGAGCGGGAGCCCGCAAACCCTCGCCACAAATCTTCGAATACGCCATGCAGCTCACCGGTGCTACACCGTCCACGTCGGCCATGGTAGGCGACAACCTTGTTACAGATATTGGGGGAGCCAGGGGGCATGGCATAGATCACTTTTATTTCAACCCCGAAAAACATCCGCATACGGAACCAGTTACGCTCGAAATACATTCTCTTAGCGAATTGCATCACCATTTCTAAAGGTTTTTAGGGTTGCGGTGAGTAAATTCGCCCCTCAATTTATTGCAGTCGACAAAACCAAATAAACAACATGTCATTAGCGATTTTTAAGACCCCCAAACCAACCAACGAACCTGTTCTCAGCTACGCACCCGGCACACCCGAGCGGGCCGCACTGCAAAAGGAACTGAAGGAGCTGAAGTCAAAGGAGGCAGATATTCCCATGTACATAGGGGGCGAGGAAGTTCGAACAGGAAAGAAGATCAGGATTTCACCACCTCACGACCACAAGCACACTCTCGGCTACTTTCACGAAGGAGATGCCAGCCATGTGGAGCAGGCTGTTAATGCTGCACTTGGCGCCAAAAAGGCATGGGCAGAGATGAGCTGGGAGCACAGGGCAAGTATTTTTCTCAAAGCTGCCGACCTGCTGGCCGGGCCTTACAGGGCCAGGATAAATGCGGCTACGATGTTGGGCCAGTCAAAAAATGCTTTTCAAGCCGAAATTGATGCAGCCTGTGAATTCATTGATTTCCTGAAATTCAATGCTGCCTTCATGGTGGAGCTGTTTCACCAGCAGCCCGAATCGGCGCCAGGCATGTGGAACCGTATGGACTACCGGCCACTTGAGGGTTTTGTTTTTGCCATTACGCCGTTCAACTTCACCTCAATCGCAGGAAACCTACCGGCCTCCCCGGCTTTGATGGGTAATACGGTGATATGGAAGCCGGCATATACCCAGGTGTATTCGGCGCAAGTGATCATGGAAGTGTTCAAAGAAGCGGGCCTGCCCGATGGTGTTATCAACCTTATTTACGTGGATGGGCCTGTTGCCGGAGACGTGATTTTTAACCACAAGGATTTTGCGGGCCTCCATTTTACCGGCAGCACAGGTGTTTTTCAACAGCTTTGGAAGACGATAGGCCAAAACATTACCAAATACAGGACTTATCCCCGCATTGTGGGCGAGACTGGCGGCAAGGACTTTATCATTGCCCACAAATCGGCTAATGCGAAAGAGCTGGCTACCGCCATTATCCGTGGAGCTTTTGAGTTTCAGGGACAGAAATGCTCAGCTGCCTCAAGGGCGTACATTCCTGACAACCTCTGGCCCGAGGTGCAAAAGTATATTCTTGAGGATTTGAAGAATGTAAAAATGGGTGACGTGGAAGATTTTGGCAACTTTGTTAATGCTGTGATCGACGAACGCTCATTCAACAAAATCACCAAATATATAGACGAGGCCAAGAAAAGTCCCTTGGTAGAAGTGGTTGCCGGTGGTAATTACGATAACAGCAAGGGCTGGTTCATAGAGCCCACCGTGCTACTTGCCAAAGACCCTATGTATGCAACCATGTGCGAAGAACTCTTCGGCCCGGTGCTTACGGTTTACGTGTATCAGGCAGAGCGCTACGAAGAGGCTTTGGAGTTAGTCGACAGTACTTCACCCTATGCGTTGACTGGTGCTATTTTCTCCAAAGACCGCTATGCCATCGAGCTGGCCATGAGTAAGCTGATGCATGCTGCTGGTAATTTCTATATCAATGACAAGCCAACCGGTGCTGTCGTTGGTCAGCAACCTTTTGGAGGTGCCAGGGCCTCAGGAACCAACGATAAGGCGGGCTCCATTCTCAATTTGATTCGGTGGGTGCAGCCAAGAACCATCAAGGAAACGTTCGCTCCACCAACGGACTTCAGGTACCCATTTTTAAGTAAATAACGAAAAAGCCCTTCAAAGGGCTTTTTTTATTGACTTATAGAGATAAATTAGCTCTATGGAAAACATCAGAACGCAGTTGTCGCTCCTTATTACCCTTGCCAACAGCGATGGTGAATTTCACGAAAGAGAAAGGCAGGTAATAGAAAGGGTAGCGAGATCAGGAGATATTTCGCAGGAGGAACTCGAGCTTTTGATCAAGCAGCCTGATCCTATCGAGGGCCTTGACAAGATGCCCTACGACGATCGGTTCGATTATCTCTACAACGTCATTTTGCTCATGAAGGCGGATAGCGTCATTCAGGACTCCGAGCTGCTGTTCTGTCAAAAAATAGCTAACTCCCTGGGCTTTCAGCTAGCGGCATTTATGGAGTTGTATCCTCACGTGCATATCAACATGAAGTCGCCGGAAGAGCTGAGGATGATGAGAAAGAAGCTCCAGGATTACCACGTTGTCTAACTACCCCTTCCAGGCCAGCTCTTTCTCAAGACTGGCATCCAGCCTGTGAACCTTTGATTTTCGGTAATTGACGAAGGCATGTTCATGTGCTTCCAACAAATCGTCGTAAGGCCCTCTGGGGCTCATCAGCTTGACTAAAAGGGGCGAAGCTTCTATCATCACGAATAGGAGCATGATGAAAATGTTGGCAAATGCTATAGAGGAATACTTGTTGGCAAGACGTGCCAGGGCTTCGAGCTGAAGTGCCAGGCCACCAATATGCGAGACGTCAATTTTGGCCATTTCATTGGCTTGCAGCAGCACTACTGAATCTTGCTTTTCCCGCAGGGTTGAAATCAGATCCGAGTGACTTGCTTTAAGCTCTTTCAGTTCAGTTTCGGCTCTTTCGGCATTTGCTTTCTTCACAGCATAAATAGGCCCCAGGTTACGACGGCCTGAACCGCCCGTGCCGTCGGCTTCTTCCTGAGCCAGTTTAGCAAGATCATCTCTTATTATTTCTTTGCTGGCAATTTGCGCTTCCAGCTGGCTGAGTTCGGCCTTGTATCCTGCTATCAGGGGTGAATAGCGTGATGCAATCATCGCTCCCTCTGCCGTTTTTTGTTCTTCTTTGATAAGGACAAGTTCGGCTTCTATTTCCGGCTGAAATATCCGTAGCTCCAAAGGCTTTGCAACCACAATGGCTATCAACACAGCCAGCAGAATTCTCGGAGAGGCCATAAGCCACTCCTGCCATTTGTTTTCACTTTTTTTTAAGCTCGAAACCAGAAAGCGATCAAGGTTGAATATCATGAGCCCCCAGAGCAGACCAAATAACGTAGCCACCCAGTAATTATTAAAAACAGAATATAGAGCAAAGCCTCCACTTACTGCAGCCAAAAGACCTGTGAAAAATACGGCACCGCCGACGCTCACAAAGCGGGCAGCCTCTGTTGGGCATCTTTTCAGCAGCGAATGAGAAGCTCCTGAACAGAACCAGAAGAAAGAGGTAAATTTTTTCATCAAATAGATTATTGACAGGAATAACGACGCCAATTATAATAAGTTGCATTAAAAGGTTCCTTTTTATGCATAGTAGCACTGACGAACAATTGCCTTGTCAGTGCTAGTGGGTAGTACTAAATACCCCGTATGAGCGATTTTCTCGAAATGCGATTATCAGGTACTTAGCACCAAATTAATCGACGATGAAAAAGATAGGATTACTCATACCGTTTGTCTTTTTACTTGCCACTGAGGTTTCTAAAGCGCAGGAAAAAAGGGGCTTAAAGTTGGGTGAAAAAATAGGTAAACTAACAGCCAAGCTGATGACTTCCAAGACCTCTAACCTGGGAGAAGCGGCTGTGCTGGTGCACCATATCAATGGCATGCACACCATGGAAGCCCGGATTTCCGGCCAGGAGGTCTACCCCGAAGATTTTAAGGAAGGCGATGTGGCCGTCGCAATATTTTTCTCAAAAGCGGAAGGCCTTGGAATGCTCAATATAGATGGCTCAGTAACCAGTGAGGGCAAGGAGCTGACTTCAACGGGTTTGGGGTATTACATGATCGAGCTTGAACCGGGCGATCTTAGCCCAAAAACCGTGAACGTGGAAACTGTAACGGGAGACAAAGCCTCTTTCACTATTAAACCTGTGCCCTCGGTGAAGATTTTGTCCGTAAATGGGTCAACGTCAAACGCTCAGATTGATTTGTCCAAAGACATCGAGCTGGTGCTGGAAAATGGCTCCGGGCATGAAGGCAGCCTTTTAAATGTGGCGCTGGTAACCGACGTGGCCGGTGCCAGAGGGTTCAACTACTTCGCTTCATTCAAGTCAACAGATAAAGTAATTATACCCAAGGAAGCTTTCAGCAACCCAACTATTTCAGGTAGTGTAAATGGTGTTGGCAATTACAACCAGGGTGAGAATTATCTGATAGTAGAACGCTATGTGCAAGCGCCGACCGACAAGCAGTCGACTGCGGCTGCGGAGCTTCAGAGCAGGGCTTATGGCTCAATGAAAGTGAATGTGTCAGGCAAACAACAGGAGAGTGTTTATGGGTCGACTAGCGTAAAAGGTAAAATAGACAATCCTGCCGGCGTCTTGAATTTTGCAGCAAGCAAGCCCAACGCTGCCACAGGGGCGCCATTTTCGCAAGGGTCGAAATTTGCAGTGTCATCGCTTTCGGTGCGGGGTGTTTTGTTCAAGCAGGAAGTGGATGAATCCGTTTCTTATGGTTACAACACCAAGATCACCACTACCACAACCACCACCTACCAGTTTCCAAAACTGCCCGATGCTTTTTGGGATCAACTGCTTAGCAACATGTACGCTGACATTGTCACCATGTTCAGGGAAGAATTCGATATAGAAATGGTGCCTACTGAAAAGCTGACCGCATCTTCTTACTACAAAGAGTTTTATCCGGTAAAAGAAAAGAATACAGATGAGCTGATTGTGAAGACTTATAAAAATACGGTCAATATGCAGCCAACTAAGGTTGCTGACATTTTTGGTTCTATTTCTACCAATTTGACTTCAGACAGACCAATTATCAACCTGATGAAGGACGCAGATGTTGACGGCTTGATCAACGTGCAAATGGACTTGCAGATTGCAGGGGATGACAACGGGAAAATCATCCTGGTACCCAGGCTTAACTTTTTTATTCAGGGAAGAGAGGAAACCTACACCAACAAGGATGTCCAATATGGCTCCGGCTGGGTAGCAGCCTCCGATGGCAAACCATTCTCCGAGTCTGAGTTTAACGATATCAACGCTCTGAACAGCATTGTGAGAAAAGACGACATGATGAACGCCTTGAAGGACGCAATGACACGCCTGAGAGAAGCCGAAATAGAACGAGGCTATGACAAGATTTGGGCATTAAAATAAAATAGTTGGCTAAACATCGCATCCAGGAAAGGCCGGTCAATTAAGATCGGCTTTTCTTTTTCTCTCTCAGCACTTTCCATCTTGTTTGGTATTTCGAAAAGGCCTATTTTGAATTGAATTCGAAAATTATCAATCTATGAAAAGGAAACTATTTACATCTATTCTAGCCTTGGCGGCATTTACGTTGGTTTTCGGCACCAGTGCTTTGGCTGCCGGAACAGAGCCGATGACAAAAGATCAACTTAACAGCCTTACAGAAGAGCAGGCCCAAGAGAGAGCTACTCAGCTTACCCAGCGGGTAAATGAGATCAAAGACATGAAAAAAAATGAGCTCTCTAAAGAAGATCGTCAGGAAGTGAAGAAAGAACTGAGGGAGATCAAGAAGGAACTGGACTTTCTGAACAATAAGCTGACATTGTCAGTAGGCGCTGTAATTATCATAGTGCTACTGATCATTCTTATTTTCTAATCAACGAGTTAGTGAAAATAAAAAGGCGATTGGCTTACACCAGTCGCCTTTTTTGTTGCCTTTCAGCGTTATTTTTTCAGAAGCCCGGCCCGTCTCAACAGGGCCTTTGGATCAGGTTCACGCCCTCTGAATTTCTTGTAGAGTATCATTGGGTGTTCACTGCCCCCTTTGGAAAGAATGTTGTCTTTGAATTTTCCAGCCACTTCGCTGTTGAAAATCCCCTTCTCTTTGAAAAACTCAAAAGCATCAGCGTCCAGCACTTCGGCCCATTTGTAGCTATAGTACCCCGACGAGTAGCCTCCATTGAATATGTGAGAAAACTGGCAGCTCATGTTGGTTTCTTTCACCTGAGGAAGCACCTCCATTTTTTCGAATAGCGCTTTTTCAAACTCCCCAATATCCTTTATGCCAGATGGGTCTACGCCGTGGTAGGCCATGTCGAGCATGCCGAAAGCTACCTGACGGGTAGTAGCATAGCCTGCCTGAAAATTGGCACTCTCTTTCAGTCTTTGTACAAGATCGGCAGGTATGGCTTCGCCGGTTTTGTAATGCCGGGCAAACAGGTCAAGACAATCCTTCTCAAGTGTCCAGTTTTCCAAAATTTGTGAGGGAAGCTCCACAAAATCCCAATAAACATTGGTGCCGCTCAGGCTGCCGTAGTTGCCTTTGGCCAGCATACCATGGAGGGCGTGACCAAACTCGTGGAACAGCGTCTGCACCTCATTAAACGTCAACAATGATGGTGTGGACTTAGTTGGCTTAGTAAAGCTACAAACGATGCTGATATGTGGCCGCTTGTCTTCACCATTCACTTTCTTTTGCTGCCGGAAAACGGTCATCCACGCACCACCTCTTTTACCTTCCCTGGGGAAGAAGTCAGCATAGAAAATCGCTACCAGCTCGTTTTTGTCATTTCTCACTTCATACACCAGCACTTCAGGGTGGTATCTGTCGATCTCCTTGTTTTCAACAAAGTGAATCCCAAAAAGCTTTTCGGCTACTTTGAACACTCCGTCAATCACTTTCTCCAACTGAAAATAAGGCTTGAGTAACTCATCATCAACCTCATATTTCTCCTTTTTCAGCTTTTCGCTATAGTAAGCAAAGTCCCATCTTTCAATTTTATCGAGACCGTCCAGTTTTTTGGCGTACGCAGTAAGCTCTTCCACATCCTTCAGCGTGGCGGGTTGAGAAATCGCCAGTATGTCGGTGAGAAACTCATTGACTTTCTCGGGTGTTTCGGCCATGCGCTCTTCAAGCACAAAATGGGCGTGGGTAGGGTAGCCGAGCAGCTGAGCCCTTTCGAAGCGCAGTTGAACTAGTTTCTTTACGACCTCCTGATTGTCAAACTCATTGCCTTTGAAACTCCTAGAGCCATAGGCCATGAACATTTTTTTGCGGAGCTCTCGGTTAGCCGAATAAGTCATGAAAGGAATATAACTGGGATACTGGAGTGTGAATATCCATACACCTTCTTTTCCCTTTTCCTTGGCGGTTTCAGCCGCCGCTTCTTTCACAAAATCAGGAAGTCCATCCAGCTCCTTTTCGTCAGCTACTTCCATGCTAAAGGCATTGGTTTCCTTTAACACATTTTCGCCATACTGCTGGCCCAACACCGAAATCTCTTTGTCTATCGATCGCAGTCTCTCTTTTTTGTCTACCTGCAAATTGGCTCCATTTCTCACAAAGCCCTTGTAGGTCTTTTCCAGAAGCGTTAGAGACTCCTCATCAAGTTTGGTTTTGTCTGCAGTCTCGTAAACCAGCTTTACTTTTTTGAAAAGTGCCTCATTGAGCATTACATCATTGCTAAACTCTGAAAGCAAAGGCGAAATATCTTTTGCAAGGGCCTGCATGTCGTCGCTTGTTTCAGCGGAATTCAGGTTGAAGAAGATATTTGATATCAGATCGACTTTGTTGCCTGAGGCTTCCAGCGCCACAACGGTATTTTCGAATGTGGCGGGCTCTGTGGATTCTGTTAAAAGAGCGATCTCCTCCTTGGCAAGCCTGATACCTTCTATAAATGCAGGTAGAAAGTGCTCATTTTTTATTTTACTGAAAGGAATGGTATCAAATGGGGTGTTGAAATTTTCTAAAAGAGGGTTTGACATTTACAGTTATTTTTAGTCTTCAGAATTTTAGCAAGAACAAAAAAGTGGTGCCTTTTGGTTTGCCACTTGCCGTTCAATTTATTGGCGAATTTAGGAACAAACGCCGGTAACTCGTCTAATTATCAAAAGATCAGTGGTATCTGGGGAGTAATTCTTTGGAACTACTTATAATTACAAGAAAAACACCTATGAAAAGCCACCCCATTTCCCAGTTAATTAAATCAATAGCCTTAGCGATTCTACTAGTCCCGATGCTGGCAACAGCTGTAAAGGGCCAGTCAAAAAAGAGCAAGGAGGAATGGGCAACGCTTTTCAACGGAAAAGATATCAATGACTGGATTGTTAAAATTCACCACCACGATGTAAGCGTCAACTTTGGCAACACATTCAGAGTGGAGGATGGCATCATCAAAGTTCGCTACGATCAATACGGCGACTTCAACGAGCAGTTTGGGCATTTATACTACAAGCAACCATACTCCTACTATCGCCTCGTGATGGACTACCGGTTTGTTGGCGAATTGCAGCGAGGTGCCCCCGAGTACACAATAAAAAACAGCGGCGTGATGTTCCACTCTCAAGACCCACGCTCGATGCCAAAAGAGCAAAACTGGCCGATCTCAGTGGAAATGCAGTTCCTCGCCGGCTTGGGCGATGGTAAGCCACGCCCCACGTGCAACATGTGCTCGCCGGGCACCGATGTCGTGTACAATGGCAAGGTTGACCCTAACCACTGCATCAACTCAACCTCGGCCACCTATGAGGGTGACCAATGGGTACACACGGAGTTAATAGTAATGGGTGACTCTTTGGTTATTCATAAAGTAAACGGTGAAGAGGTGCTTCGTTATTCCAAGCCTCAGATGGGCGGAGGGGTTGTTACGGGTTACGACCCTGCCTTGTGGGAGCCAGGCAAGCCATTGACCGAAGGGTATATTGCCTTGCAGAGTGAGGGACAACCCATTGATTTAAAGAACATTGAACTACTTAATCTGGAGGGTTGCATGGATCCGAAGGCCACCAATTACAAAAGCTATTTCATCAAATCGAAACCTGAAGATTGTACATACAAAAAATAGCAATTTCAAGGTTCTGCAAAACAAAAAAAATCCCCGAATCGCTCCGGGGATTTAACTTTATAGCTGGTATTGGCGCTTAGGCCGATACTATATCCAGGCTCCTTTTGATGAAGGCTGTGAGCTCAGGGCCTGTAAGCAGGTTCTGCGACAGCTTAGCCAAATCAAAGGCTTGCTTGGCAAGGTCTGTTTTCTCCTCCTCAGTTTTCGCTTTAAGGATCTTGCCTACCAGGGCATGGTTACCGTTTACAGCCACTGAATAAGCGTCAGGCATATTACCCATCATGGCCATTCCGCCACCCATCGCCGACATGTCTTTCATTCTGCGCATAAACTCCGGCAACGTGATCACCACCGGCATGTCGTCAGTCGACATGGCCTCCACATTTACTGTGAATGCTTTGTTGTTAATGGCCTTATCAAAAAGCTCTTTCACTGTGGTCTGCTCTGCTTCCGACAGCACCGACTCTTTCTTCTCGTCTTTGTCGATCAGCTTGTCCAGCACATCAGCATCCACTCGCTTCCAGTTCACCTTTTCCATCTTCATTTCCATGTGGTTGATGAAGTGGCTGTCGAGCTGTCCGTCCATTTTTAGCACACCGTACTCACGCTTGCGGGCGTTTTCAATGTAGCTGTGCTGCTGTGCTTGTTTGGTCGTGTAAAGGAAAACAGTGTTGCCATCCTTGTCAGCTTGGTTTGGCTTTACATGCTCCTCGTATTCTTTGAGTGTGTAAAACTTGTCGTCGATATCCTGCACAAGCGTGTAGTCAAGCGCCTTCTCATAGAACTTCTCTTCACTGATCATTCCGTATTTCACGAACAGGCCAATGTCGTTCCACTTTTTCTCGTACCCTGCTCTGTCTTTTTTGAAGAGGTCGCCAAGCTTGTCTGCTACTTTCTTGGTGATGTAGGTATTGATTTTCTTCACGTTCCCGTCCGACTGAAGGTAGCTCCTCGATACGTTCAAAGGAATGTCGGGAGAGTCAATTACGCCGTGAAGCAGCATCAAAAACTCCGGCACCACGTCCTTCACCTCGTCGGTGATAAACACCTGCCGGCTATACAGCTGAATCTTGTTTCTCTGTACATCCAGCTCATTTTTCAGCTTAGGGAAATAAAGAACACCGGTAAGATTGAAGGGGTAGTCGACGTTCAGGTGAATCCAGAAAAGCGGATCCTCAGCAAATGGATAAAGCTCTTTGTAAAAGTTCAGGTAGTCTTCATCCTTCAACTCGCTTGGCTGCTTCGTCCAGATGGGGCTTGGGTTGTTAACCACCTTCCCGTCAAACTCAATTTCTATAGGCAGGAACTTGCAGTATTTATCGAGAATACCCTGAAGTCTGTGCTTTTGCAAAAACTCTTCAGAATCTTCAGCAATGTGAAGCACGATGTCGGTACCCCTGTCCTTTTTCTTGGTCGGGGTAATTTCAAAATCAGTTGATCCATCGCACTCCCAGCGGGCAGCTTCGGCACCTGTCTGATACGATTTCGTGAAAATTTCTACCTTTTTGGCGACCATGTAGGAAGAGTAGAAACCAAGGCCAAAATGACCGATGATTTGCTTTTCTTCTCCTTTGTCTTTGTATTTCTCAACGAATTCGGCTGCGCCTGAAAAGGCAATTTGGTTGATGTATTTCTTTATTTCATCAGTTGTTAAACCGATGCCTTTGTCACTGATTGTGATTGTTTTTGCTTTCTCATCGATAGACACCTTAATTTTTGTGTCACCAATTTTTCCTTTGTACTCGCCCAGGGCTGCCAGGCGGTTCAGCTTTTGTGTGGCATCCACGGCATTCGATACCAACTCCCTCAAAAAGATCTCGTGATCCGAATAGAGAAATTTCTTGATAATGGGAAAAATATTCTCGGTGTGGATCGAAAGGGTGCCTTTTTCTTCTGTTACCATGTTTGTATTTGTTTGCAAATGATTGGTCAATAAGTGAAGGGTTGGCAAAAGCCGTTCCATAGCCCGATTTTAGCCACAAGGCTGTCAGGATGGCAGTAAGAAATGTCAGGCCAATAGAATTAGCCCCATTTACCGACCAATTTGTCGATTACTGCTGCACTAAAAGACTTTGATTTTACCTGAGCCTATCGGAGTCACGCACCAGCCTTTCGTCACGCCGGATAAAGCGATTGGCCATTGAGTTAAGGATAAGTGCTACGGGAAAAAGATAAAAGGCCGCCAGGTAAGCACCTTTTTCGGCAGGGACGATTGTCTTTTCTGCATTCCAGCAAAAGTACAGAACGAGAAACATTGTGCCACCAATGATGAGGGAGTTCAGGGCTCCGAATTGAATCTGGCGGAGCCTGTTGCCATATTGAAAAATAGAAAAAATGGCTACTCCCGCAGCAATCAGACAAAGGGCGGCCACGTACATGATATTTTTTTCAGCCAAAATCTCGTCTACTGCCACTCCGTCTCCTGCATATCTGATATGTGTGATTTCAAGAGCGGTAATGGTCACTATTTCACTTTTTTCGACGTCAATTTTTTGCCATAGCGGGAGAAAAACAATGATGACCATGACGATGGCAGCAAGGGCCAGAAATATAGATTGGATTCGCTGAAGCATTGGAAGAATTTTTGGCAAATAAACGCATAAAAGACTTTAGAGAAAACCTTAATCGGCTGAACATGTGAATTATGTTGAATGAATTACCTTTGCCGGGGCATGCGGTATTTTATTCAATTGAGTTACGATGGCACAAAGTATAGCGGTTGGCAGACCCAACATAACGCTGTGGCTGTGCAGCAGGTAGTTACCCAATGTCTGAGCACCTTACTGGGCACCGAAGTGGAATGTGTGGGCAGCGGGCGAACCGACGCAGGGGTGCATGCCAGGGTGCAGGTAGCCCACGTCGACATGGAACTCAGGCACGAACCTGAGGAATTTCTCTACAGGCTTAATTCCCTGCTGCCTCACGACATTGCCGTTCATTGGGTAAAGCCTGTGCGGCCGGAAGCGCATGCCCGCTTTGATGCTGAGTCACGTTCCTACGAGTATCACATTCATCAAAAAAAAGATCCCTTCAAAACTAAATATAGCTACCTTTTCAGGCCGGAGCTGGATGTGGATGCCATGAATAAGACGGCGGCGCTGATGTTGACATGGAAGGATTTCCAGTCGTTTAGCAAGGTAAAAACGGACGTGAAACATTTTGATTGTGATATTTTTGAAGCTTGCTGGAGAAGAGAGAACGATAGCCTTGTGTTTTACGTTAGTGCCAATAGATTTTTAAGAGGGATGGTTCGTGCCGTGGTTGGAACACTGCTGGAAGCAGGACAGGGCAGACTGAGCCAGACTGAATTTAAGGAGATTTTGGAGAGCAGAGACAGGAAATCGGCGGCCCGCAACGTGCCAGCTGAAGGTCTTTTTTTAACAAACGTTACTTATCCTGAAGAAATTTATATCCTTTCTTGAAATTTGCAGTTAATTACTAACCACGTCCCTAGTCGATAGTTTTGGAAAAGGAAACCGTAAGCGGAAATATCATTGACCTGAAAGTACTCAGGCGGCTTTTTGTTTTTGCAAAGCCCTACATAGGCAAGTTTTACTTTCTGGTGGTGCTCACCATTCTGCTGGCGTTTTTGTCACCACTTCGCCCTTACCTCATTCAGATTACGATCGATAAGTACGTGGCCATTGGCGATTTCCAGGGCCTGGTGAACATGACGCTAATTTTAGTGGGGGTGATTGTCGCCACTGCCATTGTGCAATACAGCCACACTTACCTGTCGGGATGGCTGGGCCAGTTCATTATTCGAGACATCAGGATCAAGCTCTTCAAGCACCTCCAAACGCTGAAACTAAAGTTTTTTGACAAAACGCCCATCGGCCGCCTGGTTACCAGAAACGTGTCTGACGTAGAGACGCTGTCAGACGTATTCAGCGAAGGCTTGGCAGCTATTATTGGAGACCTGCTTCAAATCATTGTCATCTTTGCTATGATGTTTGCCATCAGTTGGAAGCTGACCCTTGTAAGTCTTTCAACCCTGCCACTATTGATCATCAGTACCTACGTGTTCAAGGAGAAAGTAAAGGTGGCTTTCAATGAGGTGCGTACAGCCGTTTCCAACCTGAACTCTTTTGTACAGGAGCATATCACAGGCATGAACATCGTGCAGATATTCAATAGCGAAGACAGGGAGTACGAAAAATTCAAGGAGATCAACAGGGAACATAAAAAGGCCAATATCAGGTCGGTACTGTATTATTCGATTTATTTCCCGGTGGCTGAGGTTATTCAGGCGGCAGGTATCGGCCTTGTAGTTTGGTACGGTGCCAGAGGTGTTATCGACGATCAAATCACCCTTGGGGTCCTGATCTCATTTATCATGTATATCCAGATGTTTTTCCGCCCCATCAGGATGATTGCTGATCGCTTCAACACATTACAAATGGGTATCGTTAGCTCCAACAGGATTCTGGATTTGCTCGACAGCAAAGAGCACATCGCTAATAACGGTACTTTTGCGCCAACTACTTTAAAGGGCGAGGTGAAGTTTGAACATGTATCGTTTGCCTACATCGACGAGGAATACGTGCTGAAGGATATCAACCTTGAGGTGAATCCGGGAGAAACGCTGGCGTTGGTGGGTGCTACAGGAGCTGGTAAGTCTTCAGTAATTAACCTGCTTAGCCGCTTTTATGAAATCAATAAGGGCAGCATCACCATAGATGGTGTCGACGTAAGGGAATATGACCTGGCCTCGCTCAGACTTAATATCGGTGTAGTGCTTCAGGACGTCTTTTTGTTTTCAGACTCCATTCTCAACAATATTACTCTCGGCAACCCCGAAATTCCAAAATCAAAAGTGATTGAGGCAGCTGAGCTTGTTGGGGCAAGGGAGTTCATTGAGCGGCTACCGGGCGGCTTTGACTACAACGTGATGGAGCGTGGAGCCACACTTTCGGTTGGGCAAAGGCAGCTCATCTCTTTTGTGCGGGCCATGGTGTATGATCCCAAAATCATTGTGCTCGATGAGGCCACATCATCAGTTGATACGGAGACTGAAGAGCTGATTCAGGGAGCCATTGATAAGCTAATGAAAGGAAGAACATCCATTGTTATTGCTCACAGGCTCTCTACCATTCAACGAGCCGACAAAATTGTGGTACTTGAGAAAGGCGAAATAAAGGAGGAAGGCACCCATGACGAGCTGTTGAGCATGGACGGCTACTATGCTCAGCTGCATAAAATGCAATACAAAGAGGTCGTTTAGTGCTGTTTGAAATCGGCCTTTTTTTGATTTCTTTTGATGCCTCAACAGATCAGATCCATGACCATTGACCCAAGGTACAAGTACTACGCTATTTCAGCCGTTTCCCTGGCCATTATTTCATTCAGCATTTACTTTCTTCTTGGAGGCACTAAAGAATACGAAGTTCAGGAGTCTGGTGCGGTAAGTTACGACATAGTAGGCACACCTTTCAAAGGTCGCTACGTCGCTGATTCAGCAAGAATGGTTTTTGAAGACATCCGCTCAAAAATTATCAACGAGGACTGGAAGGGAGATTTGGTAGAGCTTACCTATCCCCCGGAAGATGGCGATGAAATCAATCAGTTTTTCGGAGTGTTGCTGACAGGCAGGGTAACCCAAATTGAAGGCAACTATCAATTGAAAAAGCTGAGAGCCCCTGGAAGCCTTACGGTGAACCTTTCCATGCACTGGTTGGTGCGGCCCAGCAGAGAAAAAATACAAACCATGATTTTTGACTATGCACAGGCAAGGGGAATAGCGCTGGAGGATTTCTTTATGCAGCGGTACCTACCCGACAATTCAGTAACGATTGAGGCGTTTGTAAAGTAAAAAAAAGACCTGTCGGCATTCACCAACAGGTCCCTATTCATATCAATAAATGCCTGGCTTAAAGGCCAAACTCTTTCTTTACCTTATCAACGTAGTCAAGTTTTTCCCAGGTGAAAAGCTCAACTTCCATTTCTTTTGTTTCGCCAGGTCTGTTAAACTTCTTCTTAACTACTTCATTTTTTCTACCCATGTGGCCGTAAGCTGCTGCCTCCTGGTACATCGGCTGGCGAAGCTTCAATCGCTGCTCGATGATGCCTGGACGCATGTCAAAAATTGCTGATACTTTCTGAGCAATTTCGCCATCTGACATTTTTACTTTTGCGGAGCCGTAAGTATCAACAAAAATACCCATGGGTTCCACCACGCCAATAGCGTAAGACACCTGCACAAGAATTTGATCAGCCACACCTGCGGCTACCAGGTTCTTGGCAATATGGCGTGTGGCGTAAGCTGCCGACCGGTCAACTTTGCTCGGGTCTTTGCCCGAAAATGCACCACCACCGTGAGCACCTTTGCCTCCGTATGTGTCGACAATGATCTTTCTTCCAGTCAGGCCAGTGTCACCATGAGGACCACCAATAACAAATTTGCCAGTTGGGTTAACGTGGTATTTTATCTGATCGTTGAACAACTTTTGGATATGAGCCGGCAACTGTGCCTTTACCCTTGGAATCAAAACGCTGATGACGTCCTGCTTAATTTTTGCAAGCATCTTCGTTTCTTCATCAAAATCGTCATGCTGTGTAGAAACAACAATGGAGTCAATCCTGATAGGTGTATGGTCGTCTGAGTACTCGATAGTCACCTGTGACTTGGCGTCAGGTCTCAGGTACTTGATGGCGCCATTTTCTCTTCTCATTACCGCCAGTTCTCTCAGCAGTCTGTGAGAAAGGTCAAGCGCCAATGGCATATAGCTTGAAGTTTCGTTGCTGGCAAAGCCAAACATCATTCCCTGGTCGCCGGCACCTTGCTCCTCTGGTTTGCCACGATCAACGCCTCTGTTAATATCAGGCGATTGCTCATGCACTGCAGAAAGCACCCCGCACGAATTGCCCTCGAACTGATACTCGGATTTGGTATAACCAATGCGGTTAATTACCTCTCGGGCAATTGACTGCACATCAATATAAGTGTCTGACTTTACTTCACCAGCTAACACTACCTGACCAGTAGTTACAAGTGTTTCGCAAGCAACTTTCGAATTAGGGTCGAAAGCAAGAAAATGATCGACCAGCGCATCTGAAATTTGATCAGCTACTTTATCAGGGTGCCCTTCCGACACAGATTCCGACGTGAATAGATATGGCATTTGTTTTTCTTTGTTGTCTGATTTTTAAGCGTGCAAATTTAGCGGAGCTTTCCTTATTTAAAAACCTGAGGCCCAGGTATTATTTTCCAAGCAGAAAAACAGTTGGTATTTTGTGCAAATTTGGGTGTTTACCCTTCCAGTCAGAAATTTTCTTGGTTTGGATAAACTCTGTCTCTCCTGTTATATCGCTTGCGATGCATAAAAGCGAGTGATTTTGGCAGGTATTGATGATTACCTCCAACAACTGGTTGTTTCTGTAGGGCGTTTCCATAAAAATTTGAGTTGTACCGAATTGCACAACCTCTTTCTCCATTTGCTTTATCTTGCCCTGCGCTGCTTTCTTATCGATCGGCAAATATCCATGGAAAGTAAATGACTGACCAGAAAACCCGGAACCCATTAACGCCAAAAAGATAGACGAAGGACCAACCAGTGGGATGACCTCCACTCCTTTTCGGTGTGCAAGAGCGACTATTTTAGCACCCGGATCGGCAATGCCGGGACAGCCAGCTTCAGAAATGACTCCGGCATTTTCGCCGGAAGTGACAATGTCCATAAGCTTTGATACTTCTGCATCCTCAGTGTCTTTGTTGAGCTCAGCAAAATGCAGCGATTCGATAGGCCTGCCTAAATTCAGGGTGCTGATAAACCTTCTGGAGGTTCTGATGTTCTCAGCGAAGAACCAGTTGAGGGAGGAAATTATTTCTTTAACCTGACCATTTATTATCAGATCAACCCTGTTGTCGGAAAGTGGACTTGGTACGAGGTACAATTTTCCAGCGCTCATGTGCTCTGCTACGATAGAAAGGCCATCAATGTCTCAAGAAAGGCTTCAGGCTGCTCGGCATGCACCCAGTGTCCGGCATTTTTAATAGTGACAACCTGGCTGTCAGGAAAAAGCTTCTTGATAATCGGAAGGTCAATGTCCCGAATGTAGTTAGAGTTCTCGCCGTCAATGAAAAGGGTGGGAACTGGATTCGGCTCTCCGTCTATTTCCCCCACAATCAGTCCTATATTGTTATCAATGGCAGCCACGTTTATTTTCCATTCGAATCCGTCACCGGTTCGGCTAAGGCTTTTTAGCAGAAACTGCCTTTCGCCCACATTCGGAACATATTTGGCCAGCCGATCGTCTGCCTCTTTTCTTGACTCCAAAGAGCCAAGGTCAATAGACTTTAGCCCCTCCAGTATTTTGTCATGGTGGACTTTGTAACCACGAGGTGAAATGTCTACAACAACCAGCTTCTCAACCTTGCCCGGGTGGCTCAACGCATAGTTCATAGCCACCTTGCCGCCCATTGAATGCCCAAGAACAATCGGCTGAGTAATATTATTTTCCTTTATAAAGTTGCCCAGGTCTTCCGCCATCACATCAAAATTGTGCGCTGGGTCATGGAACGACTGCCCATGGTTTCTCTGATCGACCAGATAAACCTCAAAATGTTCGGACAATGACTTGCCAATGGTCAACCAGTTGTCTGAGGCTCCAAAAAGCCCGTGCAAAATAATAAGTGGTTTTCCCTGTCCCAGTTTTCTAAAGAATAGCTTTTTGTCACTCATAGTTTTAAGTTAACTGGCGCAGATACATTTGGATAGTGTTTTCCAGCCCATAGTACAAGGCATCGCAGATCAGCGCATGCCCAATGGATACTTCGTCAATTGCTGGAATTTGCTGTACCAAATAGGCCAGGTTGTGTAAGTCAAGGTCATGGCCTGCATTAATGCCAAGCCCGGCAGATTTTGCCAGCTTTGCTGTTTCGATATAAGAAGCGATAGCTTTTTCCCGGTTGCTATGATAATGCGTGGCGTATGGCTCGGTATAGAGCTCTATTCTGTCCGCTCCACTTTTGGCTGCAGCGTCCACTAATTTTACGTCTGGATTGAGGAAAATGGAGACCCTTACGCCAGCAGTGTGGAGTTCTGCTGAGACTTCAGCAAGGAAAGCCTGGTGTTTCAGCGTATCCCAACCGGTGTTTGATGTGATTGCTTCAGGTGGATCCGGAACCAAAGTGGCTTGCGCAGGCTTTACTGTTTTTACCAGATCGATAAACCGTCTGTCGGGGTACCCTTCAATATTAAATTCTGTGGTCACCACCTTCGAAAGCTCAAGCACGTCGCTATGGCGAATATGCCTTTCATCCGGCCGTGGGTGTACAGTGATTCCCTGTGCGCCGAAGACCTCGCAGTCTTTTGCAACCTTTACCACGTCCGGATTATTTGCTCCTCTGGCATTTCTGAGCGTGGCTACTTTATTTATGTTAACACTGAGCCTGGTCATTCTTATACTGATTTGTATAACTTTGCTGCAAATTAACCAATAACGATTTTAAAAAATTCAGATATGAGCCTTAAAACCCAAATCGACGGAGATATAAAACAAGCCATGCTAAGCAAAAACTCAGAAAGGCTGAGGGCGCTGAGAGCTATCAAGTCGCTGATTTTGCTGGCGGAGTCTGAAAAGGGTGCCAAAGCAGAGCTTGACCAGGCAGCAGAGATGGCTATTTTGACCAAGGCCGCCAAGCAGAGAAAAGACTCACTGGCCATTTTTGAAGAACAGAATCGGCCCGATTTGGCAGAAAAGGAGCAGGCGGAGCTGGATGTTATCAATGAATTTTTGCCAAAGCAGCTTTCAGAAGAGGAAGTGAAGTCGGAGGTTGCAAAAATAATTGCTCAAGTGGGTGCCTCCAGTCCTCAGGACATGGGCAAAGTGATGGGTGCAGCTACGAAAGCATTGGCTGGAAAAGCCGACGGTAAATTGATCTCAACGCTGGTTAAAGAGCTATTAAGCAAGTAAGTCCGTTGAGAGTTATTGACATAGTCATTCTTATTATCCTTGTTCTTGGAGCGTTTCGGGGCTTCCAAAAAGGACTTCTGTTGGAAATTGTCGGCCTGTTTGCCTTCATTTTGGGGATTATTGGCGGGTTTCAATTTACCCCACTGGTGGCGAGCTTCCTCGACGGATACTTCACTAAAGTCCCGGGGCTTATTCCTGTCATCTCTTTCATTATCGTGTTTGTCGTCATCGTGCTCGCCGTTAACCTTATTGGCCTGGCCCTTAAAAAAACGATTGACTTAACTTTGCTCGGAAGCTTCGACGACCTGGCCGGGTCGCTGGCTGGAATTTTGAAATGGGCTTTGGCCTTAAGCTTCCTGCTTTGGCTGCTGACCTTTTTTGGGTTTCAGCTAGCTGATGAATACGTCGAGGGAGCCAAAATTTACCCCTTTGTGGTGAGCCTCGCTCCGTGGATGATCGACACTATTTCTGTAGTGTTGCCGTTTGTCAAGGAGTTTTTTGAGAAACTAACCCCTGCGGAGCAACAGCCTGCAGAGAGGCAAGCCTATATTTTAGCATTGACTAAGCTAAGAATTGTTTAGGCTTGAGCAACACATCAATAAAAAACTTTATCTCAGAACGGATTTTATCTATATTGGGTTAATTCAGTGATCAGAATGAACATAGAACTAAAAACACAGAATAACTATCCGTATATCGATGAGGGCAAGGGCGAAACGCTTTTGCTTCTTCATGGCCTTTTTGGCGCACTTAGTAACTGGGATAGTGTAGTTCGCCGGTTTTCCAAGACGCACAGAGTCGTCATTCCGATGCTTCCCATCTACGAAATGCCGATTAGAGAAGCTGGCCTCGATGGATTAGTCGAATACCTTGAGGGTTTCGTCGAAATGATGGGACTCAAAGATTTTACGTTGATGGGCAATTCACTTGGAGGCCATATAGCGCTGATATATACCCTTGCAAATAAGAGCAAGGTGAAGAAAATGATACTCACTGGTAGCTCCGGACTTTTCGAAAACTCTATGGGCGGCTCGTTTCCAAAGAGGGGAAGCTATGAGTACATTAAGGAAAGGGTGGAGTACACTTTCTACGATCCAAAAACGGCCACGCCAGATTATATTGAGGAGGTTTTTGAGACAACCAAAAGCATCCCAAAATGTATGCGCATAGTGGCCATAGCAAAATCTGCTCAGCGCCACAATATGGCCAAAGAAGTGCCATCTATTAAAATACCTACGCTTCTGGTTTGGGGGCTTAACGACACCATCACTCCTCCGGAGGTAGCACATGAATTTAACAGACTGATACCCAATTCAACTCTTAGGTTCATCGACAAGTGTTGCCACGCCCCAATGATGGAACACCCTGATAAGTTTAACGATATATTAAGTGAGTTTCTGCTAAATGAAGCTGCATGATAGCAAGTGATCTTATCAATTACATGATACCCCCACTCAAGCTGAGTGACGAAATTCAGAAAGCAATTCTGTGGATGGAAGAACTGCATTCCACGGAACTTCCCGTCGTTGAGAAGGGAGAGTTTTTGGGGTTTATTAATGAAGATACTATCCTCGAATTGAATGGAGCCCTGCCAAGAGTAGCAGACTATAATTTACAAGGGGTTAAATGTAAAGTAGATCAATCGCAGCACTACTATGATGTGATAAAGGCCTGCGACAACAATGGATTGTCGCTTGTGGCGGTAACGGACAACGTTGGCACCTACCTTGGTGTAATTACACTGGAAGATGTTATTCAGGCATTTGCCATGACATCTTCGATAAAAAGTCATGGGGGCATTCTTGTGCTTTCGATGAAGCAAATAGATTATTCTCTGGCAGAAATTAGCCGGCTCATAGAATCGGACAACGGCAAGATTCTCAGCTCATACCTTACTGACGACCCAAATGATTCTTCAAAAGTGAGCCTTACAATCAAAATCAATCTCGAAGACCTCACCCGGGTGCAGGCTACTTTGGAAAGGTTTGGGTATCAAATAGTGGCTAAATTTAATAATGCTCCAGAGGCTGTTGACGAACAGGAGAGGATGGACATTTTAATGAAATACCTGGGCATTTAGAGCCAGCACAATTAGTTAACCCGATATGAGAATAGCCCTCCATGGTCATAAATTCAACAGTGATACCATTCCATTTATTCAGGAGGTCATCTCGTTTCTTCAAGATAGAAATGTAGAATTAGTTGTTTCGCAGATATTTAGGAAGCACGCTACCAAAGCCGGCTTTGACTTGCCAGATGGTCAAGACCTCAGTAAAACGAATCCCATGGAGCCATTAGATGCTATTATAAGCTTAGGTGGAGACGGGACATTGCTTGAAACTGTCACCTATGTGAAGCATGCAGAAACACCAATTTTGGGAATTAACACCGGCAGATTAGGCTTTCTGGCAAACATCTCAAAACTGGATATTCAGAGCGCCTTGACATCTTTTTTTGAGCAACGGTTTACCTACGACTACAGAACACTTCTGAGACTGGAAACGAATAAGGAGGTGTTTGGCGACACAAGTTTTGCTTTGAACGAATTCACAATTACGAAGAAGGATACCTCTTCAATGATCACAGTCAAGTGTTATATAAATGGGGAGTACCTTAATTCCTATTGGGCTGACGGACTGATGGTTTCCACACCAACAGGCTCCACGGGCTATTCCCTTAGTTGCGGTGGGCCTGTTATTCTACCTCATTCAAACAATTTTGTTATAACCCCGGTTAGTCCTCACAATTTGAATGTTCGTCCGTTGATTGTTCCCGACGAAAGTGTCATTTCGTTCGTTATAGAAAGCAGGGGAAGAAACTTCCTGGCCTCTTTGGATTCACGGTCACATACGGTTGATTCTTCGGTAGAAATGTCGGTGAGGAAGGAGGATTTCAGAGCCAAATTGATCCAGCTCCATGGTTACTCGTTTTTGGATACACTAAGGAATAAGCTAAATTGGGGCTTTGATCTTAGAAATTAATTTTAGTCCAGCTTTCCTTTTTTACTACTTTTACAAAAAAATTGGACTCTTCAATGAAGAAGTTTATTCTCGTACTTATCATTTTGGTTCCTGCACTCCTCGCAAGCGAAGATGCGTTTGGTCAGTACAATAGAAGAAGCAAAGCCAGGTTACAAAGAAACAAAGCTATGTCTTCCTACAGGGGTGGCCGGATTAGTGGCGGCGTGTCCCGGTTCAAGAGCTATCACTCACTTGGAGTAAATTTGAATGCATCAAACTATTTTGGCGATATAGCGCCGCTTTCCAGGGCTGTAAGCACGGATATTTCTTTTACCAGGCCGGGTTTTGGTATTACGCATACTTACAGGGCGCACAAAATGGTTGGTATTCGATCTAGTTTTAACTGGGTAAGATTGAAATCCGATGATTTTGACTCGGCTGATCCTACGCTAACGGAAAGCCTCCCAAGGTACACCAGAAACCTTTCTTTCAGAAATGATGTGAAGGAGCTATCTGTTATTCTGGAGATGGACATATTTCCAAACGAGGGTGGTGCAGGTTCAAGGCTACCTTTCGCTCCTTACGTATTTGCAGGGGGGGCGGCTTTCCTTCATAACCCCAAAGGACTTGTCCCGGAGCTTGGCAATGACGGCAATCCACTTGCGGAAGCAGGAAAATGGGTTTCTCTAAAAGATTTGGGCACTGAAGGTCAAAACAGCGATCAGTATGATATCAAGCCCTATAAGTCGCTTTCGTATGCGATCCCGTTTGGCATAGGGTCAAGATTTAGACTGCCCGGTCCTTTCGACGCTGCCTTCGAAATAGGGTATCGACTTCTTTTCTTCGATTATATTGATGACTTGAGCGGCAGATACGTGGATCCGGGAGCTTTCGGTACAAATGAGCTTGCCCGCACCATGGCTGACAGGTCTCGTGAAGCCACTTCGGCATCTGGTCAGCCCCGACAGCTGACTTTGGTCACCGAAGCCTATGGTGGAACGAGCACTAAGGTGTCCCAAATTGATGGTCAGCCTTATCCAACTATAGCTGGCTGGGGCTTCGAAGACGACATAAGAGGAAATCCCAACAACAACGACCAATATATTGTCACCCAGATACGTTTAATGTACGTGTTCGGCAAAGTTCGCCGGAGTGCTAAATTCAGATAATATTGGGAAGTTGAAAAACAGAGTTTACATATCATTAATCACCAGTCTGCTGGTGATTTTTTTTAGCAGCAGGGCCCTTGCTCAATACACAGAATTTGGTGGAGGGTTGGGCATGCTTAGCTATACCGGGGATCTTAACCCAAAACTGAGGCTGAGGGGGTTGACTCCGGGGCTCAACGCATTTTACAGGATGAATGTTAATAACGTCGTAAGCGTAAGGCTTGGGCTGACGGCAGGCAAAATAAAAGGAGACGATCAACGGGCAGTTGACATACTAGGCAGCAATAGAGACTATTCATTCGATATCACGTTAATTGAGGGCTCATCGGTGTTTGAGTACTATTTTCTGGACTATAAGCACCCACACACCAACGTTTACTTCTCGCCCTACTTTTTTGCAGGTTTTGGCATTTTCAGAACCTTTGGCTATGATGAGGCTAAAGCAGACTTCAGTAAACTGCAACCTGTTATACCCTTTGGGGTTGGTATTAAGCAGCTCGTAGGCAAGAGATATGCTGTAGGATTAGAATTTGGACTAAGAAAGACCTTTTTCGACTATTTGGACAGCGTGTCCGATGGCGATATCACATTGAAAAACTACCAGTACGGCAATCCGGAAAGTAAGGACTGGTACTACTTCGCTGGGTTCTCGATTACCTATATTTTGTACGAAATTCCATGTCCTTTCAGGTATGTTCCCAACCGTTATGAGTATAATTGACTCTCCTATTTAGATTTCTCCTTATTTATTTAGCTAAAAATTAGCAACTTTGCGGTTTGCTAGACACTGAGAGACCCTTAGGGCATGAAAGAATTGATTAATTCAGACGCTATTCCCCGCCACATTGCCATCATTATGGATGGCAACGGTAGATGGGCTAAAAAGAGAGGTGCTGCAAGGATATTCGGACATCAGAATGCCATACAGGCAGTGAGAGATGCCGCAGAAGGGAGTGCAGAGTTGGGCGTCGATTATTTAACTTTGTATGCGTTTTCAACGGAGAACTGGGCCAGGCCTATTGAGGAGGTAAATGGATTGATGTCATTGTTGGTGTCCACCATTAAAAAGGAGCTGCCAACATTACAGAAAAATAATATCAGGCTTAAGTCGATAGGCAACATTCTGAGCTTGCCAAAGGATGCGCAGGAAAATCTGGACTATGCTAAGAAGGCAACCCAGTTCAATGATGGACTGACGCTGATACTGGCCTTGAATTACAGTGGCAGGTGGGAAATTACGGAAGCTGTCAAAAAAGTAGCTCAGGATGTCGTGGATGGGCATAGAAGCACAGAAGACATTACGGAGGGGCTGTTGGACGCTTACCTTGACACTAAGGGCATTCCTGACCCGGAATTGTTAATCAGGACTAGTGGGGAAATGCGCATAAGTAATTTTTTACTTTGGCAAGTTGCTTACACCGAGTTGTTTATTACAGAAGTGCTTTGGCCCGACTTCAGAAGAGAGCATCTTTATGAGGCTATAGTTGGGTACCAAAGAAGAGAAAGAAGATTTGGAAAAATCAGTGAACAAGTGAATTCCTGAGAATGAAGAAAATTGTAATTGTATTTGCGGCCTCCCTGTTGTGCGTTGTCCAAAGTGTAGACGCACAAATCCGCCCGGGACTTCGAAGCACCCCAGCTACCTCTGGTTCGGGTCTTCAGCTCGACTACTCCAACCCAAAAGAATATGAGATTGGAGGGATAGAAGTAACAGGATCAGAATACCTGGACAAAAATGCCATCATTTCAATTTCTGGACTAACGGTTGGGTCAACAATAAAGGTGCCTGGTGATGCCACTTCCGGAGCCATCAAGAAACTTTGGAACCAGGGAATTTTGGGAGACGTCTCGCTATTTGTTAGCAAAATCGAAGGCAACCAAATCTTTTTGACAATCGAACTCAAGGAAAGGCCAAGACTAACCAAGTTCACCTTCGAGGGTCTTAACAAAACCCAGAAAAGCGATATCGAAGACGACATTAAACTTATCAAGGGAAGGGTAGTAACAGACGCAGTCATCAAGAATACCGAGCTGACCATTAAAAAGTATTTTCAGGGAAAAGGCTACCTGAATGCTGATGTGAAAGTCGTCCAACAAAAGGACACCCTGCTTTCCAACAGCGTGATGTTGAAAATTGTGGTTGACAAAAAGTACAAGGTCAAGGTAAACGACATCAAATTTACAGGCAATGATGTTTTTCTGGACTCCAAGCTGAAGTCAAAAATGAAAAACACGGGAGAGCGGCTTAGGTTCACGCTGATAGAGGACTTGATTGGTCGTTCTCTTAGAGTCTTCCAGCCTAAGGAAGTAAAAGAATTTGTTACGTCGACTAAGCCCTTCGGGTGGAGAGAGTTTAGAAGCTATTTGCACGACAACGTAAAAATCAATGTTTTCAAAACCAAGAAGTTCCTCCAGCCAAAATATGAGGAAGACAAAAAGAGCCTTATCACATATTTTAATGCTCAGGGTTATCGGGATGCGGAAATAGTCGCTGACTCAACTGTAAAGAGCGGCAAGGGCCTTGATGTCTACATCACCGTAGATCCAGGTCAGAAATATTACTTTGGCGATATTACCTGGTCAGGCAACTATGTGTACGACAATGAAACGCTCGACAAGGTGCTTGCTATTAAAAGGGGTGATGTCTATGACATGGAACTCGTTAAGAAGAAGCTGACATTCAACCCTCAGGGTGCGGATATTAGCTCCCTTTATATGGACAATGGCTATCTCTTTTTCGATATTAAGCCCGTAGAGGTTAAGATAAATGGTGACAGTATTGACGTAGAAATGCGTCTTTCTGAGGGCTCGCAGGCAACGCTTGATAAGATTTACGTGACAGGCAATGACCGAACCAACGACCACGTAATTATTCGTGAGCTGAGAACGCTTCCTGGCCAGAAATTCAGCCGTAACGACGTGATCCGTACGCAAAGGGAGCTTGCACAGCTGGGTTACTTTAACCCGGAAACAGTAACACCCAACGTACTGCCCAACATTGCCAAAGAAACTGCCGACATCGAATGGCAGGTGGAAGAACGTCCAAGCGACCAGATAGAGCTTTCTGGTGGTTGGGGTGGACCGATCGGCTTTGTGGGCACGCTTGGTGTCACTTTCAACAACTTCTCACTAAGGAAGATACCTTATCCGAAAACCTGGAGCCCGTTGCCTGTAGGTGATGGTCAAAAGCTGTCCGTCAGGTTCCAGGCCAATGGCAAAAGATTCCAGACCTATTCGGTGTCGTTCTCTGAGCCCTGGCTGGGAGGTCGCAAGCCAAACTCTTTCGGACTGTCGTACAGCTATTCCATTCAGAGGCAATACCTTTACACGACCAGCGAACCGCCGCTGGGAACTCTCGGAGTGCAGGGTATTACCGCAAGCTTAGGCCGCCGTGTCACATGGCCCGATGACTATTTCACTGTAAGCAATAGCTTGTCGTATTTGAAGTACGATTTGAATAATTATGGCGCCGGATTTACCAGCACCCAGTCTCTTGGTTTTACCGACGGTGTAGCGAATAGCTTAACATTTAACACAACCATTGCCAGAAACAGTGTGGATCAGCCGATGTACCCAAGGTCTGGCTCTAACATCTCACTAACGGCCTCGTTTACACCACCTTATTCTGCCATCAGGGGTGAAGGCATTTCTGACTTACCCCCTAACGAAAAGTACAAGTGGGTGGAATACCACAAGTGGATGTTTGATTCCTGGTACTACCTCAAGCTAGTCGGCAACCTTGTTTTGGTGAACCGTGTGCACTTTGGTGTCATCGGGTCTTACGACAAAGACAGTCCTGGCACGCCTTTTGAAAGGTTCTCTTTGGGAGGTAGCGGTTTGGCAGGGCAAAACTTTATCCTCGCCACCGACATTATTGGTTTGAGGGGGTATGCTGATAACTCCCTGCGAACCTATGATCAGGTAAACAATATTACCGGTGGTGTTATATATAATAAGTTTGTCTTCGAGCTGAGGTACCCAGTGTCGTTGAGCCCAACTGCCACCATTTACCTGCTTACCTTCGCTGAAGGGGGCAACAACTGGAACGTGTTAAAGGATTATAATCCTTATAACTTATATAAATCGGTAGGAGCCGGCGTTAGAGTATTCATGCCCGCTTTTGGACTTCTGGGTGTTGACTATGGTTATGGCTTTGATACCATACCGGGTCAAACTTCAAGAAGTGGTGGACAGTTCCACTTCTCCATAGGGCAGCAAATACGCTAACCTCATGTGACTATGAAAAGGACAGTCTTTACGCTATTTATTTTAAGTTTAGGGATAAATACTACCTTTGCCCAAAAATTCGGCTATGTTGACACCGGGTATATACTGGAGCAAATGCCGGATTACAGGGAAGCCCAGGGAGAAATAGACAAGCTGTCGTTGTCCTGGGAGGAAGAAATAAAGAAAATGTTCCAGGAAGTGGAGCAGATGCAGATTGCCTTCCATGCAGAAGAGGTGCTTCTTACCGAGGAGATGAAGAAGGACAGAAGGGCGGAGATTGACCGGAAAATGCAGGAAGTGAAGGAGTATCAGAAGAAGGTGTTTGGCTTTGAAGGCCTTTTCTTCTTAAAGAAGAAAGAGTTGATAAAGCCTGTTCAGGATAAAATATGGGAGGCAGTTGAAAAAATGGCAAAGAACAACCGCCTCGCCATTGTTTTTGATAAATCCGGTGAGTTGGTCATGATCTACACAGATCCGATTCATGATTATACTGACTATGTACTTGAAGAGCTTGGCCTGGCCAACGAAAACGATGTAATTAAAAATTAAAACGTAAAGTCATGAAACTTAGAAGCTTGCTGTTTGGTGTATTTGTACTTTTTGCTGTTTCAGTCACAGCACAGGAACTGAAAGTTGGGTACACCAATGTAGACTATATACTCACTCAAATGCCCGAATCGAAGCAAATAGAGGCCGATCTTAAGGCGTACGAAACTCAACTGCAAAACCGCCTTCAGGCAAAAATTCAGGAGTTCCAAACCAAAGGTCAGGCGTTTCAAAGCGGCTACCAGACAATGACCGACATTGAAAGAGCCGACAAGCAGGAAGAGCTTCAGAACCTTCAGGCGTCTATCGAAAAGTTCCAGCGTGATGCCCAGCAGTCTATGCAGGATAAGGAGCTTCAGTTGCTTCAGCCTGCCTACGACAAAATTCAGAAAGCAATTGACGACGTAGCCAAAGAAAACGGCTTTACGCATGTATTTAGGTCAGAAGCACTGCTTTTCGCCAAGGACAGTGACGAAATCTCCAACATCGTGTTGCAGAAAATGGGAATCACTCCAAAGACTACTCCAACAGGAGGAAACTGAGCAATACAACATCACATTAGGAAGGCACCTGGGACATAAGTCTCAGGTGTTTTTGTTTCTAAAGACATCCGTGTGGGATTTATAGCCGGTTTAGAAAAACTTCGGGAAATAGTTATTTTCGAAGTTCAAAGATGAAAACAATGTATAAGTTAGTCGCAACGCTCTTAATTTTATTCAGCCTGAATACTTCTCTTCTTTCGCAAAGCCAGATCTCTATCGAAGATTTTACCTTGAAAAATACTTTCAACGTCGAGTCGGTCAACAGCGTGAACTGGATGAAGGACGGGCAGTTTTACTCCGCACTAGAGGACAATAAGGTGGTGAAATACGATGTCACTACCGGTCTGGCAGTTGAAGAGCTTGTTGATGGAGGTGCGCTTTCCCCTTCTCTAAAAATTGACGACTACACATTCAGCGACGATGAGGCTAAAATATTATTGTTAACTGATCGGCAGTCGGTGTTCAGGAGATCCTACACGGCGGTTTTTTATGTGTATGACATCGCAACGAAGGCTGTTTCAAAACTTTCTGAGGGGCGCCAGGCATACGGCACCTTTTCACCCGACGGATCCAAAGTTGCCTTCACCCGTGACAACAACCTGTTTTGGAAAGACATTGCCTCAGGCCAGGAGGTGCAGATAACCAGTGATGGCAAACGCAACGCCATCATCAACGGCAGCACCGATTGGGTGTATGAGGAGGAGTTGTACCTGACAAAGGCCTTTGAATGGTCACCCGATGGGCAGCGAATAGCCTACTACAAGTTTGACGAGTCGTTGGTGAAGGAGTACAACATGCAAGTGTGGCATGAGGGTCAGCTTTATCCGGAGGACTATAGATACAAGTACCCGAAAGCAGGCGAGTCGAATTCGGTGGTTAATATCTTTATTTACGAGGTGGGAGCTAACAGAAGCGTCAAAGCTGACATTGGCAGCGAGGCAGACATTTATATCCCCAGAATCAAATGGCTGAAGGATGCAAAAACCCTTTCGATTCAGCGACTGAACCGCCTTCAAAACCAATTGGATATTTTGCACGCCAACGCCTCCACGGGGAAGTCGACAATCATACTCACCGATAAATCAGAGACGTATATTGATTTCACGTTCTGTGACGATCTTACCTACCTGGAGGATGGCAAAACATTTTTGTTTTCCTCCGAAAAAAGTGGCTTCAAACACTTTTATCTGTATAGCCTGAGTGGTGAGCTGGTCCGGCAGATTACTAATGGCCCATGGGAGGCAGTGTCACTCGCCGGCGTTGACCAAAGCGCCAAAACCCCAGTATTGTTCTATACTTCTACTGAAGAGTCGTCGATGGAAAGAGCCCTTTACAGAATAGATGTAAAAGGGAAAAACAAGGCGAAGTTAAGCCTGGACAAAGGATGGAACCGAGTGGTAATGACTACCGATACTCGCTTTTATATTAATTACTTCACCAGTGCCACGCAGCCACAGAAAGTTACTTTGCATCAGAGCAAAGGCAACAAATTAGTAAAAGTATTGAAGGACAATGCTGCACTGGCGAAAGCTACTAAAGACCACGGCTTTGCCGATAAAGAGTTCTTCAGTTTCACCACTTCACAGGGAACCGACTTGAATGGCTATTTTCTGAAGCCCGCTGATTTTGACCCTAATAGAAAGTATCCGGTATTGCTATATCAATACAGCGGGCCTGGCTCTCAAAACGTAACCAACGCCTGGGGCGGTGGCCACTTTTTTTGGCACCAAATGCTGACTCAAAAGGGCTACATCGTTGCAGTGGTCGACACCCGGGGAACAGGGGGGCGTGGCGAACAGTTTAAAAAGCTGACTTACAAGCAGCTTGGCAAGTATGAAACGGAGGATCACATGGATGCGGCCCGGTATTTTGGGAGGCTGCCATTTGTCGACATCTCCCGCATCGGTATTTGGGGTTGGAGCTACGGAGGATACATGAGCTCATTGGTGTTGTTCAAAGGAGCCGATCTCTTCAAGGCGGCCATTGCCGTGGCACCTGTGACCACATGGCGATTTTATGACACTATTTATACTGAACGCTACCTCATGCGCCCACAGGACAACGCCGGTGGATATGATGACAACTCGCCCATTACTCATGCCGATAAGCTAAAGGACAATTTCTTGCTTATTCACGGAACGGGAGATGACAATGTTCACTTTCAAAACTCGGTAGCACTGCAGGACGCACTTATCAGAGAGGGAAAGCAGTTTGAGTCTTTTTATTACCCCGACAAAACACATGGTATTTCTGGTGGTAAGTACCGGTATCATTTGTACACCATGATGACGAATTTCATTATTGACAACCTATAGCCGACTATGCCGAGAAAACTCCTGTTAATGGTAAACCCGGCCGCCGGGTATGGCAAGGGTGCCAAAATTGTTGGAGAGGTAGAGAAGTTCCTGCGAACGAACGATCTGGTCTACGAATCTTTCTTTACCAAGAAAGGCCAGAATGCGAAAGCAATCGTGAAGAGGAGATTAGACGAAAGCTTTACCGACCTTTTGGTTATCGGGGGAGACGGAACGCTCAACGATGCGATAAATGGAATAGGCGACAATACGCAGGTGGTGGTCAATGTAATTTCCACCGGTACCGGCAACGATTTTATTAAGTCGGTAGACGTTGGGAGCAACCTCCTTCAGCAGTTGGATACCCTTCTTCACGGGGTAGAGAAAACCATCGATTTGGGCGTTTGCAACGAGCGGCTGTTTCACAATGGGGTTGGAATTGGGTTCGATGGTCAGATTGTAGCTGATATGAAGCAAAAGAAAAAGCCGCTGCTTCTTTGGGGCTACGGGGCCTACCTGTACAGGGTGCTCAGAATCTTAAGTTCCTATCAGGAGAAACAGCTGTCATTCAGTATCGATGGAAAAAAATACACCAAAAAAGTCCTGTTGCTCACAGTAGCCAATGGAACCACCTTTGGCGGTGGTTTTGTGCTAACTCCTGATGCCAAAGTGGATGACGGATTGCTGGACGTATGCCTTATTGAAAGAATTCTCCCCTGGAACAGGTTCCTTAGCCTGAGTAAGCTTGGGGCCGGAAGGCACGGCAAACTAGAGGAGGTAAGCTTCTTTAAAGCCAGTCACGTAAGCATAGAGGCCGACAAAAAACAATGGATGCATATTGATGGCGAGCTGTTGGGCCACCCCCCTTTTGAAATCAACATTAATAAGAAGGCATTAAAAGTGAGAGTCAGGGCTTCTGTTTGACGATAGGCTTTTGTTTTTTGGAGAATCGGTAGTAGAAAATACCTACCAGAGAAATCAGGATAAGAGAGATGAGCTGAGAATGCGAAAGTACATTTTCAATAATGAATCCCCTTCGGATATCACCCCTGAATATTTCTGTAACCGACCGACCGACAGCGTACATCATGATGTACAGAAAAAACAGCTGTCCCTCAAATCTTTTGTGCCGTTTGAACATTAGCAGCACCACCAGAATCGAGAGGATGAGGAAAATCTCATAAAGCTGTGTTGGGTGCAGGGGTGTATTAAGTGGTTTGGCTTGTGAAAGGGGATCGGAAAAGGTAATGCCCCACGGCATATCAGTTGGTTTACCGTAGCAGCAGCCAGCAAAAAAGCACCCCATTCTACCGCAAACATGGACAATGCAGCCTGTAACGGCTACTAAATCCATCATTGGCCAAAACGGCAGTTTGTGCTTTCTGAAATACCAAATCACGGTTGGGATAGCAAAAATGAGTGAACCGTAGAAAACGAAACCCGTCCGGAAGTTTTTTAACATATTGGCGGGTTCGCCAAAATAGTAGGCGGGTGACTCGAAATAATAAAACAATTTCCCCCCTACAAATGCAGCTATAATTACCCATCTTGCGAGTCCTTGAATGACATCTGACTCGATCCCCAGTTCCCGTTTGGCGGTTTTTGCTGCGTAAAAATAGCCCAATGTTGCTCCAAGAGCGATCAGCAAACCGTAAAAGTGGATGGTGACCGGCTTTCCAAAAAGCTCGAATGAAATGAATTCTGGATGCATTTATTGCGTTTATTATCGTATATTAAAGAAGCACTCGTTTTACAAATCTATCAAAATGCTCGTTCGTAACGCTTTCTTTTTCGTTTTCCTAAGCTTTCTTTTCTTAGCTCCGAAGATATCCGCTCACGATTTCACCAATGATGAATTGGCTGAAGCCATCCGCTTGCGATTGGAAACCGCCCAGGCATATGGCCAAATGAGGCTTGGTGACGAGCCCGTTTTTTGTATCAACACCTTGCCTGAGTTTTATGTAAGCAGAGACTTTCAACCGCTTTGGATAACAACTGGGGACAAATACCAAAAAGCAAAAGAGATGCTGAGCATCATAGGCGATGCGGAAGCTGAAGGACTAACGCCCGACGATTACCATTACGCCCGCATATTGACGTCGCTTAATCATTCCATCCGGCATGACTCAGTCGGTCGTTTTGAGCTTATTAAATTAGAGCTTTTGCTTTCCGACGCTTTCTTTTTGTACACCTCTCATCTTTACTATGGAAAGTTGAACCCGGAGACTGCCGATCCCGAGTGGAAAGCAAAGCGAAAAACCGATAGCTTCGACTTTGCAGGTTATTTAACCGAGGCGGTGGAGTCCGGCAAGCTAAGAGAGTACACGCAAATGCTAGCCCCCAGGCTGCCGGAGTACGCAGTACTCAAGTCTTTTCTCGACTACTACCGTGAAGTAGTGGCAAGGGGGGGCTTTCCAAACGTGCCTGCGGGTGATAAGCTTCAAAGGGGAGATAGCAGTGAGCGAATAGTGGCTATCAAGAAGCGACTTTACATGGGATCGAATGTGGAGATTAAAGATGGCAACATGTCGCCTTTTTTCGATGACGACCTGGAAGCCGCCCTAAAGATATTTCAACGCCGAAATGGATTAGGAGCAGATGGTGTTGCTGGAGTAAAAACCGTGGAATTACTTAATGTGCCTGCGGAAAAACGTATCCAGGACATAAAGATCAACATGGAGCGGCTCAGATGGTTGCCCGAAGATCTTGGCGAACGCTACATACTTGTCAACCTTGGAAGCTTTGAACTTGAGATATTCGACAAGGCGTCCAGAACGTATGACTCTGAAGTGATCATTGGTAAAACGTACAGAAAGACACCGATTTTTAGCAGCAAAATGACGTATCTGGTACTTAACCCCACCTGGACAGTGCCGCCCACCATTCTTAAATCCGATATTTTGCCCGAGGCAAGGAAGGATCCGTCAGTGATTACAAGAAAGGGCTTGAAAGTGCTGAGGAGTGATGGAACTGAGGTTCCGCTGGCAGATGTAGACTGGCCAAATGTTTCTTCAACCAACTTCCCCTATATGCTACGCCAGCCCCCGGGGCCCACAAATGCCCTGGGCGACGTGAAGTTTATGTTTCCTAATCCCTATAGCGTTTACATACACGACACACCGAGTCGGGAGATGTTCAACAAAAGTGAAAGAGCGTTCAGCTCCGGGTGTATCAGGTTGAAAAACCCATTGAACATGGCTGCCTATCTTTTGGCGGGCACCAAGTATACACGGGAGGAGATTGGAAAAATCGTGCAAACGAGGGTAGAAACTACCATCACCTTGCCGAAACCACTTGATGTACACATACTCTATCTCACAGCGTGGGTAAGCGAAAGTAACAGTCTTCGCTTTGGCGTGGATATCTACGAACGTGATGCCAGGATAGCCAAAGGCCTATCGGGAACTCCCGAGGGGGGCAGCAGCATTGGCAGCAGGCTCTGATGTCAATTTTTGAACCTGGGCAACCAAATTGGTTGGTTGAAGCAATTTGCTTTTGGAGAGATAGTTCTTGTCAGGGTAGAATATAAAAAGACAGGTGCCGTCTTTGATGGTGTTGATCACTTCCTTGTGGACAGCCATAGGCACTGAAGGGCAACCAAAGCTTCGGCCCAATCGACCATGCATTTTTACAAAATCTTTGCTTACATAGTCAGCGCCATGAAGCACAATCGCTCTTTCTCTCGCTTTGTCATTAAAGCCTTTTTCCTGCCCGTCTAAACGGAGCGAAAGTCCATGCTTGCCCATGTAAGTTTGTGCCGTGGTGTAGAAGCCAAGGCTGCTCGTGTTGGAGTTGGGAACATTAGAAAATGACTCTGCATAAAGGTTTCCTGTATTTCTTCCATGCGCAACAAGGGTATGATACAGCACGCTTCTCGCTTTCAGATCAAGTATCCAAAGTCGTTTTTGGCTGGAAGGCTTTCTGAAGTCAATAATGGTAACAATATCTGCCTGGCCAATGCGATCACTTTCTTTGAGATTGAAATAACCTGTGACTGCAAGCTTGAAAAGCCCAAAATCCGGTAGTGGCTCCTCCCTAGCAAACGACTGGTAGTACAATAGAAGCTGACGGTCAGGAGAAAAGTCGGCTGACTCATCCTCCAGACTTTTTTCCTGAGCAAAAGCTACTCCGGACGCAACGAACAAAAGCGCAATGAAAATTCTCGTCATAAAGGCCACCATTACGAAACAAATGTAGATAACGGAATGGTTCGCAGGGGTTTGATGTAAGAATATTTTTACTACGTGATAATCTGAGCCGACGGATAGCCACACCAATATCTTTCTCGTTTCTGCCGACTTACCTTTTTGGCCTGTTATATTTGTAAAAATATTGATTGACGATGCTTTCAAGAAGACCAAGAAGAAACAGGAAATCTGCTGTTATTAGGGAAATGGTGGAGGAAACAAGGCTTTCTACCAAAGACTTTATCTTTCCACTTTTTGTCATAGAGGGGACCGGGAAAAGAGTGGAGGTAAAGTCTATGCCAGGGATTTTCCGGTTTTCGTTGGATGTCCTTTTGAAGGAAATTGAGGAATGTCTGATGTTAGGTATTCGCACATTTGCCATTTTTCCAGCCATCGACGATTCAAAGAAGGATAAGTACGCTACCGAAAGTGTCAATGGTGAAGGGCTTTACCTCAGGGCGCTGAGCGAGATTAAAAAGAGATTTCCTGAGGCTTGCCTGATGACTGACGTTGCTATGGATCCTTATAGCAGCGACGGACATGACGGGTTAGTAAAAGATGGACAAATTGTAAACGACGAAACCCTCGAGATACTCGGAAAAATGGCCGTGGCTCAAGCTGCCACGGGAGCCGACATTATCGGCCCCTCCGACATGATGGATGGCCGAGTTGGCTACATAAGAGAGATGCTGGATGATGCAGGATATACCAATACGTCTATCCTTGCCTACACAGCCAAGTATGCAAGCGCCTTTTACGGCCCGTTCAGAGATGCGCTTGACTCGGCTCCAAAATCTGGAGACAAAAAGACTTATCAGATGGATACGGCTAACCGGAACGAGGCTCTCATTGAAGCCGAACTGGACTATAATGAGGGAGCTGATATATTGATGGTAAAGCCTGCATTGGCTTACCTCGACGTGATCAGGCTGTTGAAAGATAATTTTCCATTGCCTATAGCGGCATATAATGTAAGTGGGGAGTACGCCATGATTAAAGCTGCCGCTCAAAATGGGTGGCTCGATGGGGAGAAGGCGATGGTTGAGTCCCTTTTGAGTATCAAAAGAGCAGGTGCCAGCATCATACTGAGCTATTTTGCCAGGGAGTTTGCGCAGCTTCAAAAGCAGTAGGCCTAAAGCAATGAACAGAATAAAAAAAAGCACCGGATAATTTACCCGGCGCTTTCCCGTAAGAGGATTCTACTACTTGTTATCTTTAAGGGTAGATGATGTTTCTCACTACCCATACTTTACTTTCTAATTCACGTCCGTCGAAATCTTCTATTTCGCTTCTACCCTTACCTAACGCTTTCAGGTAGGTGTTCATTGCCTTTACAGGAAGGTCATTTTTCAGGTAATAGTCACCCAACACTGTCAGATTGTACACCGACTCATTAAGATCGAGTGACATTGAAAGCCAGTCGTAGGCTTCCTTCAGGTTTTTGTCTATCACAATGCACCTTTCAGCTGCTTTTGCCAGTGTTTTCCAATCATGGTAGGCCGACTCCTCAACCATTTCCCTGGCCTTTAGCACTGTCCTGCTTTCATTTTTCTCTTTTGGGCCTGCTGCCCAAACTGAATTTGTCATTCCAATTAGTGACAGGCTCATAACGCCAGCCACCAGTGTCCTTTTTACTGAGTTTCTCATAGCACGAAAATTTAAGTGTTTAATAGTCACACATTAGTTTCCGATTGATTATGCTATTCAGATCCTCTTACAAATCTTCACTAAAGACGATTATTCTCCTTCGGGGTTGCGTCAATACTTCACTTTATTTAGCTCCCATTCAAAAAAACATGCCTTGTGCACGTTGCCTTTGGAGAATTATCTACGGTTGGGCACTCTCTGTTGGTTGCTGTATATACGATGCACATCAGTATTTGTTGGTTGCATAGTGTTAAAAAAAGTTAAAATCCTTTTCATTCGACGTTACACCAATCCTCCACAATTCCCCCTTGCTATTGTTGGCTATATCTTTAGTACCCGATAACTTGTGAAAAGTTACACCTTCCATCATTGAATTTTAATTAAGCTAATGGTAACAGACTGGAAATTTTTTTTGGTTGAACATGGCGTCGACCCTGACTACGGATTTTTGTTGACTCCGTTTCCTGAAGTAAGCCTTTCGTCCTATTTTGCTCCCTGGGACCAGGCAGCACTCCATTTGCCCGAGTGGATAGAAAACGGCAGCGTAGCCGAAGAGGCAGGCAAATTACCATTCAAAGATCCAGGCAGAATAAGCAGCAAAGGCGAAATGGAAAGGGCCATGCTGGTGCTTTCTTTTTTGGGAAGTGCCATCGTCCATACCTCTGCCGATGCTTCGCCACTGATCCCCAGAAACATCTCCGTTCCATGGCGATACATCGCCACTCGCTTAGGAAGGCCGCCCGTGCTGTCGCATGCATCCGCTGTGCTGGCCAATTGGAAAAGAACAGGAAATATGGGGGTGGTGTCGTTGGGTAATATTGAGCCTCTTGTAACATTCACCAGAACTGAAGATGAAAAGTGGTTTTATATGGTCACTGTGGAGATTGAGTCGCAGGCGGCTGAAGCCATTGCTGCCGTTGCGCTCGCATTGGAGTACACCACCACCAGAAACTCTGAGAACATTTTACAGCAACTGAAAGTAGTCAGGAACGCAGTGAGGATGATGACTACAACGCTGAAGAGAATGAAAGAGAAGTGCGACCCTTCAGTTTTTTACTCCAGCATAAGGCCTTTCCTCAGTTCCTTCAAAGATGTTAGGTATGACCTTGGAGGGAGAACAGTGACAGAGAGCTGGCATGGCGGGAGTGCTGCTCAAAGCGCTGTCTTGCAGTTTTTGGACGCAGGAATGGGGATTGAGCATACGGAGCCCAAGTCTTCGGCATACATGAAAGAGATGCTTAATTATATGCCCCCGCAACATGCCACAATTGTGAGAAAGCTAAAACAGGGATCACCTCTTAAAGACTATTGTCGTTCGGAATCGACGCTACAGTTCTTTTACGATAAGGCCGTGGAAACAATTCATGACTTTAGGACAGAGCATTTCAAAATAGCCCACGAGTATATAATTGCGCAGGCAAAGGCGGAAGAAGGGGTAATTGGCACTGGGGGAACCGAGTTGTCATCGTTTCTGAAATCGATGAGAGACGACACAAAAAAAAAAGGTGACTAAATTAATCACCCTTTTCACGCTTAAACAACACCCTAATTTATTTATGGCAAATCCTTACATAAATGTCATGAAGAATTCTTTTCTGCTTCAAATATTACCCAAAGTTTTCTAAAAAAATGCAAATGAGAAAGTTTTAGGTCTCTTTTTTACCCTCAAAAATGAAAATTTACACAATTACGAATTTTTAAGGTTAAAATTCCGTCTACTGTGAGTATTTTCATAAAAAGAGCTGCATTCTTAACGATTTTTCAAAAAGCACGAAAAGAGCCCCAAATGCATCGTTTAATTGCAAAGTGAAGCTTGCTGATTTTTAATAATTTTTCGTGTTTGTTGCGAATCATTCAAGAAATTCCGTATTTTCATATTACCGTGATAATTAAATTGTGAATTTCACAACAAAATTGGTTGCTTCGCCTCTCATTTTGATAAATTCATAAAAACGGCTTCGCATTAACCCCAAGATGATAATTAGCCTTTTTCCAAAAAGGCACAGCCATTTGCTTTTTGCAAAATGCATCTTGAACGTTTTTAGACATCCTAAGTATGGAAGAATTGAAAAAACAACGTGAGGGCTTGTACTGCCCGGAGCTCGAACACGACAATTGTGGTATGGGCTTTCTTGCCAATTACAATGGCCATAAATCAAATGAGATTATTACTGGCGCTATATCCATGCTTGAAAACATGGAGCACAGGGGTGCTACAGGCGCTGAGCCTGAGACCGGAGATGGGGCTGGTATTCAATTTCAGGTACCCTATGAGTTTTTTGAAGCAGAGGCGCTGGCTTCGGGGGTCAAACTTCCGGCCCCGGGTAAATATGGCGTGGTTACGCTCTTTCTTCCGAAAGACCAAAGGGGAAGAGAAGACACTATTAGTCAACTGAAGCAAATAGCTGCTGAAAGGGAATTTAATATCGTTTTCCGCAGAAAGATACCCACCGACAATAGCAAAATAGGTCTGTCGGCCCGGCAAACAGAGCCCGACATGTACCACTACTTTTTGGTGCCCAAAGAGCCTTTGGAAGACTCAATGGTATTGGAAAGAAAATTATATGTTTTTAAAAACCAGGCCACACACTTCATTGCCAAATCACATCCCGATTTCTATATAGCCTCGTGCTCTGCTTTTAAAGTAGTTTACAAAGGGCAGCTGCGTACCGACCAATTGCGGTTTTACTACACAGACCTAAGGGACAAAAGGCTGACTTCCGCCTTTGCGATGATTCATTCCAGGTTTTCTACCAATACTTTCCCCAAATGGAAGTTGGCGCAGCCCTTTCGTTTTCTTGCACACAATGGCGAAATCAACACCATACGAGGGAATGTGAATAAGATGAAGTCGAAGCAAGCCCTGATGGAATCTTCGTTGTTTACCAAAGAAGAGATGCGCTGGTTGCTGCCCATTTGTGATTCAGCTGATTCAGATTCAGCCAACCTGGATGCCATGGTGGAGCTTTTGGTGCTTTCCGGAAGGAGCATACAGCATGCTATGACGATGCTTATTCCTGAAGCCTGGCAAAACAATCCTCTAATGGATGAGGACAGAAAGGCGTTCTATAAGTTCCATGCGTCGATGATGGAGCCCTGGGATGGCCCCGCAGCAGTTTGTTTTACCGATGGTTTGAGAATAGGTGCTACGCTCGATAGAAACGGACTAAGACCAGCTCGCTACACGGTAACCAGCGACGGCCTTATCATTTTGGCGTCGGAAGTGGGTGTTTACCCTGTCGACCCTTCCAAGATTATTTCCAATGGAAGGTTGCAACCAGGCAAAATGGTGATGGTAGACTTAGTTCAAAAAAAGGTAATGTTTGATGAAGAGATCAAGCAGAAAATCTTTGATAAGCAGCCCTATTCCGAGTGGATCAAAGGCAATAGAACGAAGCTTAGGCTATTGCCAGAACCTAAGGAGTTACATCCGTCGTTTGAGGACGATCAATTGAAAACGAGGCAGTTGGCGTTTGGGTACTCCAACGAAGACGTAAGAACTATCCTAAAACCGATGGTGGAAGATGGAAAAGAACCACTCGGTTCTATGGGAACCGATACGCCCATTGCCGTCTTGTCTAACCAACCTCAGCACCTTTCATTCTATTTTAAGCAATTGTTTGCTCAGGTAAGTAACCCACCTATCGACCCGATCAGGGAGCGGCTGGTGATGTCACTGTTTACCAGGGTGGGCACCTCAAAGAACATTTTGGCTGAAACGCCCGAGCATTGCAGGCAGATACACATTTCGCAGCCCGTTCTGGACAAATCAAACTTTGAAAAGCTCCTTCAGTGGGATCACAAGCACTATAACTACAAGATTATAAATATCTTGTTCAACGCAGACGGCAAGGCAGGGAGGCTTGAAGAAGGGATCAACGAAATTTGTAAAGAGGCCGAAAAGGCCATTGCTGAAGGTTCCAATATTCTGGTGCTGAGTGATAGAAACCTTAGCAAGAACAGAGCCGCCATACCGTCGCTATTGGCCCTGGGAGCGGTTCAGAATCACCTTGTGAAGAACAAAATACGCACCAAGGCAAGTCTGATTGTAGAATGCGGCGACGCCCTGGAAGTGCATCATTTTGCAACATTGGTCGGGTTTGGCGCCAGCGCTATTTATCCTTACATGGCGCTTGATACTATTGCTGAGTTGGTAAAAAGTGAAAAGCTTGATAAACCCCTGAGCTTTCAGGAGGCAAATGCCAAGTTCATCAAAGCCATAGGTGATGGAATTTTGAAGGTAATGTCGAAAATGGGTATTTCCACCCTCCAGTCTTACCAGGGAGCTCAAATTTTCGAAATACTTGGGCTTTCCAGTGCTGTGGTAAACAAATGCTTCTACGGCACCATATCCAGAATTGAGGGCCTTGGTTTCGACGGCATTGCCCGGGAAACCCTGGCTAAGCATAAACTGGCATTTACTGAGTCAAATCAAGCTAAGCGACTTCCTGAAGGAGGCATCTACCAATGGAAACGCCGGGGAGAAGTTCATTTGTTCAATCCCGACACAATTCATCTGCTCCAGAAGTCGACCAAGCTCAAGTCGTACGACTTATATAAGAAGTACGCTGAGAAGATCAATAAACAGGAAGAAAAAGCCATCACACTCAGAAGTTTGCTAGAATTTAAGGCTGGCAAAGCTATTCCTATTGAAGAGGTAGAGCCCAAGGAGGAAATCTTCAAAAGGTTTGCCACAGGGGCTATGTCATTTGGCTCTATCTCTTTTGAAGCTCACACCACATTGGCCATTGCTATGAACCGGATTGGTGGCAAGAGCAATAGTGGAGAAGGTGGTGAAGATCCAATCCGCTACGAGCGCAAGCCAAATGGAGACTACATGAGGTCGGCAATCAAGCAGGTGGCCTCTGGCAGGTTTGGTGTGTCGTCTTACTACCTCAGCAATGCCGACGAGCTTCAGATCAAAGTAGCTCAAGGCGCAAAGCCAGGAGAGGGTGGTCAGCTGCCGGGTCACAAAGTGGATGAATGGATTGGACGTGTAAGAAACTCTACACCGGGTGTTGGTCTTATTTCGCCTCCCCCGCATCACGATATTTACTCAATTGAGGATTTAGCACAGCTTATCCACGACCTTAAAAATGCCAATCGGGAAGCAAGAATTAACGTTAAGCTTGTTTCAGAGGCAGGCGTTGGAACTGTTGCAGCTGGTGTGGCAAAGGCATTTTCAGACGCCATTCTTATATCTGGTTATGACGGGGGCACCGGAGCTTCTCCAATAAGCTCGATCAGACATGCAGGCTTGCCCTGGGAACTTGGTTTAGCCGAAGCACATCAAACCCTTGTAAAAAACAGGCTGCGCTCAAGAGTAGTATTACAAACCGACGGGCAGCTGAGGACAGGAAGAGATATAGCCATAGCTACAATGCTGGGTGCTGAGGAGTGGGGCGTTTCTACGGCTGCTTTGATCACGATGGGATGCATAATGATGAGAAAGTGCCATCTGAACACCTGTCCTGTTGGCGTGGCAACTCAGAACCCTGACTTGAGGGCTCTTTTCACAGGGAATCCTGAAGAAGTGATTGCGTTGTTTACATACATGGCTGAAGAACTGAGGGAGATAATGGCTTCGTTAGGATTCAGAACAATCAACGAGATGGTCGGCCGTGCTGACATGCTTCAGGTGAAAGACAAGCTGCCGGGTTGGAAGGCCGCTACAATTGATTTGAGCCCTGTATTAAAATATGCCGAGCCCGCTCAGGGAGAAACCGCTTACAACTCAATTGCACAAAAGCATAAGCTAAACGAGGCACTCGACTGGAAGCTTTTGAAAATTGCACAGCCTTCACTAGATACCGGCCAGTTTTCCTCAGGTAAGTTGAAGATAGTGAATATCAACCGGTCAGTAGGAGCGCTTATTTCGAATGAAATTTCGAAGAAATACAACGAAGAAGGGCTGCCAGAAGGCACTATCAGAATTAACTTCAGGGGATCGGCGGGGCAGAGCTTTGGCGCTTTTGGAGCATCAGGACTGAAATTTGTTCTTGAAGGGGAGGCCAACGACTATTTTGGTAAAGGGCTTTCCGGCAGCCAGCTGATAGTCTTTCCTGACAGACGTACGCAGTTTGTGCACGACCAGCAGATCATAATAGGCAACGTGGCCCTTTACGGAGCCATTACGGGAGAGGCTTATATCAATGGTATGGCTGGCGAGCGGTTTGCCGTCAGAAATTCCGGTGCTAACGCCGTTGTGGAAGGAGTGGGCGATCATGGCTGTGAGTACATGACTGGAGGTAGAGTTGTAATACTCGGCCCTACAGGAAAGAACTTTGCTGCCGGAATGAGTGGAGGTATTGCTTATGTTTATTCTCCGGGAGAAGAATTTGAGCAGTTGTGCAACATGGAAATGGTGCTGTTCGATTCAATAGATCATCAGGACGTTTCCACAATTAAAACACTTGTGACAAATCATGTGAAGTTTACCGGAAGCAAAAAGGCTGAAATGATTTTGTCAGAGTGGGACAGGCATATTGGTAAGTTTATCAAAGTGATGCCAAAAGAGTACAAGGAAGTTTTGGCCAATGCCAATAAGCGTAGAATCCGTCAAGCAGTTTAAGATCATGGGGAAAGTAACAGGTTTTTTAGAATACGATAGGGAGCTGCCACACGCAAAGCCCCCCAAGCAGCGAATCAACGAGTATAAAGAAATATACGACGAGTTCGCTGAAGAGAAGACAGAGGAACAGGCGGCTCGTTGTATGAGCTGCGGTGTACCTTTTTGCCATACCGGATGTCCGTTAGGGAATAACATCCCAGAGTTCAACGATGCAGTATACCAGCAGGATTGGGAGCTGGCCGCCGAGATACTTGGCAGCACCAATAACTTTCCTGAATTCACCGGACGGATATGCCCCGCCCCCTGCGAAGGGTCGTGCGTGTTGGGGATAAATAAGCCCGCAGTGGCTATTGAGCATATTGAGAAGTCAATTGCTGAGAAAGCGTTCGAATTGGGTCTTATAAAACCGCAGCCACCTAAAACAAGAACCGGCAAAACTGTTGCTATTGTTGGTTCAGGGCCAGCAGGCCTGGCAGCGGCGGCTCAGCTAAATAAGGCCGGCCATACTGTAACCGTGTATGAAAGAGCGGCTCAGCCTGGCGGACTTTTGCGCTATGGCATTCCTGACTTTAAGCTCGAAAAGTGGGTTGTGGAGCGCCGTGTGGAGGTGATGAAGGCCGAGGGGATCGAGTTTAAATGTGGAGTGAATGTAGGGGTTGATATCACAGCCAAGGAGCTACAGTCAAAATACGACAGTATTCTGCTGGCGGGTGGTTCCACCATTCCAAGAGATATTCCGATTCCCGGAAGAGACTTGAAAGGGGTACATTTTGCTATGGAATTCCTGACACAGCAAAACAAGGAAGTGTCGGATGAAAAAATTGACGAAAAGAGGATCATGGCCACCGACAAAAATGTGATGGTAATCGGTGGTGGTGATACGGGTTCCGACTGCGTGGGAACATCCAACAGGCACAGGGCCAAGTCAGTGACTCAGCTTGAGTTGCTTCCCCAGCCGCCAAAGTCGAGAGCCATCGATAACCCTTGGCCAGAGTGGCCAATGACATTGCGGACGTCGTCGTCGCATGAAGAGGGCTGTGAGAGAGACTGGGCTGTGCTAACCAAGGAATTTGTGGGTGATAAGGACGGCAACCTGGCAGGTGTGAAGTGTGTGAATATCGAATGGAAGGCGGCGAAACCGGGCGAAAGGGCCGGTTTTGTGGAGATCAAAGGCACCGAAAGAATAATCCCCTGCGAACTGGCTTTGCTGGCGGTAGGCTTTGTGGGCCCGGAGAAGGAAGGATTAGTTGACCAACTGAAAGTGACCCTTGACGAAAGGGGAAATGTGGCGGCCACTGATTACAAAACATCTTTAGAGAATGTTTTTGCAGCCGGAGACTTGCGCAGAGGCCAGTCCCTTGTTGTTTGGGCAATTTCTGAAGGCCGAGAGGCTGCGAGAGCCATAGACATTCACCTGATGGGCGCCAGCGATCTGGAAGCAAAGGACGCTTCGCACATTTCAGAGCTTATATAACTATTTGAAAGCATTTTCAGCAGGAGGCTGACTGCTGTCATACACCCGTATGGCAACAACGTCGGCCTCCGCTGTTTTTAATCCATTGGCAAACACCTCGCAGTAGAACACGGTTTTTCTATTCTTCACTTCGCTTACCCGGGCTCTCAGCTCTATCGTTTGGTCGTTGGGAGTTGGCTTCAGGTAGCGGACGTTCAAAGTGCCGGTGGCATATCTGTATTCCGGCATAGAATCCAGCGGCCTTCCTTCCAATTTGTAGGCATGCGCCATGGCTGAGCCCATACAGTGACAGTCAATGAGGGTAGCTAAAATTCCACCATTCAACAGGTTGGGCCAGCCGTGGTACTTTTCTTCCGAAACCCATTTGCATACCGCCTCCTCACCCTCCCAGTAACTCTTTATTTGCAACCCATGGGGATTGTGTATGCCACATCCAAAGCAAACATTCTCGGGCATAAAGTCCTGAAAGTACTCAGGCTGCTGATTTTCCATTTTCCAATCGTTATTTTAGTGGCGAAGTTATTAATTTCATTGAACCCCGGTGCTGTTATGCTTGATGTTAAAATATTGGACCTTCACTTTCTTGGGCTCGAGAAAACTATTTCGTCATTCTTAATCAAAACAAGTGATGGCCCCGTATTGATCGAAACAGGGCCCCATTCTTCTATTCAGTCATTGGAAAAAGGGCTGAAGGAAAATGGAGTGGAGACGGAGGACGTCAAACATGTTTTTCTGACCCACATTCATCTTGACCATGCGGGAGCCGCCTGGTATTTTGCCCAAAAGGGAGCGAGCGTCTATGTTCATCCATTCGGAGTGAAGCATTTGGCAGACCCTTCGAAGCTGATGGAGTCGGCAAGGCGCATCTATCAGGATAAAATGGATTATCTGTGGGGGCAAATGCACAGCATTAACGAAAGCCAGCTAGTGGCGGTAAATGACGAACGAACCATCGAAATAGGTGGAGTTGCGATCAAAGCGTTGCATACGCCCGGGCATGCTATTCACCATATTGCCTGGCAAATAAATGACATCCTCTTTTCCGGCGATGTGGCAGGCGTAAAAATTGAAAATGGGCCGGTTGTACCGCCTTGCCCACCGCCTGACATTAATGTTGAGAGTTGGAAAAGCTCAATTGAAAGAATAAAAAATGCTGGGGTTTCACAGCTCTATCTTACTCATTTTGGAATAGTGAAAGACGTTTTCCCACATCTCGATGACCTGGAATCGGTGCTGGATGAGTGGGCGTTTTGGATCAAGAACCAGATGGAAAAGGGAACAGACGCAGAATCCATGACACCGATGTTCCAGGGTTTTGTGGCAGATGGCTTGAGACATCAGGGCCTGACTGGCAGGCAAATAGAGCAATATGAGGCAGCCAATCCTGCCTGGATGAGTGTGGCTGGGCTAATGCGTTATTGGATTAAAAGAAAGTCAGCTGAGCAAGCTTAGAAGAAAATAGGGCGAAAAACTGTATCTTTAACAAAGTTCAGTGCGTGAAAGTCAATTTTTTAATCACTCTATGGCTAATACTAGTTTACCCTTCGATCTTCAAAAGCTTGTTGCCCGGCACGGTTATATCTATGAAGATTTAAACACGATCCAGGTATTCAGAAGCAAAGCCAGCTTTTCCAAATATGCGAACCTGGCGCTTATCTTTATCGGTGTTTTTCTGCTGATAGGGGGCCTCTTTTCTTCCATATTCTTCCTTTTGGGTTTTGGAGTTCTTATGGTTCCACTGATCAAGTACGTCCAAAGAAAGAGGTTTGTATTTGACTTTAAAAAGGGAACGTTCGAACTCAAAGGTTCCCTTTTTGGGGGAAAGAATATTTATCCATTTAGAGAAATTACGGCAATTGAAGTAAACTATGATGTTTCCGAGGGCGACGTATCCGCTTTTTCCAACAATCAGAAGCAACACAACTACCGGATATACATCAGGGCTAGCAACAACAAGGAGCATGAGCTCTTCTTTATCTCGGAAAAGGAGTTTAATCCCATCGACAGCGTGGCCGCTTTGAGGTATACGATATCCAACTGGATAAAGCCTGGCTCCTGATCCTAGTGGAAGTAGTTTGTGATGAAGAACAAAGTGCCTATTTCAGCACCTTGTTCTTAAAGTATTCTAATGTTGGTTTCAACCCTTCGGCCCTGGAGTATTTGGGCTCCCACCCAAGGATTTCTCTGGCTTTGGTTGTGTCTGGCTTCCGTTGCTTCGGATCATCCGTTGGCAAGGGCTTGAAAATAAGCTTTTGGTTGGCATTGGTTAGCTTGATAATCTCCTCGCCAAATTGCTTGATAGTGATTTCGTCGGGGTTGCCGATATTCACGGGGTGCGGGTAGTCGCTTAAGAGCAGTCTGTAAATGCCCTCAACCAGATCGTCGACATAGCAGAAAGAACGGGTTTGCGAGCCATCGCCAAAACAGGTGAGGTCTTCACCTCTTAACGCCTGCGAAATGAAAGCTGGCAACACCCTGCCATCATCGAGTCTCATGCGGGGACCGTAAGTGTTAAATATCCTTATGATGCGTGTCTCCAGACCGTGAAACGTGTGGTAAGCCATAGTAATGGCTTCCTGGAAACGTTTCGCTTCATCGTAAACCCCTCTTGGCCCAACAGGATTGACATTGCCCCAGTAGTCTTCAGTTTGTGGGTGCACCAATGGGTCGCCATAAACTTCTGAAGTGGAGGCTATCAGGATTCTGGCATTTTTTGCTTTGGCAAGGCCAAGCAAATTGTGCGTGCCAAGTGAGCCTACCTTAAGGGTTTGGATAGGCATTTTAAGGTAGTCGATAGGACTTGCTGGTGAAGCAAAGTGAAGAATATAGTCCAAATCGCCCGGAACATGAACAAATTTCGAGACATCGTGATGATAGAATACAAAGTCTTCTCTTTTAAAAAGATGCTCTATGTTTTCGAGAGAGCCGGTGATGAGGTTGTCCATCGCAATTACATCGTAGCCTTCCTTTAGAAACCTGTCGCACAAGTGAGAACCAAGGAATCCCGCTCCGCCAGTAATCAATACTTTCTTTTTCTTTGCCATTTTAGCTGAATTAAAATTTGAACTTACCTGCGGCATCATTAAGTGTGCCGAGCCCTTTGTCTTTCTCCGAAAGAATCAGAGACAATTTATCAAGCTTCCAATCGATGTTTAGTGAACTATCGTCGAATCGTATGCCATCGTCGAAGTTTGGTGCATATGGCCGGTCGACGCAGTAGAAAAACTCAGCAGTTTCGGAAAGGATGACGAAGCCGTGGGCAAAACCTCTGGGCACGAACAGTTGCTTTTTGTCCTCGGCGCTCATCTCGATGCTAAAGTGTTGCTGGTAAGTCGGAGAGCCTTCTCTCAAATCGACTACTACATCTAGTATAGTTCCCGAGAGTACCCTAACCAATTTAGCCTGTGCATAAGGTTCTCTTTGGAAGTGGAGTCCTCGCAGAACTCCTTTCGACGATTTCGACTGATTGTGTTGTACAAAATCGGCTTTGACGCCCGTCGCTTTTTCGAAATTGGCTGCACTGAAGCTCTCGAAAAAGTAGCCTCTTTCATCCTCAAATACTTTGGGCTGAATAACAAACAAGCCTGGAAACCTGGTTTCTTCGATAATCATTTAATAAGGTTTAATAGATAGCCACCATAGCCGCTCTTCACTAAAGGATTGGCGAGTTTTGCCAGCTGCTCTTTTCCAATGAATTTCATTTTGTAAGCGACTTCTTCTATACAACCAATTTTTAATCCCTGTCTTTCTTCTATTACCTGCACAAACTGTCCGGCTTGCATCAGAGAAACGATGGTGCCCGTGTCGAGCCAGGCGGTACCCCTATCGAGAATGCCGACAGATAATTTCCCCTGCGATAGATATATTTTGTTTACATCAGTGATCTCAAGCTCCCCTCTGGGGCTGGGCTTCAGCTCTTTGGCTATTTTTACCACACTATTGTCGTAGAAATAAAGACCCGGCACCGCAAAGTTCGACTTAGGTTTCAATGGCTTTTCTTCAATCGACAAGGCCGTGAGGTTCTCATCAAATTCGACTACGCCATAACGTTCGGGGTCTGTTACGTGGTAGGCGAAAATGACACCACCGTCCGGGTCGCTCTTGCTTTGCAGCAGCTTGGCCATACCCGATCCATAAAAAATATTATCCCCCAGCACAAGCGCCACCTTGTCGTTACCGATAAATGACTCCCCGATAATGAAAGCCTGGGCCAGGCCTTCCGGCTTTTCCTGAACGGCATACGAAAACTCACACCCCAGGCTCTTGCCATCTCCCAGAAGGCTTTTAAATAAAGGAAGATCGTGAGGAGTGGATATGATGAGTATTTCTCTGATCCCAGAAAGCATCAACGTGCTTAATGGGTAGTAGATCATTGGTTTATCGTATATAGGCAAGATTTGCTTGCTGACTGCGATCGTAAGTGGGTGAAGACGAGTGCCAGATCCACCAGCTAGAATGATACCTTTCATTTTATCTTGAAGACATTGTGGCATGCAAATTAGCAATACCTGTTAAAAAAATCGCTGGGATGCTGTTTTGTTATATTCTTTTGATGAAAAATAGTGCGCATTGCTATACTTTACCTTCAAGCTTATTGTTTTTGAGAAAATACTTCGCAATACCTTTTAGGCCTCGCTCCACGGTTTCAGGGCTAATGGTTAATTACTGGTTAGCTGCAACCTGAACTGATTGACGCCTTTTTTCAAGGAAACGTTGACACCATCGCTTAGCTGCTTGCCAGAAAATGCCTTTTCATCAGCATTTTGTAAGTTGGCCCATGTGTATTGCATACTTTCGTTGGCGGTGAACCACTCCGGAAACTGATTGATCCGGGGCCAGTCCCAGGGCATGTGCATATTAGCCTGGTGCCTGGTCACATCAAACTTAACGATTCCCTCCCAGTCTGCCTCAACAGTCACACTGATCAGCAAGTCCTCTCCGATTCTTACTACCCCAGGTTGTATGTCGGCTCGCCAGGGAGCCACTGTCATGCCCTGCGTCTTCCACAGGCAATACATGATGGTAGTTCTGGCAAAGTTGCCATCGCCATGCCAGCCTTCAATCACCCCGGATGAGCGCCATTGCTCAGTGTTGGCCCTGTGGCTGGAGTCTTGCATCGACCACATCACCCGTATCTCGCTGTCCATCCAACCGGGTACGCTGCTTACAGGCTCACGGTTGTAAAGGTTCAGCGCCCCTTCAATGGCATCGGCGTAGCCATCAGCTGAGCCCGTTTCCCAGTCAAAATTTCTATAGTTGCCGCTCAGTGCACTAAGTGCTTTCAGTGTGGCCTCCCGGTAGGTGTCCGTAGAGTCGATTTGATAAACTGTGTAGAAACCATTGAGATTATACCCGAAGTTATCCGCTGTGCCCGCCGACAAGACTTCTCCAGTTTGCGGATTGATAGAATTGTAAAAAAGTCCGTCGTCATTTCTCCCCACTTCCAGTATTCTGTCAAGCATTTCGTGCATGTGGGGCTGGTAGACTTTCTTTTTTGCCGGATCGGCAGCATTCACCGTGGCGTATAGTTCGCAAAGACCTGATACGATTTCACAGCCATGGTCACGCAACCTGAGCGATTCAAAATTCCTGGTCGGATGGTGCTCGTCAAGCAGGTAGTAGTCACCCAGCCGAATCGCCCAGTCCAGATACTTTTGATCGCCCGTCATCCAGTATACCCGTGACAGCACCTGCAGCATCTCCCCGTTCACTTCCACATTGTTGGAGACAATGTTGCCATAAGGTGTTTCCACTGGCGCATATTTCCACATATCGTCGAGAATGCCGATCATTCGCTCTGACCACGGGCTGGCTCCCAGCCACTCCGTAAGTGGCAATAGTCCATCTTTGATATACTCCGACGAGCCAAACATGATGCTGTTCAAATCTGGCTCGGGCTTGTCAAAGCCTTGTTTGGAGAATGAGTAAGTATCAGGCAGGCGGCCGATCCGGGAGGTGAGGCGGGTTTCCCTGCGGAGCATGTCGAGCATTCGACCCCTGAACTGCTCCTCGTCGGTTAAAGCCGCCGTTAGCACCATAAAAGGGTAGTTGTCGGCAGCGGCATCCCAGGCATTCCAGATGTCGGTGCTTTCATAGAGGTTGCGGGGGATCAGCCCCGTGGTGGAGTCGGCATGGGCCAGCCAGTCGGTTACAAACTTCCGGCATCTTTCAAGGCCCTCGTTCACCAGCCGGCCGTTGATAGCGGCTTGCTCCAAAGCCAGGCTGTCGGTACTTGTGAGAACCGGCCTTTTTGCTGAAGGCTGTGAGCAGGAAAAAAGGAGAGTAGCTGCTATCAGAAAAAGCAGGTGGGATTGTAGGTTTTTCATATGATTGAAGATAATGAAAAATCCGTATCGGGAGTCCAGGTATTTCAGTTCCAGCGGCGCATCATTCCAAAAATTAACTCATTCCATCGCTGCTATTCCTTATCTTAGACAACTGAAACCTATCCGGCTATATGAGTAAACCTAATCCAACCAGGCGTTCATTTTTCGTCACTTTTCTGGGTGCCAGTGCTGCCCTGGCCGTTTTGGCTGGTTTTGGCATTATTTACTATGTGTTCAACAATGTAAAGAACCTCAACCTGGCAGTGGAAGGGGATATCACCACCCTCAGCATGCTGGGGGAATTTATTGGAGGCTCCGTGGGCACCATGTGGTCCCTGGCAGGCGTCATCTTTTTCTACCTGGCCCTGATTTACCAACGCCGAGAGCTTGAACTACAGCGGGAAGAGCTGCTGGAGTCACGCAAGATCATGGACAAGCAGTCGAAAACACTGCAAACACAGCAATTTGAAAACACGTTCTTCCAGCTCCTCGAGTTTCACCTCAATGCGGCAAAGCGCATCGAAACCCAGGACGGCGCCAACGGCTTCGACAAAATGTACGTCGACTTCAAGAAGGCCCTGACTGCCACCAAACGGAAAAGAAAAACAACCGGCAGCTCACAAAACCTCGACTCGCAGTCGTTCGAAACCAGCTTCCGCCTGGTGTACGACAGCTACCGAAACACACTCTCCCACTACATGGAAAGCTACAAGGCGTTGCTATTTCTGGTAGATGAAAAAAGCAGCGACCCTGTTTTCTATGTCAACATCATCAAGCCTCACCTCACCGAGCAGGAAGTGCTCATGCAGTTTTACTACTTGCTGCTGTACGACAAGAATGAGAGATTCAAAACAGTAGTAGAAAATTATGGCCTGTTCCAGCGCCTCAACATCAGGGCAGTGCATGCCATTGACAAGCTGCATTTGGAGGAGCTCAAGGAAACGGCCTATCAGGCAACGCCGGAGAAGAGGATGGACGACTCCGGGAAGGAGGAAGAACCAAAGAAAAGGAAGAAGCTGTTTTTCAAAGCTGATTAGAATAAACAGAGACTACTTCTTATCAAAAACAGTGCACTCCGCCTTCATCACCCAGGCGAAGAAGTCGCTCTTTTCCCATTGCGCTTCCTGGTTTTTGCGATGGTAGGCGAAGTCTCCCTTTAAGCTGATCTGAGCTGGCTTTTCGGTCTCAGGCGTGTTGAGATCAGATACTTCTACCGTCCACTGCAGGGCGACAAAAAAGGTGCGGTTCACCACGATATTATAGCTGCTCATATTCACTTCTACCCAACCCCCTTTTTCCGAGCCCAGCACGGACACTTTGCTGGAAAGCAGGCTAGGTCCCGGCCCTCCATCCGCTCCCATATCATAGACGTCGAGCAGAAACTCAAAAGGGCGACCAGAATAATTAACTAAATGAAATACTATTTTATTTATGAACAACGTACCCCCCTTCACTTCCATCTGTTTAGCAGCCTCGCCGAATTTGCCTCCAATAAAGGCGGCTGGGCCAAACCAACCCGGATGTTTTTGCCCCAGCACCACTTTTTTTCCCAACGAACGCTCTTCCACAAGCACATTGTCCAGTCGGGTATAGCGCTCCTTCAGCGCTATCCTCTCGACTCCGTTCCAGTTGGCGACGGATAGGCCCGTGCTCCGGTAGCCAAGTGCGGACACCACCACTGAGTCAGTCGTGGTGCGATTAATCCGTGTAGTAAATTGCCCGTTGGCGTCGGAGGTCAATTGCTCATTGGTGGCAGGAAACGATACAGTGGCGCCAGGAATGGGTTCATTGGTTTTGACGTCAATGATCACACCAGCTATATCGAGCCAATTAGGCTGATCGCTGACCAGCTTAAAATCGGCTTGGACGTTTTGAGGGTCAATCACTTCATAGCCAAGAACGGTCAAATCCGTTGAGCTTTTCTTAAGTGCTTTGGTAAGGGAGCTCACTAGTTGGGTCAGCTCGGTCTTTTCGTAGTAGCCGTAATCCACCACGTCGATCACAAGGCGTGTTTCATCAGGAAAGAACGTATTGCCTGCCGCCATCACTCTTTTGATGGGCTGCTTGAAATGAGGCAGCAAAACCGAAGCGATGAAGTCCAGATGAGCACTATCGGCATCGGCAAAGCCAAACGTCCAGTGCACCTGCCTATCCGAAAGGCCACCTTCTGCCAGGCCGTGATACAATTGCTCTACCCGTTCTTTCGGCGATTTTATTTTTTGCGCCCGTAGGCTTAGAGTCAATAGCAAAAAAGGAAAAAGAATAGCGATCCTGATCATGTTCTTAAAATAGGTCTTTTTTGAGACTTACTATTGACAAAATCCCGGACACTAATACTCTTCCCCATGTTAACCATGTTGAAAGGTGTGTCTTCAAACCTTCGTCTCTCAGTCGTCTATTTCCCAAGAATTGTCAGCAAGAATAGCACTCCGTTATAAGCCGCTTGGCTAGCCGGCTACATTCCATCAGTCAACATAAGCAGAAAGCCTTAGCTCTTTTTTGGTTTTCAACAAAAAAGGCATTTGACCATCATAATTTATGACAATGTCTAATTTTTCTAGATGGAAGAAAACTATTATAGTGGTATGACAACAACAAACACTTCGGTGGCTGATTCTCCAGGAGAGTCAGCTGCTAGATTTACCGAATTGAGCGATAATGATCTCATGCTCATGGAAGGTGGTAGCTTCATAATTGCCGGATCCTATAATTTAGTGCCGGTAAAGCCGATCGCATTAGACATCGTAGAAGGAGTCATCGATTTCTGGGATGCATTTGTGGAATCTGCAAAAAACTGTACCTGCTATTAAAACAAAAAAAGTTAATTATGAATTCAAACAATGTCGTAGATCTAACTAGTTCAGAATTAGTTGGTATTAGTGGAGGAGGAGTTGGCTCGTTTCTCGGAGAAACAATTGGAGATGCAATGTGTGGGCTGAAGGCTGTGATGAACGTATATTATAACTATTGGAGTTGCGGCTGTATTGATACTGGCTGCGGTTCAAATGGTAGTAGTGGTGCTGGTGGTGGTGGTGGTGGTGGTGGCTATTAGAATTACAGCCAATTCAAGAAAATTTTCATGGTTTGAGATTCTACTGTAGGTTGATTGCTTTGTCTAGCAAACTACTTTAGCTACATTGCTTCTAATCTGCGGTAGAATCAAACATACTCAAAGTCTTATGAAACATCTCAGAAAAGGTCTGATAATAATAGCTGCAATTCTGACTATTCTCTACTGGACCTATGATGGAATTCAGACAAGATATCGATACCGGCAGCTTATGGAGGAGCATAAAGAATTGAGGCAAAAAATCGAACAAATTGAAGCAAAAATGGATAAGGCTAGTAAGGAGTGACACGGTCTGCGTGCCAATTTGATCAATCAAAGATGACAATTTGTATAAATAAGGAAAAAGATAGAGGCCTATTATTCTGAACTCCTTACATCTTGAGCAACAATCTTCACATCTATTACTATACTCAAGCAGATAGGCTCACTATAAAAGAATGACCTTAGTCTTCTGCTATATTTTACTGGCGCACCCCAATCCCTCAATACTTCAACCAGGTTATAAACATGGCTTCTGCTAATTTTCAGTCGAGTGGCGATTTCGTCAGGAGACCCGGTTTTCTGTTGGGAAATGAGTTTATTTAGCTGTTGTAGGGCTTCGAACTGTTGTATTGCTTTCATATAGTAATTTAAGTTCTGCTTCAGCTTGCCCAGCTTTAGCTCCAGTGACATCTCCACAATGCAAAAAAATCGAATTGAGAAGCTATTTGAGCCTTAATAAGCACTCATTTACTGTGGAGATCCAAATGAGGATCATAATAAAGCGGTAAAAGCCAAAAACAAGTTAAATCAAAGAGTATCTGATTAGGAGTCGACCAAATCTTCTCATGTCAAAGTTTTCGATCCGAGAAGGTCTCGTTATGTAAAGGCCAACTTTAACAAGTTCGCTTGTACCCCTGCAATATTAGTTCAGTGCCTAAAAAAGTTTTCGGAAGATGGTTCAAAAAACCCGCTCTGATATTCCTTTGTTCGTCGTTATCCAGATCTTTCATACTAAACCTGAAATTGAACTTACCCTCCTTCTCATAAAGGTAGGTTTGCCTGAACGGGCAGTAGGTCACTGGGGCATCTAAATCCTTGAAAAGCGTTAGATAGTTAAATACCTGCCTTTCGGAAACCCCTAGCTTTTTCGAGAGCGATTTAGAGGTGCCCGTTGACTTACTTCTAATTAAATAATCCAGCTTTTCCAGCTTCGACATTAGATCAAATACGGCCATAGCTTATTTATTTTGGTTTACAATTGATTACTTATTTTCCATCAAATCTTGAAGCATCGGGAATTGCTGTACCCACAGCCGGTAGTAGTACCCTTTAGCGTCCAGCAACTGGTGGTGAGTGCCCTCTTCTACCGCCTTACCTTTATCTAGCACGATAATTTTGTGTGCATTGAATACTGTACTCAATCTATGGGCAATCAGTATGATGGTTTTCTTGCGGTCACTCAGGTAGCTCACCATTTTTTGCACGTATTGCTCTGAGGCTGAGTCCAGGGCTGAGGTAGCTTCGTCGAGAATCAAAATTTCAGGCTCCCGATACAATGCCCTTGCAATAGCAATACGCTGTTTTTGGCCGCCACTGAGGGTGGCACCGTTTTCTCCAAGGTACGTTTCAAATCCATTAGGTAGCTTTTCGATAAATTCCAAAATGCCCAACGACGAACAGATGGACACCATCTTCTTCATGTCCGGCTCAAATTCCCCCACGGCAATATTGTCAATCACATTGCCGGCAAACAGGTCTATCTTTTGAGGCACGACACCCACGGTTGACCGCAAAGATTCATTGTCTATATACTTCAGGTCGTAGTCCCCAATGAAGACATTACCTGAAGCGAGTGGGTATAACTTTTGTAAAATGGCTGCCAATGTCGACTTGCCCGATCCGCTCTCCCCAACAATGGCGGTCACCTGCCCATAAGGAAACGTAAAGCTTAAGTCTTCAAAAACTGTTACCCTGGATCCATATCGAAAGTTGACATGTTTGAACTGGATATCGCCTATCAAATCCGGAGTAAGGCTCAGTTTGTTGGAGTTGTTCTCCTGCTCGAGGTCCATGATTTCAAACAAACGGTCGGCGGCAATCAGGGCATTTTGGATGGTTTTGTTCATGCCGATCAAGCCACTCACCGGCCCTGTGAAATACCCGATGAGGGCATAGAAAGAAAGTAGTTCACCAGGCGTGATGGCCTTGTCGATAACAAAGCCAGCACCAATCCACAACAGCACAATGGTGAATGCCCTGGAAACAAACTCTGATGAAAAGCCGGAGAAAAGGTTGTTCGTACCCGACTCGTACACGCTATTGAGCAGCTTTACAAACCGAACTTCCGTTTTGATATTGGAAAATGACTCCAGCCCAAAACTTTTGATGGTGTTAACTGAGTTGAGCGATTCCACCAGCTGAGACTCCAGGTCGGCAGCATCTTCCATTACTTTTCGTTCTACCTTCTTGTTGAGCCTGTTCACAATAAAATAAATCAGTGTATAGAACGGGATCACTAGCAGCAATACCAGAGCAAGCTTCCAGTAATAAGTGAACATGAGGGCAAATGAAAATATCAGGATGAAAATATTTACAGCCAGATTGATGGCTACATCGTTGATGAAGGCCCTGATTTTCACCGCATCGTTGACCCGGGAAATGATCTCACCCACCCGCATAGTGTCAAAAAACTGCTGTGGAAGTTTTAACAAATGCTTGTAATAGGAAAGAATGAGCTGCACATCGATCAGCTGCCCGGTACGCAGCACAAACAAGCTTTTCATGTAGCCAATAAAGACCTGAAAAAGCAGGATAACCACCATGCCCACACTCATTAGATTAAGCAGGTTGCGGTTCCCGCCAATAATCACATAATCGACAATCTTCTGTATGTAAACAGATGTGCTCAGGCCAAGAACGGTGTAGATAGCCGCCCCTATCAGCGATTGCACCATCACACTTTTATGGGGCTGGATGAGCGCCATAAATTTTGAATAAAGAGAAATGCTTTGATCGCCAGCGGAAAATGATTCTGTGGGTACGATCAGCACCAAAACCCCTGTCCATATTTTTTTGAACTCTTCATTTGGCATTTTGTGAATCTGCCCGTCTGCCGGATCCATCACCTTCACATACGACGGTGTGACCTCATAAATGACCATGAAATGGTGGAGCACTTCCTTCACAATCACATGTGCCACAGCCGGAAGAGGAATTTTGCTGAGGCTATCAAACTCGCCCCGCACCCCTTTGGCCTGAAGCCCTAGCTTTTGAGCGGCTTCAATCAGGCCGAGCAGGTTAGTCCCCTTCTTATCAGTGGAAGCAAACTGACGAATTTTTGACACAGTCATCTTCAACCCGAAATGTGCCGTAATGGAGGCCAGGCAGGCTGCACCACAGTCAGTGATATCCCTTTGCTTTATTTTTACTGCACTGTTCATACTGTAAAAAACGGGTTAACTGTTTAAGTTTGGATTAAGCCAATCGTCGACCTTATCGAAAAGCAATTGCCAAAGTGTACGTTGCTGAAGGATAAACCTCGATTGTGCGGTCATGCCCTGTTTCAGATAACCCCTGTAGCCGTTGGGTAGCTCCAAATAGCTTTGGCGGGCTTGGCATCTCACTTCAAAAACAGGTTTTCCGTCGAGAACTTTAACATTCTCCGATACACCAATAATACGGGCATCGGCTAGTCCCCATTGGTTATAATCAAATGCATCCACTTGAAGGGTAACGGGCATGTCGACTCTGATAAAGCCGATATCTGCAGGGCTCACATAGGCCATCACAATAATGGAGTCTGTGGGCGATATACTTACCAACTCCTGGTTAGGGAGCACAAAGCCGCCCTTATAGTAGCCTTTTGAGTTCGTCAACACGCCTCCCAGCGGTGCAAGGATATAGTTTTTACTTGCCTCTGCCTGAATGCTGGCCAGCTGGCCCGAAATATCATTCTTCTCCAAAAGCAATGATTGCCTCTCAGACGCCCACTGGTTCCGTTGCGTTTCCTTCACAATCTGAAGCTCTTTTTCAAGCCTGACAACTTCAAATTGGTAGCCTTCAAACTCAACCTGGGCAATCACTTTGTTGTCAAACAGCCCTTTATTCCTGTCAAAGTCTCTCCTGGCTTTGTCGAGCTTGACTTCCACCTCTCTGATCCTTTCTTGAAACTGATTTTGTGCCTGCACATACACAAATGTTTTCAGCACTTGTGATGAACCGCTTCCGTTTTTGGGTACTAGCAGCAGGTTGAGATCGGATAGTCGTGTGTTGACTTCCTGCAGTTTGGCGGTAAAAAAATGCCTGCGTTCATTGATCGCTACCGATTCCAGCTCAAAGAGCGTGTCGCCGGCTGCCACGAATTTATTCTCCTCCACAAAGGTCTCTCTGATCGATCCTGACACAGGCGAGACGATGACACTCGGCTCTTGAGCGGCTCTAAAAATGGAAGGGGCATTCACTGAGATGTCTACCGATATTACGGGAAGAATGCTCAAAAAAACGAGAATTAATAATATTGACAGAATGTAGATTCCATTAGATTTTTTGGAAAATCGGGCAACAAGAGATTCTTGCGTCAGGCTGATTAATTTAGCCGGAACCAATTCATTGGAGCTGCTCATCCAGGTCTTAATTAACGGTTGATCGAAACATAAACGGATAAAAAATCGATTATGTACGTCCATTATAAACAAAAAATACTGGAATCACCTAATAGTGTAAATATAATTTTTCGATAAAGGAACTGTACAAAGCCAATATTGTCTTGTCATTGTAACGACTAACGTGGCTGGTGCCACACCAAACGGGAACTACCTATTCCTCATAATCGTCAGCACCCCATTGTACTTCCTTTCCGAAGTCGAGAAGGTGATCAGGTAGTAGTAAGTGCCGTCCGGCAGAATATCGTTGCCCCGGGTACCCTGCCAGTCATTTTGATAGGCAGTTTCCTGGTACACCATGGTGCCAAAGCGATCGAACACCCGCACGTTTACATCGCCGAATGTTTGCACATTTCGTATCACCGCAAGGGCGGCCCCGCCAGGTGTCGTTCTGGCCATTGCCGTCGGGGGTGAATACATTGCTGGCTGCTTAGCCTGCGGCTCGTATCCCCAACTGTCCCGGCTACCTCCAAAAGCAACCTTCAATGATCCGCCACGTCTGTGCCGATATAGTACAAGTCGAACCCACCTTTGCCACCAGGCCGGTTGGAAGAGAAAAGCAGCAGGCTATTGTTGAAAAAACCTGGATAATTGAGAACAACCGGCCGATAGTCGTCGTACGCTGAGTTTACGTCTGCTCCAAAGTTGGTAGGTTCCGACCAGCCATTGTCAGTTCTTAAGCAATAATAAAGGTCATACCCGCCAAATCCACCCGGGCGGTCGGACGTAAACACCAGCAATTTACCACTTACAAACGGACATTTGTCGTTGCTCTCCGAGCTGATAGCCAGCTTATCTGGCTGCTTCCCAATGTCTGAACCCAATAAATCCACCAAATCGGTGTCCTCTCTAAGGCCTATTTCATAGATGTCGAACTGCCCATCCCTGTTTGAGCAGAACAGCAATTTTTCGATAGTTTCTGGCGCTATCTCACCATGATAAATGAAATTCTCCCCATAAAATGTTGGATACATATCGTCAGATGAGGAATTAAGAAATTCAATTTTCTTCGGAGGATACAAGACCGGCGACCCATCAGTCCCGAAAGGCTTTTCGTAATGGGCATAGCTAATGTCGAAGTTGCTGTCGCAGTCGCTGGCATACATCAGCACATACCTGTATTTGCCGCCAGCATTGTACTGAAAGGAGTAAGGCCCCATTTCGTTGCAGGGGGTGTTAATGGAAGAGAGCAACTCTGGAGTAAAGTCGTCATCGTCGTCCAGCGACGTGGCATGAATGCTCAAAGTGCCATTGTCGGTCGTCCAAAGAATACCCAAGGCATCTCCCACCACATCAAAGTTTTCACCGGCACTATTCCTATTGGAGGAGAAATGAAGCTTCAGTCCAACGCTTATCAGCGGTATGTCCGAATTGTAATCATCGTATTCGGAGTTAACCTCACTGAAATTGGTGATAGTGGCAGGGAAGGTTCCCTGCGGATACTTATCTTTTTCGTGGCAGCAGGCCAATAGCCCAATGCTACCCACTATCAATAAGAGTTTTATTCGCATAGCTGAGTTCTTTAAAATGTTTCTCGTTGCGTCAAAGACACCCCACCTATCCATTGCCCTGAAGCCCTGGTTCATGCCTTACGAACCGGGATCACTTAGGTTTTTTAGTTTTGAAGTATTGATTATCAGCCCCCCTTTCGCCAAAAAACCCTTATTCCAGTAACCTGCCTCAAGAAAGTATGAAAGTTGTCCTCTTGGATTGCCTTCCGTCCCGATTGATAGGTTGGTTAAAGACTTACCAGATGTTTCAATTTGAGATGTCCCCATTTTTTCAGGGTAATTAAATGCGTAACCCAGTCCACCTCGCACGTATGGCAGAAAACTACCAATTCGCCCGGCATAGTATTTACCGAATACTTCTATCATGGGGAAATGAATAACATTTATAGGTGTACTCCCCGTGCCGACCGAATATATTCTATTTAGCGCTGCGGATGCATAAGCGAACGCTAACCCAGTTTGAAACCTATTGGAAATTTTGGTCGACAAGGCCAATGAGTACAATGTAGCATATTGAATTTGCCTGGGACTAGACTGCGAATTACTTAGCGGTGGGATTTTATTTTGAAGATAAGCAAGCCCAAAAGATGGAGCCAGGGTAATTCCCTGGGCCCCACAAGTAAAGCTTGTCATCGTAAGCAATAAGCAAACTATTAGCTGTTTCATAAGAATGATATCAATCTAACCTAAAAACCTCGAAAGCCCATTCCTTCCCTTAGTATCAACTGTCAGTCTTTTTTCCTCACACGCCTGCCCTGATACGTATCTCACGAACCACCATCCCCCTACCTATTCCTCATAATCGTCAGAGCCCCATTGTACTTCCTTTCCGAAGTCGAGAAAGTGATCACGTAATAGTAAGTGCCGTCCGGCAGAATATCGTTGCCCCGGGTACCCCGCCAGTCATTTTGATAGGCAGTTTCCTGGTACACCATGGTGCCAAAGCGATCGAAGACCCGAACATTCACGTCCCCGAAGGTTTCTACATTTCTGATCACCCAGGTGTCGTTCTGGCCATTGCCGTCGGGGGTGAATACATTGCTGGCCACTATCCGGTAATCGTCGCTCACGTTCACCGTCACAGTATCTCTGTTCTGGCAGCCAAACTGATCTGTGACCAGCAGCTCGTAGTCGGTGGTTTGCAGCGGTGTCGCCCAGGTGATTGGCACGTTGGAATTGGCCAGGCCGTCGATAGGACTCCACACATAGCTCACTCCTCCACTGCCTGCCAGCAGGGCTGAATAGCCCTTGCTCACTATGGTATCAGCACCGGCATCAGGTTCTGGGAGGGCATAAATGGTGACCTGCCGCTGAAAAACATCTTTACAGTTGTTGCCCGAACTGGCTGCCAGGGTAATGGTGTATGCCCCCGCTTCCTCATACAAATGGGTGGGATTGGCCGACGCTGAAGTTTGCCCATCACCAAAATCCCATTCGAAGGTGAGGTCACCACTGGCTATTTCTGAGCGGTTGACAGGCTCGATCTCAAAACCATCGCAAACATTGGCAACAGTAAAATTGGCCACCGGGAAGTCATGAACGACTACCTCTTTTGCCACGATGGCTTTGCAGCCTGCCTCCGACTCGGCCAGCAAAGAGGCTTGATAGGTGCCTGGGTTGAGGTATTGCTTGGTAGGACTTAGCACAATGGAGTTGGTTTGATCACCAAAATTCCAGAGGTAGCTCGCTATTGAGCCTGAAGAAAGCGTGGTTTTGTTGTCAAAAACCGTGGGAGATCCATCACACACCGGCTCGGCCTCAAAATCTGGCGTTGGCAAAGGAAATACCTCCACCGTTTTCTCAAGAACAGTTGCGCAACCAATATCAGAGGCTCCTTCAAGCCTTACCGTATATAGGCCCGCTTCTTCATAGGAGTGAACAGGATTTATCTCATTCGACGTTTTTCCATCGCCAAAAGACCAGGTGTAGGCTACGTCGCCGGAAATGATACTGCTGAGATTGGAAAATGCTACCGCTTTGTCGATACAGACGTCCTCCATCACAAAGCTGATGAGTGGAAGCGGTGACACGGTAATCTTGGAGCTGAACTGATCCGAGCATCCGCTTTCTGCCGTAACCGACAACGTCACGGTGTAAATGCCGGCACTCACGTACTTGTGGGCGGGGCTGACTTCTTCTGAAACGATGCCGTCCCCAAACTCCCAACGATAGCTGACATCCGAACCAGTGGAGGTGTTGGTGAAGGCAGCCGTTGCATCAAGGCATATGTCTTCCACAGAAAAGCTGGCCACAGGCTGTTCGAAGACATCAATTTCTTCAATGAATTCCGATAAGCAGCCGAAGCTACTCGTGGCGGTCAGGCTGATGGCATAGTGCCCGGGCTTTTCGTATTTATGTGACGGATTGATGGATGTTGACTGAGTACCGTCACCGAAATCCCACTCATAGGTAAGCGTGCCGGACGATACAGTGCTATTGTTTTTAAAATTGGACGTTTCGCCAAAGCAAACATTGCCCACTTCAAAGGAAGCGACAGGCTGGGGAAATACTACCACCTGCTTGCTGAAGCTGGTTTCACAATTTTTATCGCTTGTGATGGCCAGGCTGGCCTGAAAAGCGCCTGGCTCTTCAAAAGTATAACTAGGATCCTGCTCGCTGGAAGTAGCGCCGTCGCCAAAGTTCCAGGCGATGTCGGCAATGGTGCCAAGAGCGAGGGACGACAGGTTTGAGAAGTCCATGGGCTGTCCAAAACAAACATCGTCCTGCGTAAACTTCACCTCAGGAACAGCATTCACAACTGCCGCCATGCTCAGCGAGTCGATGCAGCCTGCCTTGCTCGTCACGATCAGCTTCACCGGGTAGGTGCCATAGCTATCATAAGTGTGCTTGGGCGACGTTGATACAGACGACGATGCATCGCCAAAATCCCAAACTTGAGACGCCACTGTTCCGCTGGGCACTGTGGACGTATTGACAAACTGTGAGGCCAGCCCATCGCAGACCTCCTGCACGCTGAAAGCGACATTGGGCAATGCACTCACTTCTACTTCAAAGGGCTCGGTGAAAATGGCCGCACAGGTACCGCTTTGCACCTCGGCTCTATAGAATGTGGTTGCCGTTAAGTCCGTAAAACTTTGACTGGTGGTAGTATTACTAATATCTGTCCATGCAGTTCCATCCGGCGACTCCTGCCACCTCAGCACAGCTCCGGTTTGTCCTTTCAACAGGATTGTACCCTCATTCGCCTCTCCACACACCAGCGAGGGGCCGCTTAGCTCGCCTTCCACCGTCGCCGGATCCACCTGTACTTTCACTTTGTTGGTGATCTCCTCGTTGCAAACGCCGCTCTTGACGATGGCCCGGTAGAAAGCCGTGGCCAGCAGATTTTCGTAATCGAGGGTGGCAGAGGTATTCACAATGGGTGCCCAGGGTTCCTCGCCGGTAGGCGACGACTCCCAGCGAACCACGCCTCCAGTGTTTCCTGAGAGTGTGAGTTGGCCTGAGTTGGTGCCATAGCAAACAACAGCAGATCCGTTGACCAGGCCTGCCACAGTTTCCGGCGACACTTCTATCTCAGCCACGCTGGAAGGGCTGCTGCTACAAACGCCGTTTTGTACGATTACCCGGTAGTAAGTAGTGGCTGTCAAATTGTAGAAAGGCATGGAGGTGGCAGTGGAGGCAATGGGTGTCCAAGGGCCTGTTGAGCTGGCGGACGACTGCCATTCCACCACTCCACCTGTGTGGCCTGATAGCTCCAGGGTGGTGGAGTTGGTTCCACTACAAACAGTGGTGCTTCCGTCAAGCGTGCCCCCCACGCTCAGCTCGTCTATTTGGATGGTAGCCACAGAGGAGTAGGCCCCCTCGCAAACCCCATTTTTGACAAGCGTCCGGAAGTACGTGGTTTGCGCCAGGTCGCTATAGTCGAGCGATGTAGTGGTATTGTCGATAGTGATCCATTGGTCCACGCCGGTGAGCGACCTTTCCCACCTGACAACCTCACCTGTTTCACCCGACAGGGTCAACGTGTAAACGGCGTCATCGTCTTCACAGCGGGTAGTGCTGCCTGCCAGTGTGCCGCCCACCGAAGTAGCAAATATTTCTACCGTGGTGCTATACACTGCTGAGCAGGTAAAGCTGGAAGTAACTGTCAGCTCCACCGTGTAAACACCGGCTGTTGTGTAGGTGTAAGTTGGGTTGGTGTCGGTCGAAAGTGGGCTTCCGTCACCAAAATCCCAGGAGTAGGTGACTGGCCCACTGGTGATGGTGGAAAGGTTGGTGAAAGCGGTGGCGGTGCCCAGACAGGTATCTTTGACGGTAAAATTGGCAACTGGATTAGGCCGCACATTGATGAGTTGGGTGATGGCATCCACACAATTGTTCGGCGAGGTGGCTTCCAACGTTACCTCGTACGTGCCAGGGCTGGCGTAGTCATAAGTCGGATTCGCATCGGTCGACTGGCTGCCGTCGCCAAACGACCAGAGGTAGCTCACAGCATCGGTACTGGTATTGGTAAAAGTGGTAGTTTCTTCAAAGCAGTGATCGCTGAGGATGAAATCCGCTACGGGTTGCGCAAATACTTCTACCTGTTGGACAGTCAAATCAGTGCAACCGCCATCGTTGGAGGTCACCAGCAGGCTTACGTCAAAGAGCCCGGCCGTGGCAAAAGTATGTGTAGGGCTGACCTGCCCGGAGGCGGGTGAGCCGTCGTCAAAGTCCCACGTGTAGGTGACATTGCCCGACGCAATCGATGAGTTGTTGGTGAAAACGATGCTTTCGCCGAGGCATACATCGCCAGGAAAAGTCAAGTCGGCCACCGGGTCGGGGTGAATCGTGATTGGCTTGCTCAGGCTGCTTTCGCAGGCATTGTTGGTGGTGGCAGTGAGGGTAACCGTGTAGGTGCCTGCTGCAGCATAGTCATGCGTGGGGTTGATGGACGTAGCTGAGTTGACGATGGTGCCATCGCCGAAGTCCCACTCGAAATCGGTAATGGTGGAGCCGCCCCCTATGGAGGTGAGGTCCGTAAACGACTGCGTGGTGGACACACAGCGGTCGCCCGCCGTGGCCGAAAAATTAACCGACGCAGTGGGGTAAACCGTGACGGTTGTGGAGAAGTCGTCCTGATCCCCGTTGCTGTCGAACACCCACAGCCTCACCACAAAATCACCCGCCGACGCATAGGTATGGCGAGGGCTGGGCACGGTGGAGCTTTGCCCATCGCCGAAATCCCACGAATAGAAGGTGATGGTGCCCGACAGCGTGGTGGAGCCGTTCACGAAAACGGTTTGCTGCCCTTTGCAGACTGGGTCGGCGGTGAATGTGGCCGTGGGTACTGCCTGGGCTGCAGCCCAATATGCGAGGAAAATGATAGCAAGTAGCGCTTTTTTATAAGTTAGGTCGATGAGCATAAGGTCGTAGGTTGGGGTTGGCAATTTTGCCCCTCTCCCCTAGCCCTCTCCCGATGGGAGAGGGGGTAGTAAAGGGAGGCTGCCGAAACTGTATTTAGTTCATTTCTTGATGGTTAAAATGTCTTTACAAACCTGATCGTTTTCGAAATTCTCCCTGATTGAATGGCCATGATGTAGGAGCCAGGCGTCATGCCGCTCATGTTGAACTCCACCAGCTCCTCTATCCCCACAAATTCGTACTCTGCCACTTTGAGCCCACTCAGGTTGAATATCTGCACCAGCACCGGCGCTTCGTCGCTCAGCTCCAGGTCAATTTTCACCACATCTTCGGCCGGGTTGGGGTAGAGGTTGCTGCGGTACAGCTCCAGCAGCCTCACCTTGTCGGTGGCTGGCTCCGACGGCCTGAACTCCAGCACCCTCAGCAGCTTCTCCTCCGTGTCGGAGCACACCCCGTTCGACACCGTCAGGCTCACCGTGTAATCTGCTGCCCGGTAATAGATATAAGAAGGGTTGGCCCTCACCGACGAAAACCCATCACCAAAGGTCCATTTGAAAGAGAGCGGTTCGGGTTCGGTCAGCTGCACAAAATGCACCTCCTCCTCCACAGCTACTTCACTGGGGATAAGGAAGCTGGCCTTTATTTTCTGCGTGGTTTCCTTTACCTCCACCACATCTGTTTCAGCGCAGCCGTCTGCTGCGGTTACCTGCAGGTAGTAGGTGCCGGGCTCCGTTGGGTAAATGATTTTGTCTGTTGATGTATAACCAGTATTCGACGTCCAGGCATAAGCCACATCGGCCACGCCGGCATCGAGGAAGAAGCCGGAGGGGGACAAGGTTAAGAGGAATGTTTATGGATCTTTAATTTGGGCGTGCCCCTGCCAAGGAGGTTTAATGATAAGTAAATAATTTGTATTTGGCAGGGTCGGGCTATTCGCTATAAGTCCTCAGGCTCGTACCTCACCTTGTGGGCTTTCCGCTGCTATCCCTCATGCAAAAAAACTTTGTATAGCAATTCTTTTGCTCGGTTAGGGTATTTGAGAGTAGAGAATTAATTGTCGGAAATTAGCTTGTTTATTTCATCGAGAATGGTGGCCTCTTCATCAGGCGTTAATGACTGGGCCTTGTAGGTATCTACAACAATAAAAATATCAGTCATCACATCGGAGTATAATTTGCCGAATGAAGTGAAGTCGATCTGGTGTTCATTTTTCGAAAAATCGAGTGGTGGGTATTGACCATATCTACTCATATGGCTTGATGGGTCTAATTTGTGACAAATGCCAACCAGAAGCTTTAGGTCGGCCATGATCTCCCGTCTTCCTTTTATGAGGTCGGGTGAAATAGCCAAATTCTTTTCAGCTACTTGGACAATTGATTGAAAGATGTCAAAATAATAGCTAAGAGAGTGTTCTTTAATGTCATCTATGTCTAGCAATTCCACTTTTCCGGCCATTGCATAAAATGGTTCTAGGTTTGCTTTTAAACCAAGTTCAACAGAATGACGGATTAAGAAAAGAAGAGCATGACCAATTGTATCTACGTTATTATTCGATATCGCTTTGGATATTAAAATTTCAGATGCACGACGATATTCAATACACAAAGAAGAATACTTCAGAGAGCTATGAGGTGGTGAAAATGTAGCAAATAATGGGCGCAGCATCCATGTTATTGGTTAAGTAAATAATTATCAATCAAATTTGACTTTCGGCAACCCCTCCACTATCTCCACAGTCTGCACACTCACTTTAATAATGCTTAGAAGCAAATCCAAAATATAGCGGGGATTGCCTACTTCTTCTGCCCAGTCGTTGGGGTCGTTTTTGATGCCGGATTCTTTGTGGGTGGTGACTTGGTAGCGTTCGATGATCCACTCGATGGCGCTCTTGCCATTGACAACGTATTCATAAGCACGCTCGGGAATGTTGGTGATGGTAATTTTGCTATTGTAAATGATAGTGTCTTTCTGGCCTTTTTTCGGAAACCGCATTTTATCCACCTGGAAGAAGCCGCTTTCTACGCCACTCACATGTACACCAAGAGCTGGAGTAACCTCCTCATAATTGATATGAAGCTCCGCCAGTTTGCGGCCAGCCTTGCTAAATGCCCAAAAATCCCTTACATCTTCCATTAATGGCAGCCGTGGTAGCATTTTCTTAAGATCATTGGCGAAGGCCGTGCGATAGTCTTCACTGTGGAGGATACCATAGACATAGTAGAAGATGTCTTCCTTGCCTACATTCTTACCATACTGCTTCCTTGACCGCTCCAGTATAAAATCACTCACCCCATCTCTACGGATGTATTCCGATTCTCCCACTGAATCAAAAAGCCCAGGACTATTCTTTTCTCGCACGTCATAGTAGTAGAGAGGGAAGCATTGTCCGTTAAATTGAACTTGTAAATCAGGTATGCAATCTGTAATTAAAGTTGAAAAATCCTTGCTTGCACCTACACCAGATATACAAATCACAAGGTTACTTAACACTTTATTTGGGAATAGTCGAGGTTGTTGATACGGTCTTTGAATAAAGTTTCGTTCAAAATAGAGTTTGTTTTTTGTAAAGGGTCTATAAAGACTTATTCTAATTTCCTTGCTTTGAATAGCAATTTCAACATTGTTTTCACACGATTTTCTCAAAGAATCATTCCAACTGATTTTGACAGGGTCATTAGAAACAAAATCATTAAAAGTGGCTTTATCATTCCTTCTTTTGTTAGCCGCAAATTCAATTCTTTGCTGATTATAGAATTCAATAGTACGACTGATATTTGAATTCAATTTATTTGTGGAGTAATTATAAACCCACGCATCTCTTGATGAGGCAGTACCTAAAGAATGAGTAGTGAAAAAGCTTTGAGTTTTTGATTCGTACTTCTTATCAGCTTCAATCCGAATAAAAGTGTTGAATAAATCGTTTCGCTTGCTAAGCCAATCTCCATGCTCGTTTGGTTGGAGCGTCTTCCATTCGATTTGATTATTTCCAATCGAAGCGAATTTTTGAATAATCTCTAGCTTTTCTTTTTGATTGAGGTAGTCACCAATGTCATGGTAATGGATGAGGGCTTTGTCAGATTTGGAATTCGGATTACTTACTAATACCGTAATTGAAATAGGTGTACGAGAACCTGAACCAAAAACGTTTCCCGCTTCCTTTTGTCTGAATTCTCCCTGAGTCCTCGCATTGCCCCGAAGGTTAAATACCCAAATGCTTGAAAACTCTTTTTCCAAGGATTTTCGAAACCCATCCATGCCATTTGTTTCCATCCATGCCCCATTACTAACAAAGGCAACTACTCCTCCATTTTCCGAATCAAGTCGATCGGTACTCCATCGAAAGGCTTTCACATATGAGTCGTAAAGTGCCTTAACTGAAGATGCTTTACTCCCTTTAGCATAAGAATTAGCTATTCGAGAATCTAATTTTGCATATTTCTGATTTGCTGCGTTATCATTTGCAGACTGTTGACCAACAGAATATGGCGGGTTGCCCATAATCACCCGCAGTGGGGCTTTCTTTTGTTTTTCTACTCTGGCAGAGTTTTGAGGAAACATATCTGAGAAGAGCTTTTCACTTTCGTCTGTTTCGCCCAGTTGAAAAGTATCAGTAAGTACGATTCCTTCAAACGGTTCATATGGTACTTCGCCATCTCCTTTCTCGAAAAGTGAATCTGTTAGTTGGTCATGGTACGCATTTTCGATATTGACGGCTGCTATGTAGTAAGCCAGCAAAACGATCTCGTTGGCATGGAGTTCGTGATGGTATTTACGTGCCAAATCTTTGGTTTCGATCAGGCCACTTTGGAGCAAACGGGTGATGAACGTACCAGTGCCGGTGAAAGGATCAAGTACATGCACATTTTCATCAGAGACGCTGCGTCCAAACTCGTTTTGTAACACATCATTTACGGAGTGGATAATAAAATCCACCACCTCTACAGGTGTGTAGACAATGCCGAGCTGCTCCACCATTTTAGGGAAGGCAGTCTTGAAGAATTTATCGTAAAGCTCAATGATGATGCGTTGTTTGCCTTTGGCATTGTCTATCCCCTCGGCACGCTTCCGAACCGAGTCGTAGAATTTTTGCAACGTGTCGGATTCTTCGGCAATGGTTTTGCCCTCCAGCGCATCGAGCATGCCTTGCATGGCGGTAGATACGGGATTGCTCTTCACAAAAGAATAGCCCACAAACAAAGCCTCGAAGATCGGCTTGGTGATGATGTGCTGTGCCAGCATATCAATAGCTTGTTCTTTGGTAATACTCGGGTTGATGTTTTTCTGTAGACCCGTCAGGAAGTTTTGAAAAGCTTTACGTTGGTTTGGTTTGGTATCGATAAGGTATTTGATGCGTTCGATTTGCCGTTCAGCAATCTGTGCTACGTCTTTCGCCCATTGCTCCCAATAACGCCGGTTGCCTACTTTCTCTACCATACGAGCGTAAACAACCGATTGGAGTTGCTCAAACTGCAATGCTAATTGCCGATTCAGCTCTTGGGTAGCTTTGTCTGTACTCGATGAACCGTCCCCCGTTTTATCTATTGGACGACCTTCCTCATCAAAGGTGAAGCGAGTACCCACCACGTTGATATTGGTAGGTTTCTTCTTGTTCAGTTCTATTTTATTAACTGTAGCATTAAATCGGTCATCATGCGCACGAAGAGCATTGAGTACCGTCCACACTACTTTATAGCGTTCGTTGTCGTCGAGCGCTTTATCTGCTTCGACGTCAGATGGAACTACAACAGGAATAATGATATACCCGTATTTCTTGCCAGGAGCAAGTCGCATTACACGGCCGACTGATTGAACTACATCTACTTCTGAATTTCGAGCAGAGAGGAAAAGCACGGCATCCAGCGAAGGAACATCAACTCCCTCACTGAGCACTTTCACATTAGTGATAATTCGGCATTCATTGTCTTCGGTTTCCTCTTTAAGCCAAGCCATCATTTGGTCTCTTTCGGGAGCCGCCATAGTGCCGTCCATGTGCTTGGAGGCGACTGACACCATTACTTCCTTCTTATCGGCTGGCAATGATCCCAAATAAGCGTCGGTTGCAATATTGTAAGTTGAGGTAATTTGCTTTGATCCTGCTATGCTAGGGCAAAAGGCGACGGCACGTTTCATTGGGAAAGGATCTGACTCGACGGTGGCGGCCTGATCGCCTAAGAATTGCTTGGATAGCGCATTGATAGTGCCAATGATTTTGGAAGCGTCATCGGTGTTAATTTCGACCTGCTCATTAGTGAGTACTTTGCGATATGCCTCAGGAACATCATGATCATTAAGCGTCAGAATCAGTACTTTATAGTCGGTAAGCAATCCCTTCTCCACTGCTTCCCCGAAGCCAATTCTGTAAATTTCCGATCCGTAAAGTTTTTCATCGTCCATTGACCACAAAGTAGCCTCAGCCTGCGCTGCTTTGCTTTTCGTGTCCTGACTATAGAGCCTGGGAGTAGCTGTCATATAAAGCCGTTTTTTGGCTTTAATGAAATCGGCATCATGCACTTTAGTGAAGTTCGATTCGTCTTTGCCTGCAAGTGAAACTCCAGTTGTTCTGTGGGCTTCGTCACAAATAATCAAATCGAATTCGCTAAATCCGTTCTTGAGGAGCGCTTTCTGAGCCCGGGCAATTACATCAATGGACTGGTAGGTCGAAAATACCACCGTCATTCCTGGTAAATTCTTCTCTCTAATCTGCGTAAACTGATGTAGGATACTGTCAGTATCAGTAGATGCTGGCAAAGCCAAATCCACCACACTGAAAGTGTCCTCATCTTCATTTTGTGTACGACGCCTTGTGATTTCCGGATCAGAGCAAATGCAAATCGCATTGATCGGCTCGTTGGCGTCGGCACTCCACTCTCTCAAAGTTTGCCCCAATAAGGCAATTGATGGAACCAGAAAGAGAATCAGGCCTGTGCCTTCTGTCTCATGCTCAGCAATTCTGAGCGAGTTGAACGTTTTGCCGGTACCGCAAGCCATAATCAACTTCCCTCTTTCTGCAGTTTTAAAATGTTCGTGGGCCTTGTCCAGTGAGTCTTTTTGATGTGGCCGAAGAGTCTTCTTAGGAGTTCGGGCGGCTTCACCATGAATACCATTTTCGAGCTTTTCCCAGTCAACAGGTGATTCTATCAAGTCAAACAGATTCAGTCGGGTAACTGGCGGATGCTGGTTGCTTATCGCTTGTGTTGCGTTTGATCCCCATTTATTGCTGGTGGATATCCAAAGCCTGTGCGCAAAGCGAGTGGTTATCAGGGCTTCATTTTTGAATTCCCGGCTAGAAGTAGAAAGAAAACTGTCAACCGCCGGCTTATCTATTACAGATGTTTCCTGATAACATTTACACTGTATAGCCCAATAGTCTCCCTCATGGGTTAGGGCCACCAAGTCAATACCTGTATCGCCTCCACCCAAATCCAATTTCCCTGGAAACTCATTCCAAAGCCAAACTTTCTTGAGTTTATGAGCATACCTCGGATCGGTTTGCAGGTAGGCTTGCATCAGACGCTCGAAGCGGTCTCCTTTGTCCCGTTCAGAAAATGATATTTTGCGGTATTTGTCTAGAACTTGGTTGAAGGTCATTCGCTTAGTATTATAAATTACCGATAAATGGTAAATATAGATTTAAATTAATAGTCGAAAAACTGCTATTTCTAAAACCCCAAAAAATCAAACAGCTCCTTCGAATCATTTGTCAACAGCACTTTCTGCCTCTCTACCGCTTTCACAATATCACGTTGGCTAGTCCCGCTGCCAGAATAAAATGCCAAAGGTGTTTTTACCCTGGCCTTTTTCAGGTACGCCAGCAGGTCAAGTCCCGCTTTGGAGTTTTGGATGTCATTCTCTAAGCGGCTCATGTCGCTGATAATGTAGTCGAAGCCCTGGGTTTTGATAAAGTCTATGGCTTCGTTTGTGGAGAGGGCTTTCACAATCACAGCGCCCTGGCGCTGCATATAGTTGGCTATGGGATCGTTGTTGGCAGGTTGGTCGTCCACCCAAAGGATACGATTTTTCTTTTTCACCAGAAAGGAGTTGAGCGAGTCCCGCATAGTCGGGTTGGTGGATTTGAGCCGGGTCAGCTCAACCAAATAGATCGAGAGAATGCTGTCCTTTTTCTTCATGGTGCCCTCTATGGTTTCGAGCTGGTTGCTCACTAGGGAGCGCTCTTCTTCAAAAGCGGCCATGCTGGAGTCGAGGCTCATTTCTAAATGGAAGAGCTTTTGTTCCAGTCTTTTGTTGGTCAGCTCCTTCTGGATGATTTGAGCTTCCTGTGACGGCAGAATGGCCGTGTAGTAAATGGGAATAAAGGCTATACCCAGGGCCAAGCCACCGATGATGGGCTTGAGCCAAAAGGTGTATTGCATGCTTTTGGTTTCGAACTCAGCTCTCAGTTTTTCGGCTTTGTTCTTTTCGGCTTCTGCTATGTTTTTTTCTATCTGCGATTGAAGGTGTTTCTGATCCAATGTGGCCATGGTACAATGAGTTAGTTATAGGGAATAGGAAAGGGGTACTTGTGAAGTGGGGTACCCCACTTCAGAGGTGGGAGGGGGTACTTAGGAAGTACCCCCCTCCACTTCAAAATATCGACGGAGAATCTTTTTACATCGGCGTTGATACTTTGATATCCGACGCCGGACAAAAATATATCGACGTCGCATGTTTTTGCTCCGAATTCCCATGTTGAACATGCGAAGTCGAGTAAAAAAGTATCTCGCTCGGGATAAAAAGACTCGAAAGGGGTTCTCAAAATATCAAAATCGGTGTTTAAAGATGCTCGCTCTCATCTTTTTATATCGTGAGGGCATTTTGTATTGAGGAGAGCAATAGTTGGACACTTAGCTTCAAATGAACAAGGCAGCCATCGGCTGCCTTGTTGCTCTTCATTCTTAACTGGGGTCACGTTCATTTTTTTGCGCCGTAGCACTAGGCCGATTTTGAGGAGGTCTGTCTGAACCGTGAGCTTAGGTCATCATAGATCACCTTGGCTCCTGGAGCATTCATTCTAGCCGCCAATTTCACCGAGTTGTAGTAGCTCAGGGCCGCCACATAGGCCTCTGATCCACTCATTAGTATAGTGTCGTCCAAATTTGCCATGAGCTGCTGCAGTGGCTTAAAGAGGGTGTTAAGATCTTTGACAGCCTTAAAGTCGATCTCCAAGTCATCGGCTTTCACATAGGGTGGCAAAAAGGCGGGAGATGACTTCGTATAGTCAAGCACCTTGCCAACAAATACTTCTGTTCCGTCACCCATTTTAGGCGCCTCTTTGCGTTGTTGTGCCGTAAGTGTGATGAGCAAAGGAGAAAGAGTTTTCACAATATCATCTACTTTGGTCTTTAGCTCAGCCAAAGTTTTTGGCGGAATCTGCACCGCCACTACATTTTCCATTGACATAGTAAATAAGTGTTAAAGGTTAAATAATAATTTACATCTACTAATAATAATGATATATGATTTCATACGGAAACTAAATTTCAACAAATTACACTATCTGCTAATTGTCAATTAGTCAACACAACCTCGTATATCAATGCTTTTGATCGATCTTGGCTAGTATCGTTAAAGAATTCACTAAATTTCACTGATCACTCAGTTACGCTGAAAAAATACAGGAAATGGAAAAGACGGAGGATATTAAGCGAAGAAATCGCTTCATTGTTTGGTTTATATTCACGCTGTTCTTCGGAGCGTGCCTATTCTATGTAGGATATAAACTAGGCTATAACACTGCAAAACATGAATACTTGAAATTGCACCCGCATTTGAAGAATGTGTGAGCCTAGAGAGGGTTCATCCTCAAAGCGACAAGATTATTAGAAGGTAAAAAGAAGATAAGCCATGCCCCGCACAATTTTAAATCTCATCACCAATTATAAAAGCGGAAAGTCTATAGCAAAGCAAGTCGGCCCTGCGAAGCCGGAGGAACCCTTGAAATCAAAACGCTATGAAAGAAAGACCTCGCCCAAGTACGCAGAAAGCTGGACAATTCGTGGTAAGAAAAAACTAACAACTCCCGAGGGAAATTCTGTGGACGTTAGGAAGGAAATGATGAAGGATGCGGGTAAGGGTGTAAAAATTGGCCGACGCCGAAGGGATGACAAGAAATGATCGTTAAGTACGAAGGATAGCACCTTGAAGCAAACGTCGGTATGGGGCGGCGACCGCCAACACCCAACACATTGCTGCAAGTAGAACCAGCCCAAAATAGTATCAATTGAAATGCTATGGCTTTTGGGCGGAAATCGATATTTTTAATGACTATCGGTGCAACCTAAAACTTATCAATCATGTGTGGACAGTTGGGATTCTTTTCAGAAAGGATGACTCGTGACGATTGGGCGGATGCCAGGGAAGACATGAAACATCTTCAAGAAATTCTTGATTCAACACCCGTTACCAAAACTTATCACAACCCTACAGGGTCGAGATGCTGGGCTATCCTTCAGGAGGATCCTGGTGAAATGATTCAGGCCCAATTCGGCTATTACCATGAGTACAAAGGGAAATTGAGCTGGCGGTTTAATGTTAGGAGCGAAGGTGGATTTCACAACCAGAGCGAAGACCCCAATTATGACGGCCCCTGGGAAATCTTCACTAACCCTTTTGCCCGTGAGCAAATTATTAAACGACGTTGCGTTGTTCCAGCGAATTTCTTTGTCGAACAACCACTTGGTGGTAAGCCAAAAAAGAAGTTTATCATCCGCAAAAAAACTGCTGAAGTTGAATACCCGGCCTTCTTCCTGGGTGCCATCTATGACTGGATAACCGACAAGGAAACAGGGGAACACTATCCTGGATTTTCTTTGATTACAACAGCAGCAGCTCCGATAATGAAGCCTGTCCTCCATCCAAGAAGCCCCCTTGTAATACCCCCAAAATTGGTTTACGATTGGCTCGATCCTCAACTCACAGAAGACCAAATAATTTCCTTCTTCGGGCCCTTTGACTCCTCTGGCTTCGAAACTTTTGAGGTGGATACCGTGATCGCAAAAAAGAAGCTTCCTATTCCAGAAGATGACGAGTCGCTGATAATGCCGATTTCGGAGATTTATCCTGGGTAATTTTCTTCCTGTGTCCGCTGGTACTTAGCTGCCGCTAGCATAGATTGTTGAATGGAAAATCCCAGCATATCTTCGAAGTCTGAAACGGGGCAATTTGAACTAATTCCTTCATCAGAAGTAATAATGGCGCAGGTTGGAGTTTGCCGCCCTGGGCGCAAAGAATGGTATTGGACAAAGCTATCAGGCTTTGGCAAATACTTAAGGACACTCCCTTTGGAAATAAGGAATTCGCTTGGCTATGTCATAGCTTCGCAAAAACGCAAAGCTGCTATTGGTTCTGGTAGTTTACAAGGCAGCAACGTTTATATTAAATTATTGTTGACAGCCACCAATAAATCAGCTACAAAGGAATTTTCAACGGTGGATGATTTGCTCGAGCATCTAGATGGTGAGCCGAAGATTGCTTCTATACTGGGGTATGAGCGACGAGATAGAAAATTGCCCCTTCTAAAATAATAAGTTTGACGTTTTCTGCTTGAAGTGGGGCCTTCCTTTCAAGTTGCGCTACAAGAGCAAGTTTCACACACCCTCGTTAAGTACAAGCGAAAACAATGGCGAGGGGATTCATCCGCAAAGCGATAAGGTGATTCGAAGGTGAAAAAAAGATAAGCTACGCCCAATACCATTGTAAGGATCATCACTAACTATAAACCTGGGCACAACCCCTGCAAGCAATTGACGATAATAAAAGAAAACAAGCACTTAAAATTAAAGTGCTTTCCAAAAAAGACTTGTCTTTAATACGTGAGGAATTCGACTAGCAGGATGAGTAAGAAAACATGGTGAAAGTCATAATAGTCCCTAGCCCGATATTCTTTTTGTTTCTCCGAATCACGAAAGTGTACTTCCACGTCCGATGTCGCAGTTTTTATTTTTTTTGGTTGTCCATTTTAGAGAAATATCCAGCATTGCGGAGACTTTCTCATCTAAGCTGCATGTTTTGCATTATTTGTCACAATTGCAACATGTGACTAATGCGTCGAGATACGCATCCTTGTGGGTAAACTAACCGATCATTAAGAAACACTTGCTTAAGCCAACTTAAAATGAGAAATCATCGATATCTGCTTTGTCCAGTTGTATTTTTGGCTCACCTCGAACTTGGTTGATGTTCAAATCATAAGGTAAATTTATGACGTTAAACTTTCCTGTTTTGTGACTACAGTACGATATAACACTGCAATTGAGACATTTATTCGCAAATGAAATTCTATCGCCATCCACTTCCATCGACTTTCTTGCCTTGAAATCATTTACATCTTGTATGGTTCGCTTCAATTTGTTAGAATTTGATTGATCAGCCTTTACCTTAGTTAGCCTGTAGGACTTAATAACAATTTTCTTTTTTTGCCTACCTGCCTCTGTTTGGATATCGATTAAATGCCAATACCAAGTAATCAGATAACCGAACGAAATCTCTGCTTCCACAAGTTCATCTATAAAGGCATAGTGCTTTATTAGGTCACTATCAAACGGTGTGTTTGAATCAGCAGAATAAATGCTCGAGAATTTTTCGGTGATTGCAAACTTGATTCCGGAACTATCTTGCATAATGTAATCTGGGGCTCCTTTTAAATCCCCTGCTTTGTTTGCGTAAATTGTGGGTTTTGGGTTGGTCGCATTGTTTACTCTTATAGTGGAACGAAATAGGGATTCAAAATCTTGCTGCAACTGAGTGTTGATTTCAATATCACACCCATCAAAAACATCTTTGAAACTATTCGTTATTTGAAATCGCCTATGCCTGTCAATGAACAACTCCTTTTCCCCGAGCCATTCGTCTTTCTCCCAACTTGCATTCGTATCTACTTTAAAGGATTCGTTGATTGCAAACGAAACTGGGCAAAAAAGATAGTGGCTGAGGTCGCTTACAAGAGTTACTTTATTCTCCCTGTAATTTCTCTCTGGTATGGCCTTTAATCGATTGTGGAACTCTTCTTGAAAGCACTTGATGACTCGAGCTAATTTTACCCTAGATATATAATCATCAAATGTTATCTCATTTAATATGTGTTTTTTGAACTGGGTAATTTTTTGATCTACAAAGTTCAGATTTGCCAAGCAACTTTCTATATACTCTAGATGCTTGTTTAGTTGTACAAGAATGTCGGCATACCTTATAAAGTAGACTTTTCTGTCAGCCGGATAAACTATGTTGTTGAAGCTGAAGACTGAATTGCTAATCACCGCTTGATCAAGTTTTTGTATCCATTCATACGCTAACTTAAAGTCTTTTTCATAGCTCAAGTGCTTTATAACCGTCAAAACCGTCTTGGTGTATACGCTTGATGTGTACTTATCGTATCTGTCAGCACGAGACAGAATATTTTCAGCATCAGATAGAAGGTTTGGATTATCCCAATCCTTCACGTTTTCACTGTAGTCAAGCCAAAGCTTGTCGTTTTGCAATGGCTTGAAATCGGGATAAGTAATTCCTAGTTCTGAGTGCAATTTTCGAGCACCTTCATAGTCTCCTATTTTTCGAAGGCATTGAGCCAAGTAATAGCCATTCCATTCATTTTTTTCCAATTCCCAAATTGCTGCCCAAAGTTTACAGGTCTCCTTTAAGTTGCCTTCTTTCTTACTCTTGTTAGCCTCTGCTTTGAGCTCAACTATCGTCATTTGTTTCCTTTTTTTCCAATGGCCTAAAACGGCGCTCCTTAAATCATTGCAGTCGATTGCTATTCATCATTTAGTGAAGATAACAAATTTACCTTTATGCCAGTAAAAGGCTTTTTGTGTGCTAATCTGCGCAACAGCTTCGCCTTTATTGATATTGATCGCTGTTTGGTTCTGAAAATGCCTGTTGACTATAATGAACCGATTAGACATTAATCGTTACTTTATTTGTGTATTTAGTAATCTTTCATCTAAGTTGTTCCTGCGTGAGGGATAGCAGCGGAAAGCCCACAAGGTGAGGCACGAGCCTGAGGACTTGTAGCGAATAGCCCGACCTCTCGAGCTCACTACTTATTGGTTTGATAAATATTTCATGCGAGAGAGGGCACGCCCAAAAAAGCTTATGCAAGATCAGCAGCTCCATTTTGGTCAGGCCATTCAAAACCGGATATTCTTCGACCGCATTCAGGCCGATGACATCAGCGACCCTACCCTGCTGAGCGCCGTTGACCAGCGGACGGTGTTTGAGGGAAATGCGGGGCTGCACTACACCCTGAAGAAACTCCATGTGGGCTTTGCCAGCGAGCAGCTGTTTCAAAACACCATTAAATACAACAACGAGGCGCTGTTTCAGTCGCTCGACTATACGTTTGTCCGGCACTACTACACCACGCTCGACTACACGTTCACCGCCAGCCCCCATGTCGACATTAAGCCGATGGTGCTCCTGCGCACGGTGCAGGGGCTGCCCTCCCAGGCTGACCTGAACCTAATGGTGAATTACAAGCAGCTGGTGTGGCTCAATATGAACTACCGGCCAAAGATTGGCGCAGGGTTCTCCATTGGCACGCAGCTGGCTGAGCAGTTTGTGTTTGGCTATACCTACGAGTTTCCCACCACCGACCTGAGTATTTTGGGGAGCTCCACCCACGAATTTGTGCTGGGGCTGAGGCTGCGCAAATCAAGCGACTCGCCCATAGCCAGAGAAAAGGGCGGCAGCATCAAGTCGCTGGAGAAACAGACGGCCATTCAGTATGAAAAAATTGATGCCCTGAAGCAGGAAAATGAGCTGGTGAGCGGGCAGCTGAACGAAACACAAAGCCAGCTGGCAGCGCAGAACGAGGAGCTCCGCCTGCTCAGGGAAATTGTGAACGGCTACCAGGACGACCTGTCGAAGGCCATTGTGCGGCTCCAGGCCAACCCCGATGATACAACTTCTGTTGAGGAAGGGCCTTACTATCTGGTGGTGGGGGCCCTGCGCAATCTGGACGACGCCAAGCTCTTTCAGCGGATTTTGAAACGGGAGGCCGGGCTCGATACCAAAGTGACCCAAAGCGCCTCGGGCACCTGGTATTTTGTGTACTCTCAGGAGATGAACGAGCTGGAAAATGCGAATGGGCTCATCAACGAACTGATGGAGAGCAAGGCTAAACCTTTCATTATAGGCGTGCCGTGGATTTATAAATGGGAGCAGCGGTGAGTGGGCGGCGACAACATATCGCCCCTGATAAAGGCGTTTGGCCGGGCATTCCCGTGTATGTCGTTGCTGGGTGTGTCTTCACACCCAGGAGACGGAAAGGCATGCTGCTGGTGCGTGAGGACACACGCCAGAACGTAAGCATTGTTGATGCATTTGGAGTCACGAATCAGCACTTAGGGTGTGAAGACACACCCAAGGACGTAAGGTGTGGAGACACGAGTCGTGATATAGGGTGTGGAGACACACCCAAAAACACGAAGGACACACCCCAAAATCCGATCGTGGACAATGGGGTTGGGCAAAACATACGCTATCTCGGCTGGCGAGTGGCGACTGTGCTGCTTTTAACGTTGGCGTTTCCGCCGACTCTTTTTGCGCAGGATCTGGAAACATTGGGCGATCAAAAACTCTTTGCGTATAATGGAAGCCTCTCGGCAACGCAAACATTTTATCATGCCGAGGGCATGCCCAGCCGCCGGGATCCCTACTTCTGGCAGCTGAACGCCAACCTCAACCTGACGTTCCTGGGCATCATCAGCGTGCCGCTTTCGGCCACGCTCAGTCAGCAAAACAAGAGCTTTGCCCAGCCGCAGCCCTTTAATAGGTTTGGTATCAGTCCTACGTACAAAGGTCTCACAGTCCATCTGGGTCACCGTACCATCAACTTTTCTGATTATACGTTGGCCGGTAACTTGTTCTTTGGTGCGGGTGTGGAGTACAAGCCTGAGAACAATCCGGTAAGGGTCAGCGCCATGTATGGGCGTTTTGCCAAACCCGTGGCCAATTTCTCACAGTTTGGGCAGGTATATGCCGAGCCCACCTACCGGCGCATCGGCTTTGGCACCAAGGTGGGTTTTGAATTGGAAAAGCAAAGAGCAGCAGTGATGTTCTTCCGGGCGTACGACGACCCTAACTCCATCGATGTGGTGGACAGCTCTTTTGTGGTGACTCCTGAAGAGAACCTGGTGGTGGGGCTGGAAGGTGGCTTCAAATTTTTCGACCGCTTTTCGTTGGAAGGAGAGTATGCCTACAGCCTTTTTACCCGTGACCGGCGGATCCCCGAGCTGTTCACCAACGACTATTCCTTCATCAATAACCTCGGAGGGCTTTACAAACCGAATGGGTCTTCCGCTTTTACCAACGCCTTGAAATCACGCCTTACTTATCAGGGCGATGGCTTTCAGGCCAACTTAAGCTACCGAAGAGTGGACCCCGGCTACACCACGCACGGCTCGTCGTTTCTTAACAACGACCTAGAAGACATCACGGCCGGACTTTCTTTGCCCCTGTTCAACAACCGGGTAACGCTGTCCACCAGCTCAGGCTTGCAACATAACAACCTCGACAACCAGAACAGCGCCCAGGTAAACAGGTATGTGTTCAGCTCATCGGCGGCCATTTCAGCCACAGAAAAGCTCAATATCAACCTGAATGTGTCGAACTACAGCACCAGCACCCAACAGCTACTGCTGCAAACCGATATCCTTTCAGACACGCTGGAGTTTTTTCAGGTGACCAGGTCGGCCATGGCATCGGTGAACTACCAAACCGGAAAGGAAACCAATACAGGCACCCTTTTCGTCAGCGGGAATTTGCAGGACGCCACCGACAACCAGGGCAATGGATCGCTGTTCAAAAGTGGTAACGCCGGTTACAGCTTCAAGATTGGGGAGTACTGGTCGACCAATACGTCGTTCACCATCAATCAGTCGGAAGCCTCCGGCATCAGCAACCTCACCCTTGGGCCGGTGTTTGGCGTGAACCGGTCTTTTATGGACAACAAAGTGCGAAGCAGCCTGTCGCTGAGCCTGCTGAACAGCTACCTGAACAAATCACGAAACAGCCACATCGACAATGTGCGTTGGTCAGTCAACTGGACGGCCGGCAAGCGACATACCGTGTCGTTCAACACCTTTTATCTATTGAAAAACACTTACGAAGAAGCTGCCAAAGCCACACAGGAATGGCGGGGAACACTCAATTATGCTTTTAGATTATGACAAATCACAACCAGCCAATTAGCCACCAGTCCCGTAGAGACGACATAAACGAAAAAAGCACCCCTGGCCAATTCAGAAAGCCAGCTGCGAATGATAGAGCAGAAAGAAGCGGCAGTCAGTCCCAGCGGGACGACCTATCGGTACCCCGGAATACAGATCGCCTAACAACCAGTCCCTTAGGGATGGCATATCGGTGCCTCTTTCTATCGCTGCTGCTTCTCACCGTGTGGGGAGCAAAGGCTCAGGTGCTAACACCCAGCTGGGAGATCTCATTGCCAGGCAAATTGAAGTGGATGCAGATCAACGATTATGGCATCCTCATTGCTTCCTGCGACAATGGACTGTATGGCGTAAACCCAGAAAACGGCGACAAGCTGTGGGAAATCACCACCCTCACCAATGTGCCCGAGGCCAATTACCAGGTGATTGAAGGCACACCCCTGGTGCTGATTGCCGACAAGGGGGGCGACTCACAAACCCTGATCATCAACGGCCTGAACGGGAACCTGATTTTTGACTCGGCCAAAGAAGCCCTCGGGTCGATTATCAGTACCAAAGTGATTCCTGAGGCTGGAGGGGCAATGATTGCCTACAGCAACGACGGCGGTGACGGCATCACGATGTTTGATTATGTGAGTGGTGAGAAAAAATGGAACACCACTTTTGACAAAGCAAAGGGCAAGGATCTCCAGCCGCAGCCGATTATCGACAACGAGGGGAATATCATTTATGCCCTTGGAAAAGAGCTGTACAAATTGAACGGTAGCACCGGTGCGATCATTTGGCAGACGGACAGTAAAAAGAACTATATCGACCTGTTTCTGCAGCCCAATGGGGAGGTGTTGTTTGCGGTCAGTGGGTCTCCTTCTTCTACTTTTTTTGAGGAGCATACCGGGAAGCAGATTGGCCTCGCCAGTGGCGCAGCAGGCAACTTCGCCGTGGATGCACTGGACCTCGGCAGTGGGAAGGAAATATGGAAAAACCCGGTGGAGTACTCCAAAGCCAAATACAGCGGAGTGGCGTTGGGAGAAAATGATTTTCTGCTGTTTCAAACCTTCAGTTCCGGTAAGATCGACTACGCCACGGGAGATCACTTGTGGAAGAAGGAGAAAATGGGATCAGGCGGAGAAAAGAATGCCGGCGTATTTGTGACCGACAAAGGCCTGGGCTATGCCATGATGGATGGCGTGGGCAGGGCCTATATCAATTTTGTTAACGACGCAGGGGAGCCGATGTGGAAAAAACGACCAGTCATCAATGGGCGGCTGACTTACTACAAACAGTACGGCAACGCCCTCTTCTTCATCAGCGAACAGGAAACCAATTTCCTTAACCTCGACGATGGCACCTTTATGTGGAATGGCGATAAGTACCTATCGGCCGGGGAGGTCCCCATTAGTGTGGTGCAGGACAGTGACGGCAGCTTTGTGATGTACGTCAAAGGCAAGCTGGTGCGGGTAATGCCCGACCAACAGGATTGGGTGGAAATCACCTCCAATTTTGCCTTCAGGGGTGAGCTGCCCACAGGCATACAATTATTGCCCAATGGCTACCTGCTCACGGGCAACCAAAATGCCATGCTGATAAGCAAGAGCGGGAGGGTTGGCTACCACAAGTTTTATCCTGCTCCGGAACAAAGCTTTGGTGCCAAGCTGGCCCTTGGTGTGCTGGGTACAGGCACCGCTCTCACAAGCTTTGCCTATGGCGTTTCTTCCATTGGCTATGGGATGCAGGGAGCGCTCCAGGGCAACGACGCCTTCACCAGAAAGGCGCAGAAGCAAATGACGGTGGCCACTTTTACCAGGGACGTGACCGGAGGCCTTGGAGCCATGGCCCAGGCCAGGTTTGGCGAACAAGCTGGTACCGATAACTACAAGCTAATACTCACCAAAAAGGACCATAGCATCGGCTTTGTCAAAATCAATATTCTGACAGGAGAAGAGGAAGGACAAATTGTGACCAACGACCGCACCCCCGATTTCTCCATCGATCCCATTGGCAAAAAGGTGTTTTTGAAGTCCGCAGATGACAGGGTGGCCTGTTACGACCTATAAAAGATGTAGTTGACGTGAATAGAAGGCAAAACATACCTGACCAGACAATGCGTGCGACGAAGAAACGGCGATGGCTTTTGTTATTCGCCTCGCTGGTGCTTGTTGTGCACGGTGCTTTGGCCCAGGTGCAACGCTACCCCGCCGATATACAGCCAGTTTTGCCACCGCCCTACTCAGTTTACCTCAGCGATTACACGGCAGAGGGAAGCAACCGGCTCACAGCCAACATTGTCTTCAACGACTTCAACGAAGCGTCGTGGACTTTTAAACTTCGGCTTTCTATTGAAAGCATGGGTGTGCGGCTCCGTACCAAAAATGGGTTTACCCCTGTCGCACCCATCACCGTTCAGCCCGGGGCACCTTATGTTTTCAGCGGGTCGGATTGGGCAGAGTATTTTAACTTCAATAACCTGAATGTAAACGGTCCGAATGCCAGCAAGATCATCAACTCGGGCAGGCTACCGGAGGGCATGTATTCTATCTGTCTGCAGGTATTGGATTATAACACAGGAGAATTGCTATCGCAGGAAAGTTGCGCCAACGTCTGGATACAATTGCTGGATCCACCCAGAATAATCAGCCCGGGCGAAGGCGAGTTTCTGGATCCGGCAACTACAACTACCTTTCCCATTACCTGGCAGCTCTTTAATACTGCTAGTGCCAACAATACCCTGGGAACAGATTTTCAGCTGACCATGTGGGAGCTGACTGAGCCGGGGGCCAACCCATTAAGCGCTGTGCAGAACGGGCAGGCGTTGCAGGTGTTTCAAAGCGACTTGCTACAAAACACTAACTACACCTATGGCCCCGCTGATCCGCTTCTTGAGGCAGGTAAGGCCTATGTATACAGGGTACAAGCGAAAGACGCAGATGGTAAAGACAGGTATAAAAACAATGGCTATAGTGAGTTTAGGCTGCTTTACTATGGTTGGCCTGTCGGCGGGAAAATAGACTTGATTTACCCCGAGTATGGCTATGGCTTTAAAAGACGGGACGTAGCTTCACTGCTATTTTCGGCACCGAATAACAAGCTTCCAAAACAATATGTCAACTATCAAGTGGTGGTTAAAGAGTTTTCGGACAGTGAGGAGCCTGGGGAAGCATTTTTGACAAATCAGTCTTGGTATTACCGGTTAACAGATCCTTTTAACTATAGTTTTACAAATGCGGAAAGGCTTCCATTTCCTACGATAGATAAAGGTTATGTTTGGCAAATAAAGGCCTTTTCTAATGGGCAGGAAGTAGCGAAAAGTGACCTGTCCGTTTTCTATGGCCCTCCTATCGTGGAGAGATTCTATGCGGCCTCTCACAGAATTGAAGTAGATAAGATAATAAACAAAGACTTTTCACATTTTTCCGGACTGGGGAGAGTACGGCTTTCGCAGGATGATGAAGTCTGGACTAATATTTCTTTTGAAGAGATCAAAATAGTTGAAAGGGGGGGCTTTGTCTACATGATCGATGGAGAAATTAACGTCGAAACCAGCCCCATTACTTTCGAACTTACTCCAGGGAATGAGGCAGATGGTGAGGCTACTTTTCTGGCAACTAACTATAAAATAACAAAGGATGGTTTGTTTGTCGAAGGGAGTTTCTCCTGGGATCTACCGTTTCCTTTGCTCTCATCGGGCACTGGAAAAGTTACATCGGAGAAGTTCGCTTCCGACTTTAACGATTTTCGGCTTTCGGGAGTAGCGAACCTCACCACCAGCAATTCTTTCGAGCTACTGGATCCTCAGTTTTTCAAGCTTGACCTTTCTCCTACCAGCACAGTGGTAATCTTCGACAATCAGTATTGGTTTGGCTTTGATGGAACGCTGACTACCCCCTCTACCAAATCAATCACAGGGAGCAATGCTACCTGGGCTTTTAATCAGGTGGACAATCTTAGGCTAATAGAGATATCCGACTCAACCAATACAGTTCCACTGAGAGTAATAGCGGGCACGGGCATGGAATTGCTTCCGGGCAAAAGCATCATTGACCTGGATGATGCCTCATCGCCAGGTAAGTTTGCCGGTCAGCCTTACTGGAAGGGGGTTTACATTGAGCAGTCTACCCTGAAAATTGCAAAAGCGATGGATGGGGCAGGGCAGTTTGCACTCAGCAGCGAACTCGAAAGTGTTATTGATCTGAATACATCCCCGAATAGCCTGGTTGGGGTCACCGGAGAGGGTTTTACCCTGAAGCATGATTTGCAGTTCGTTGTGGCTGGGGAATTCAATACTTTTCCAGCCAACTTCACCCGGCTTACACTGGACATCAACAATCAGCAAGCCAATGAGACCAGCAGGCTGGAGGGAAATTTTCTGGTGCCTTTTATTGACACGACCACACCTTTTGAGTTCCGATCTCAATTGTACGATAGAGGGTTTCGGCCGGGAACCCTGGCCAACCTGAACAATAAAACGTTCAGGTTCAATCCGGAGGGAGGAGAGCTGGCGGTTGACCTAACAATCAAGCAAGGCCAGATGGCAGGCAACGATCACCTGCAACTTACGATGGATGTATCATGGCCTTCTGTCGGTGTAACGTTGAGCGAAGTCAATAACTTCAACGTGTGGGGAGACTACAGGGTCGGTTTTTACGTACCGGAAGGGGTTTTGGCCCTTACCAATCAGGTCAACGCCACCTTTAGAGGATATCCGGTGACTATCGATGCCCTCAGTGCCGGTCGGACTCAGAACTATTATGGTTTTGCCATTTCAGGGAAAGTGGTGATGGGTGAGGACGTTAGTGGCGACGACGGGGCACCCGCATTCAACCTCTATTCCATGGTTGAAAATGCCATGCTGGACAAGAGCTATATGCCAGCGCCTACGCAGGGAGCATTCAACCTGGCATCGGCTCAAAATGGCCTTGACAAATTGCAAGAAGAGATGGCCGCCCTGGAAGAGGACCTCACTCAAAAAGTGGAGCAGCAAACGGAAGCACTTAAAGGGACAACTGTTGACTTGATTGCATCTGCCTCAGGAAGCCTGGGTGGGCAGGCCCATGATTTAGAGGCCCTGGTAAATGTTCCTGAGGAACCTACAGCAATTGACTATGAATCAATCGCTGATCGCAAAGAGCGGTTGCTGGCGTATTTGGAGCTTTTCCGGGAGTTGGCTAACGATCCCACAGTTGTAGATGGGTTGATTGAGCAGATTCAGAATAGCGAGGAGGATTTCGACAACATATCAGACATAGTTGCAGAGCTGAAGCGATTTGCTACCAATTTTGCTATAGATAAAGTCGCTTCTTTGGGAGATGGATTTTTGATGAAAGTAGAGCAGGCCACCAATAATATAAATGGTGTGATCATAGGACAAGCCAACCAGCTAACCAGCTCGGTGAAGCAGGAAGTGGATCAGGCAGTGACAGCAATTATTTCCACAGTTTCTTCAGATGTAATAGCAAGCCTCTCCCAGGATGCTCCAGACGCTTCTTTAATAGTAGAGGCAGTTGCCAACTCCACCAGAGAGGCAATCGTCAATGAACTTACCATTGCGCTCAATTCATCGGTTAATCAAAATATCGTATTTCCAGTCACTTCTTTCATAAGCACTAATTTGAATGAGAGGGCTAAGCGACTCGTCAGGCAAACTGCCGAAAACGTGGTGCTTGGTGCCATTAACCAGGATCAGAATCCTTCCGAAATTATGCAGGGCGTGCTCGACGGATTTGATGATGAGCTCAAAGGCCTCGGGGATGAGCTGGGTGCTCAGGTCGACATGGACAAGATGCTGGAGGCTATCAAAAGTGTAGGGCAAGATTTGATAGCCAACATAAGTGCGGATCGAATTGTCAATCAAATCAAGCAGGGTGCGTTGGAGGCGGTGGCCGGGGCAGTCAGGCAGAAGGTGTCGGCTGCGGGCAACGAGTTGGTCAATAACCTGCTCGGCGACGACGTGGGCATTTCCATCCCCGTGGACTTTGCCGCTGTCGGCGGGAAGCTCCTCTCGGGAGCTAATCCGAAGGATCTGCTTTTTGACCCCGTCCCCATCAGTGTGCGCTCCCCGGCGCTTGACCTCAATGGAATTATTCACTTCAGAAAAGGGGATCCTCAGTATGGTGACTCATGGTCGGCCAAAGATATAGACGCCTTTGTGAAAGTCCCGAAGCCCTTCCACATACAACTCGCCTTTATGAGCGGAAGAAAGGATAATGTGAGCTTCTGGATGGCTGAGGTTGGAAGTGGAGGTCCTCCACCTAACCCTGGGGAACCTGCCGACGCCGACAAAATGGGGCAACCGATGCAGCCCTCAACGATCAAGGAAGTGACTGACGAAATAGAGCTCGGGGTAGTCAAAATAGTGGCTTTGCAAGGGAGAGTTTACCGCCACATGACGGCCAATGGGCTGGAAGGTATTGTACCTGACGGCAACAACAATTATGGAGCCTACTTGCATATGGTGGCTTTCGGCCCGCAAAATGGCAAAATGCTCCGGCTGGAGATTGATGCAAAAATGGACGTGGCTGCTACTGGCGACTTTACGGTTGACTTCCTGGGCAATGGCCAGATGCTTAGCAGTGTTCCGCAAGTGGCAACCATTGATCAAACAGCGGTTATTAAGGGTACTATTGCCTTGAAGTACAATTCGGCAGAGCAGCACTTTTTTGGACACCTGGCCGCCTCTTTTGAAAAGCCAGGGGTGCTTTGTGCACAGGGTAGTTTGCTGGTGGATGTGAAACCCGGAGCATGGAGAGTGGCGTTGGGCAGTCAGCAGGAACGGCTCAAGTTTATCCTGAACTGCGCCGGCTTTGGCCCCACAGGCTGGCTCGACCTCAATCAAAATACTGCCAATCTGGGGCTGGGACTGGAATTCATGTTCAAGCCGAACCCCATTCATGTCGACATAGCGATTGTCGAATTTGATCTGGTCATCGAAGCCGGAGCGGCAGCTGGCGTGCAGGTAATTGCGCAATACAACCCCAGTTTTCAGTTGAAAGAAGCCGGACTTTGGCTTGAGCTTTGGGCGCAGATATATGCCCAGTATCAAAAGAAAGTTTCCGGCAAAACGGGCACTATCACCCTGGTGGACATTTACCTGGCTGCCAATGCCAATATGAGATTCAACCCCGCTCCCAGCATTTTATATGGCAAGGTGAACGGCCACTTGCAGATACTGGTATTCAGCTTCGGGATTAACAAGGATTTTCAAATGAATTTGTAACAATTAATCAGCATAGATGAAAAGAATTCTACTAACTCTAATGATTATTGTCTCGGCTTTCTTTGGCTTTTCGCAGACAACAACAAACACCATTCAGCCAGTCTTTCCAGAGGAGGGCTATCGGTTTGGTTTTACTGAGATTGTAAGTGTTATGTGGGCTCCTTTTGAGCGATTTATCGACACCGAAATGGACGTCTATTACACCATAACCGTGGTTAAGATCAACGAGGGGCAAACAAAAGAAGATGCGATTATCAATAATGAGCCTATATATTTCAGGGAATTTACGATGCCGGCGGCGGCGAATGATATTAATATTGCGGAGAGGCTGGATGATTCTGGAAGCTTTCCCGTTAATTCCAACATTGCGTGGCAAGTATCAGGAAAAGGAATAGAAGACGACGTCTTGTACTTTGATAACGGGCCAATAAGTACTTTTAAGACACGTTTGATTGCCTATCAAATTTCAGCGGCAGGTAACTATGTTAAATTAACTGACTCCAATGATGATTTGAACCACTTCTCGGGAAGCGGCTACTGGATATACTATCCAAAAACATATCCTAGCGGCGAGAAAATTGCTGACACACTTTACACCTCATTTGACAATCTGCGTATCAATAATACCGGTGGCTCTTTCTATTTGGATAGTGGTAGGATTGAATTTAAGAGGCCAAACCTGGCCTCCGTTCCTTTCTTTTTTGACAGCAATGAGTCAAGGTTTGAGTATGATGAGGTGGTTATTGTAAGGGAGGGAGCTCGTATGATGGGAAGCTTCGAGGCATTTTTGCCGCTCAAGGGATCGAATTACCCAATATTGTTAGAAAACGAACACAGTGAAATAGTGTTTGCAAATTATCTTTATGGAAGGATTCCTATTAAAGAGCAACTGATCAATTTACAGGACAATGATATTACATTAAAACTGTTCAGTGGTTCGTTGGTCTACATTCAAGAAGGCTCTTCCATAGATGATAACAACTATCGGTTTGCGTTAGACGTCGGGTACAGTTTCCCCAACGTAAATAGTTTGAAAAATGATGAGCCGTATTTCTTTAGAATTTTGGGAGGGATAAACAGTGCCTCTGACGAGGAAAAAATATTCTATGGAAACCTTAGTCAAAATAGTTTACTTAACAGTTCGGACACGCTTGAGTTCCTTCCCGGCAGCGGATTGAGATTTCGACCATGGTCAGGAATTTTGGATATGTCTGATAGCCAGAGTCCAGAGGGTATTGATGACCCAGCCTGGCACGGTGTTACTTTTAGCGGTATTAGCCTCTACCATCCCACTGCTTTTGGAGACCTACAGTTTGTCAACCAACCGTCTCCCCGTAACTACGATAAAAGCATCGGCTTCTCTATTGGCCCATTGGGTTATTCGGCTACTTTGACTTTCCCCTTCGGCCCTGGGCCATTCGGTGAACAAGAACACCTAACAACACTTCACGGTGATACGCTTATATTAAGCAAAGCCTATTATGATGTAAAAAATAACGAAATTATTAGTGCTTATGTGGAGGGTGAAGGAAGGGTTCCATTTTTCAACCCAAACAACGAAATCTACGGATTCAAATATTTTTTCACCGAAGATGGCTGGGGCAAAAAGACCACTTTCTCCATCAACGAATTTGAATTTCTTAATGCTCCTTCAGCAATTGGCCAACCAGTTGAAACTCGTGCCCATCACGTGGTTCTCCAATGGCCAGAAGTGGAAGGAGCTACGTCCTACATTGTCAGTGTGTCGCAAGACTATTTTCAAAACACCCTGGAAAACTATACAGCTGTAGAGGTAACTGAACCAACACTCCTGGTAGAAAGCCTCGACGCCGACACTACCTATCAGTACTCGGTAAAACCAATTGTGCCTGGTTTAGAAAACTACTATGCTTATCCAGTGGAGTTCTCCACAGCAATCGAAGTGCCGTTGGTTCCAAACGGCTTTCGACTTAAAAAGGAAGTATCAACAATTCGCTTATTTTGGGTCGATAACCAAACTGAGGAGGGCTACATAATTGAGCGGATCACAGCGGACGGCGAGACTTTTACAGTAGTTGATTCAGTCTCACAAGACACAACTACATTCTCTGAGCCTATCGACTTTTCACTTGACCCAATTGCATACCGTATTGCCGCATATAACGCCGGTGGCCAGGGGCCGTATTCCTTTGTTGCTTCGATTAAGACGGGCATCCAAGGTGAAGATCTGAAAAAGTTGGGCATAACTATGTTTCCCAACCCTTCAAGTGAACTAGTTACGATCAATTCACCAAAGGCTCTTCACGCCGTCTCAATAAAAAAAATCAATGGGCAGTCAATTTATCAGGCAGAATTGAGCCAGCCTACCAACAATTTTGAACTGAATATTCAACATTATCAAAAGGGCTTGTACCTGGTAATTATACAGCTAAAGGACGGGGCAATTGGAACGGCTAGGTTAATCAAGGAATAGCGGAGAGCTGCTAGTATCGTGGGCTAAACAGGTCGAGTTGAGATGTGTTAAACTACGAGTGGAGTAACTGTCACCACAACTTGGTGTCGAATTGTGTTTTAAAACATGCTTGCAGATGAAGAAGATAGCGATTATATGCTTTTTACTTAATGTTTTTTTGCGCTTAGGGCTTATTGCACAAGTAGAGTCAGGCAGCCTGCTTACTTTTCTAGCCAGCGTAAGGGAAGGAAATTCGTCAGCACTTCCCTATCAAGTCTTAAGGCAGACCCAGCAAATCGATAATAACATAAGAGTCATTCAAAATGCTGTTAGAGACACCCTCGCAACAGTAAGAAGAGCCTGCTACCAATCCCTTGACGTCATGCAAAAGAGCACCACTGCTCCTGCGGCCAAACAACAAATACTGGCCCTTCAGCTACAGGGCATGACGGACGAGTCTCTCGACATCGTTGGCTTATCCATTCAAAATCTTAGTTCTGTTCCGTCATCGCTGTTCAATGCCTCGCAGAAGAAAACCCTTATCCAGACGCTTGATCGGCAGGTGGCAAAGAAGGAGGTATTAATAAAAATGGTCGGAACGCTGAAAGACCAGAGCGCCGCCCCAGCTCTCAGGCAGTTGTCGCAACCCGGCAATTCGGCAAAGGTGCGATGGGCTGCCTACCTGGCATTATCCAGACTGGGTGATCAAACGGCCATCAACCTGGTGAATAACAAAGTGAGAGGAATTGAAGTAAATGACGATATGGTCTACGACATGGCCCCGTCAATTATTTACACCCAGCAAAAGCAACTCTACGACTACTTGGTAGAATTGCTCTACAGCAACGAAAAGAATTGTGAGTCTGCTAACCCTGATCAAACCAATACCATCAACTGTGCCTACAGGATATTGGAGCTACTAGCACCACAGATAGTAGATTTTCCTATTGCAACGACTGCTTCCGGCGATCTGCAAACAAAAAGTTACCAGGAAGCATTGATAACAGCCAGAGAATGGTTTAGCGTCCATGTAGACTTTCAGGTAAAGAACACCGACTGATCACTTCCGTTTCTGGTACTCGTTAATAATTTGCTTGACTGTCAACATTATTTTCAATGATGAACCTCAACCCGACTACCGATCAACTGCCAGCAACTTTTCCAATAGGAAGCGGCAAAATTTCATTTGAGGAGGATAGGATCGTCGTCGATGACAATGTCAAAACCTGGTATTGGCTCCAGTTGGTGTCGAGTAGCTGCTGGATTGCCTTCGGCACTATTTACGTCAGCAACTTCATCACTGGGAGTGGTGATTATGCGTCGCTGGGTTTAGGGTTGTTAGTTGGCCTGCCTCATGCAGTGCTGTTCATCCTCACCCTTAAAAGAAGCGCTAAGAAGGAGATCGCTTTGAGCGAGGTGCGCTCCGTGCGTTTGAGGGGAAGAGCCGGGTATCGGTATCTGGATATCAAACTTCCTGACCGCCGGGTACGCCGGGTGTACCAGGTTGATAAAGATTATGACAGGCTCCTGGAGTATGTCCGAGTCAATTTCCCGCCAGCATCCTGATTGTCTACTTGCCAGCAAATTCATACACCTTCTTCCCCTCAAACACCGTCCACAGCACCTGCGTGGCCTTTAGCGATTCAGGGCCCACCGTGAGCACGTCCCGGTCGAGCAGGATAAAATCGGCCGACTTGCCAATCTGAAGCGAGCCAATGAGGTTTTCCATCATCAGTGCTTTGGCCGCTTCGGAGGTGTAAGCGTAGAGCATCGCCATTCTCGGCATGCTTTGGCTGGCATCCAGCACCCCCAGCGCTCCTTTCCGGGTTTCAGCATAGTACATCGCCTCAAACGGGTTAGCTGTCGACACGGGCCAGTCGCTGGCACCGCATATAGTGGCCCCCGCCTGCAGCATCGACCGCACCGGGTACATCCACTGATAAATCGATGGATCCACATATGGCTTTACGATGTCAATGGTGGTTTCGTCGCCCAGGGCCCACAGCAGCTGAAAGGAGGCCAGGATGTTCAGGCTGGCAAAACGGTCGAAGTCGGCGGGTTGCACAAACTGCAGATGGGTAATGGTGTGCGGCAGCGCCATACTTTTGTTGGCCTTCCTCATGGCCTCAAAGCCATTGAGGGTTTCCGTCACAGCCTGGTCGCCAATGGCATGCACATGCACCAGCAGGTTTTCCTTGTCGGCCAGGGTAGCAAACCGGGCAAACTTCTCCGGATCCATCATCATCACCCCTTTCGATTGTGTACCAGTATACGGCAGCGACAGGGCCGCTGTGTGCGTAGGGTGCTCTACCACGCCATCAGCAAAAACCTTGAAGCCCAACACCTGCAGGTTGTTGCCATTATACTGTTGTTGCAGGGCCTTTACAGCAGTCATTTGGGGTACCGGGTCGGCATTCACCTCCGCCACCACCGTAGCGGCTATATGGGCGGTGAGTTGGCCTTGTTGCTCCAAACGCTGGTACCAGGCCAGCATATTGTCGTGCGGGCCGGGTAGCCGGGCAGCGGAGGGGTCGAGAAAGGCAGTAATGCCAAACCCATTGTTGTAGGCCATGGCTTTGATGGCCCCCAGGCTGAAGTCAGTGTCGGGCTCCAGCACGGCCTCAATTTTGTGCTGCCCATCTTCGGACACAAACCCATTGCTTTCCCCGTCGGCAGCCACACCGAAATACTTTTTGTCGTCACCCGTCAGTGATGCCAGGTAGGCTTTGGTCACGCCCGCCCGTTTCAGCATGGCTTTGTTGGCCCAGGCAGTGTGCCAGTCGGAGCCCCGAAGAAACACCGGCTGGGTTTTGAACTCGCCACTATTGAAAAGTTTGATCACCGTGTCAAGCGCCTTCCAGGTGCTGATGTTCAGGCCATAAATCACCAGCACATCGCCGGTCATGCCTTCTTTTTTCTTTAGCGTTTCACGGGCAAACTGGTGGATTTGATCCACATCCAGAAACAGGTCGTTCACATTCGCCTTGGTCATCCCCATGCCCCCGTCAATGCCGTGGTTGTGGCTGTCGACCAGCCCTGGCATCACAAAGCCGCCTTGCAAATCAATCCACTCGGCTTGCTCGCCAACTTTCTCCTTCACCTGTTCGTAGTTGCCAACGGCCACAATGGTTGTTCCTTTCACGGCCAGGGCGTTAGCGTAAGGCTGCTGGGGATTGGCAGTGAATATTTTGGCGTTAAAATACACCTGCTCCTGGGCCTGGCCAGTTAAAAAGCAAGTCAGCAGAAGGAAAAGGCCGAAGTATTTCATAGAAAATGTGGTTTGGGGGTAAAGGCAAGATAAGGAAAGTCAACTCAAAAACTGTGTTATCAGGGGTGTCTTCAACCTGCTGCCGGTTTGTTTGTCTTCACACAAAACTTCCGTCACCTCAAAAGCTATTTACCTCCTTCGCCGTCCGGTTGCCCGACTCAATAGCGCCCTGTATCCACCCATGATAGGCCGAAGCATGCTCCCCGGCAAAGTGGATGCGGCCTTCGGCCGTGATGAGGTGGGGCAGGTGTTGTGTTAAGTCATTGGGTGTGCCAATGGCGTGCGCATACCCGGCCCAGGGGTCCTCACCCCATACTTTAATAAACGCCCCTTCCAGCTGCGGCTTGAGGCCGGGAAAAACCGAGTCGACATGGTTGGCAGAAAAGGCCAGGCGCTCCTCAGCACTCATTGTCATAAACTTACCAGCGTCCCTGCCTTTCACATAGTGAGCGATAATGCCCCGGGTGGCTTCCGACTCATAGTGTGGGTCCCAGATTTCGGAAGGCAGGTCAGTAGCAGCAAAGCCCGTCAGGCCGTCCTTTCTCCAGTAGCGGTCTCTTGCCTGCATGGCTGTGCGGCCGAGGTTCCAGCCCCCCATATTGTTGATAGCAGTTTGTTTGGGACTTGAAAGCTTCTTCACAAAATCCATTTTCTTCAGCACAGGCAAGGGCAGGGTACAAATCACCCTGTCGGCCCTGAGTGTGGAGCGTTCACCTCCTCTATCCACGGTTACGCTTACACCCGTCTCATCCTGATCGACGGCCAGCACTTTGGTGCCGTATTGTATCAATTGCCCAAGGTCTTTGGCCAACGCACGTGGCAGCAGGTCATTGCCTCCCACAATCTTATTGCGAGTGGCGCCAAACGACAGGCTTGTCTCCCGAACCATTTCAAGAATCGAGAAGTAGAGGCCTTTTTCTCCTGCTTCTTCCCAGCCCAGCATCAGTGCACCAGCGATATCCGAGCTGTAGCCTTCGCTCACAAGAAACTCTTTGAAAGTAAGCTTGTCGTAACCTGCGATGGATGCTGGCGGCCAGCTCAAATCCCGGGCATCACCCACCTGGGCCATGATGGATTGAAACGGTTGCGTACTAATGCCCGCCCAGTCCATAGCGACTTCTTTGGGGGTGAGCGAAAACGGGTAATCTTTCAAGGGAGCTGGTTGGTTGCTGGTATAGCGGATCTTTTTTCCCTTTACCATGTGCAGCAAACCGCCTTCAGAGGGGTTGAATGGATATAACTCAAGCCCGTATTGCTTTACGTATTTCATGGTCCACTCATGGTCTTCAGGGATACGGGCGGCACCCATGTCGGCATAGAGTCCGTCGGCAAACATGTTCCGGGCAGTGAACACACGACCTCCGGCTCGCATCTGGCCTTCAATAATTTGCACCTCATGGCCCAGGTTGCGCAATTCCATGCCAGCAGATAACCCGGACATGCCTGCGCCGATAATGATGACTTTCTGCTTATCGCCCCGTCTCATTTTCCAGGGGTCGTTGACGGACAGTGCCTGTATGGGCTGTGTGGCCAAAGCGGCTGCGAGAATTGAACCGAGTTTTACAAAGTCCCGGCGGGTAAAGGTAGGGCGCATGGTGTGGTTGGGTTAACGGATAAAATAACTTGATAGCAGATGACACATGCTTCGGTGCTGGCTTTTCGAAGATGTTACAAAAAATGAAAGTACAGAATTTCATAATAATTCGCTTGCTTTGATAAATACCATCCGCAGGCAAGTCGCACACTAAATGAGATTTTTTATCCTGTTCTTAAAGTAATCCATGCTGCCAGTGCGTCTTTCTGACAGGGCGCCCGTCTTCGGTAGAACTATTTGCCCTGCTAAATCAGTTACTAATCCGTTAACTTACAACCGAGAAACCAACCATCCCTTTTTTCATGTCCAAACCGAAATCAAAAGTAACCGTAGCTCAGGCGTTCAAAGATTTTATCTGGCCACGTCGCAAGATTGTGGCAGTTGGCCTGGTGCTCATCATCATTAGTCGCCTGGCCAGCTTAGTGCTGCCGGGAGCGACCAAATACCTGATCGACGATGTCATCGTCAATCAGGATTTACACATGCTTAAACTCTTGCTCATAGCGGTGGTGGCATCCATTACCTTGCAGGCCGTGACGTCGTTTTCTCTCACCCGCCTGCTTAGCGTAGAGGCCCAGCTGCTCATTAGTAAACTCAGAGCACAGGTACAGCGAAAGATTTTGTCGCTGCCTATTTCGTATTTTGATAACAACAAGTCAGGCGCCTTAGTCAGCCGTGTCATGAGCGACGTGGAAGGCGTGCGAAACCTCGTCGGCACCGGCCTTGTTCAACTGGTTGGCGGCAGCATTACTGCCGTTATTTCGCTGGTGCTGCTGATTCGCATCAGCCCAATGATGACGTTCTACGTGTTGGTGCCGGTAGGTATTTTCGCCTTTATCGCCATGAAGGCCTTTGGGAAAATTCGCCCTATTTTTCGGGAGCGTGGTGTGATCAACGCCGAAGTAACAGGCCGCCTCACAGAAACCTTGAATGGTGTGCGGGTGATCAAGGGCTTCAACGCCGAAGAGCAGGAAAACAATACTTTTGCAGCTGGCGTGGAGCGGCTTTTTCAAAATGTGAAAGCAAGCCTTACCGCCACCGCATTTGTGACCAGCTCCGCTACTTTTCTGCTTGGCTTGGCCTCCACAGGCATTATGGGCATTGGTGGCTACCAGATCATCACCAACGAGATGACCATGGGTGATTTCATTGCTTTCACCCTCTACCTGGGCTTTATGATAGCACCCATTGTGCAAATGAGCAATATCGGCAGCCAGCTAACTGAGGCCTTTGCAGGACTTGACCGCACAGAGGAGATCATGAACATGGATCCTGAAGACATGCCTGAGGAAAGGCCAATACAGCTGAAAAAGCTGAAAGGTGATTATGCCTTTGAGAATGTCAGCTTTGCTTATGAAGAAGGCAAGGAAGTGATCCACGATATTACGTTCACCGCTCCCTCTGGTTCGGTGACAGCCCTGGTGGGTTCTTCCGGCTCGGGAAAAACAACCATAGCGGGTTTGGCAGCCACCTTCCTCACGCCAAAATCCGGCCGCATTACGCTCGACGGGGAAGACCTTTCGAAAGTGGGGCTGAAAAGCTTCCGCCAGTACCTGGGAGTAGTATTGCAGGACGACTTTCTTTTTGAAGGGACGATAAGGGAAAACATCTTATTTCCAAGGCCCGGCGCCACGGAAGAGGAGCTGAAAAATGCGGTAACGGCCGCCTATGTGCACGAGTTTACTGATCGCTTCGAAGAGGGGCTGGACACAGTAATTGGTGAAAGAGGCGTTAAACTTTCAGGGGGGCAACGCCAGCGTATAGCCATTGCCAGGGCCATCCTCGCAAACCCTAAAGTGATCATCCTGGACGAGGCTACCTCCAACCTGGACACAGAAAGCGAGTCGATGATCCAAAAAAGTTTGGCAGAGCTGATGAAAGACCGTACCACGTTTGTCATTGCTCACCGCCTCAGCACCATCCGCCGGGCAGACCAGATCCTGGTGATTGAGCAAGGCAAAATTGCTGAAAGGGGTACACATGAAGAGCTGATAGAGAAAAAAGGCAGGTACTTTGATCTATATACTTATCAGGCGAGGATTTAAGGAAGGTAATTGGTAATCAGTAGACAGTAAGTGGTGGCTGGCTTCCCAGTAACTACTTGCTACTGGTTGTCAATTTCGCTCCGGTGCCAAAACCATGTCAAGCTTCACGTCATGTTGTTCCGCTACGTTGATCTCTTCCAATATGGGCAGCAGTGACAGTCCAATATTTTTTGTCTTCTCGGGTAGCGAAGAAAGAAACCCATCATAAAAGCCCTTGCCATAGCCAATTCGGTTCCCGTGTTTGTCAGCTACCAGAAGCGGCACAAAAATCACAGTGCAGATCGAAGGATCAGCAGCAGGAGCATTTAGGGGTTCTGGAATCCCCCATTTACTGGTGTTGAAATGTGTTTTGTCGTCAACCCAAACGTGAGAAAGCGTGCCTCGCTCAGTGTCGGTGACGGACGTCATCGTGCGAATTCCGTCCTGCCACAGCCAGCGAATAATGGGCCAGGTGTCTACTTCTTTGAACTTCTCTATTGGCAAAAAAATGTGAACCGGGCCAGGCCCGATCAGCGCCCCATTGTTTTTCACCTGCTCAAACAGGCTGCCACAAGCCATCCGCCACTCTTCCTGGCTCAGGGCTTTTCTCTTCTCAAGGTAAATTTTACGAAGTGCCGGTTTGTCCATTGAAACTTATTCTTCCATAAAAATATGGAAGGAAAAGTCGAATGCATCAAATCCTTTGAGGAACTCGTCTAAAATAGCAGGATTGGTGAGGTAAAAGTTGAGGAAGTTGTCGTGGCGCTCCTGCAATGAGCCTCCGGGGAAAAGCTTTTCTTTAATACTTTCAATCTGGTTGATCGCCACCGCCTGGTTATTCTCTTCGGCCTTTTGCAGCTTTTTCTCCATGCCCTCAAACTCCTGCAGCAGCCGGGTTTCTTGCTTGCCCATGTAGCCATCGAGCGTTTTATCAATGGCCACTGCTTTGGCTTTCACCTGCTCCATGAGCTTCGCAAAAGCTGCTTTCTCTTCTCCCAGCAGCAGGTCATTTTCGGAGTTCTCCCTCACATACTTCTTCCTGATCTCATGCCCTTCCATAAAAAGATCCGCAAGCTTCAATCCCAGTTTCTCAATTTTGCTTGCCTGGCTTTTTTGCACCACCAGCCCAAAATTGCGGGGCATCAGCATGGGGAAAGGTAGCTGATAGTGATCGAAAACAGCCTTGAATTGCAGCCAATAGGCCACCTCAGCCGGGCCACCTATATAGGCCAGGTTGGGGAGAATGGCTTCCTGGTACACAGGCCTCATGATTACGTTAGGGCTAAATTTCTCCGGGCTTTTTTCCAGCAGTTGCCAGAGCTCTTCCCTTGTGAACGACAGGTCAGTATTGTTTACTTTGTAGATGCCATCTTCTTCTATGATCCGATCCCGGTGGATGCTGTTCAGGTAAAAGAAGTTGATTTCCCGGGCATGTACCTGCGTCTTAAAGCCAGCATCATCAAGTTTTTTAGTGGTTTCATCTACCAGCTTGCCCGACACATGCTCTTCAATATCTTGTTTGATGATGGGAGCAAAAATCCTTTTTAAATCCGGGTGATCCCCATCCACCATCACAAGGCCTTCGTGACCGAACAGCTCATTCACATAGTATCGAACGGCATCAGCCAGGTTGCTGTGGTCAAGATAGGCTTTTTCAAAAACCGGAGCCTTGTCTGGCATCTCATCCAGCACCTTGCTCAACGACTGAGGCATAAAACGCCCTACGGCACCTTTTTGATCAGTTTCCCAGGTGTACTTCTTGCCGTACAAATAACAATAGCTAATCTCCTCAAAATCGTGATCCTCAGAAGCAGCCCAGTACACTGGCACAAAGTGGTAATTGGGGTACTTTGCCTTTAGCTGCTTGCAGGCATCTATCACAGTCACAATTTTGTAGATGAAGTACAAGGGCCCAGTGAAAATATTTAGCTGGTGCCCGGTGGTGACTGTGAATGTGTTTTCTTCAGAAAGTGCGTGAATATTCTCTCTCAGCCTGGGCGACATATCCAGCGCACCATACTGTTCATTGAGTACTGCCTCCAGCCTTAGCCTGTTTCTTTTGGGAAAAGCCTTTTTCAGCGCTATCTGCTTCTCAGCATTTTCAACTGAGGGATAGTATTGATAAAAGTCTTTTAGCGACTCATTTTTTGCCAGGTATTCCAAAAAAATAGGAGAGAACTGTCCAGTCTCTCCCAGGGATATTTTTTCTACTCTCATTTCAGGTTACAACAATTCTCCAAACAAATCGAATTCGGCAGCATCATAAATCTTAACTGTGGCGAAATCGCCAATACGTAAATAATTTTCTTTTCCATCAATGATGACTTCGTTGTCAACTTCGGGTGAGTCATACTCTGTTCGACCGATGAAATTACCACCTTCTTTGCGATCCACCAACACTTTAAAGGTCTTGCCTATTTTCTGCTGGTTCAGCTCGTAGGAAATGGCTTCCTGCACCTCCATAACGGCATCGGCCCGTTCTTGTTTAACATTTTCAGGAATATTGTCTTCAAAGCTATATGAGTGGGTGTTTTCTTCATGTGAGTAGTTGAACACCCCCAGCCTGTCAAACTTCGACTTCTGAACAAAATCCATCATCTCTTCAAAATCCTGCTCCGTTTCACCAGGATGGCCAGCAATCAGCGTAGTGCGGATGGCGATGTCCGGAACTTTAGAGCGCATGGTCGCCAGCAGGTCTTCGGTTTTCTCCCGGGTGGTGCCCCGTCTCATCATCTTCAACATGTTGTTAGAAGCATGTTGAAGGGGAATGTCTACGTAGTTGCAAATGTTAGGGCGCTCTGCCATTACATCAAGTGCATCCATAGGGAAGCCAGCCGGAAATGCGTAGTGCAGACGGATCCAGTCGATGCCGTTTACATCCGAAAGGCGTTGCAGCAGCTCCGCCAGGTTTCTTTTCTTGTACAAATCCAGGCCATAGTAGGTTGAGTCCTGGGCGATAAGCAAAAGTTCTTTAGTGCCATTCTTGGCTAAATGGGCCGCTTCTTTCACTAATTCTTCAATAGGCCGGGAAATATGGCCGCCACGCATCAGCGGTATTGCGCAGAATGAACACGGCCTGTCGCAACCCTCCGATATTTTCATGTAGGCGTAGTGAGCAGGGTTGGTCAAAATCCTTTCACCCACCAGTTCGTGCTTATAGTCGGCTTTGAACTCCTTCAAAAGCCTCGACAAATCTCTCGTGCCAAAATAGGCATCCACTTCCGGAATCTCCTTCTCCAGGTCGTCTTTATATCTTTGTGAGAGACAACCCGTCACATATATCTTTTCAACCAGTCCTTCCTTTTTCGCATCTACATAGCGCAGAATGGTGTCGATGGATTCTTGCTTGGCATTGTCAATAAAGCCACAAGTGTTAATCACAACCACATTAGAATCGTCATCCTCAGATTCGTGCACAGCGTCAATTTCGTTGCCCCGCAGTTGGGTAAGCAAAACTTCCGAATCAACAGAGTTTTTGGAACACCCCAGGGTAACGATGTTCACTTTCGTATTTTTTAGTCCTTTAGTTTTCAAATGTCAGATTGGATTTGGCCACTGGTTTCCACGAATTTGATCTCTATCTGCCAATGGGCTCGCAAGTTAACAATTTCCGGTGGTGTTAGTTCCCCGTTGGCAAAAGTGTTGCGTTTAGTATGATAGCTCCTATTCAAATTTGGAATAGGGTTACGTATCCAACAATAAATTCTATTTTTGCCGTTGGGTTAGTCGATATGATCTTGAAGAAATTTTCCTGGCATCTTTGGTTATTAATTTTTGTGTTGGGCTGGTCTGCCTGTGCACCCGACCCCTCCTGCTCGGATATTTATCTGCCTTATGTAACGGCAAGCTTTTACACGGTTAACGACGCTGGTGTTGAAACCGTTGAATCTGTTCAGCTTGACTCGCTTTGGGCCGATGATGCGGACACTTTGCTTTATGCCGACACAACGCTTTCAATATATGGACTATACGTCAATCCGGAAGCAGCGAGCACCACTTACCATTTCTGCCTCAACGATACGTGCAACTCAGTGACTTTTGCCTACGACCGAAAGGAATACCTGATTTCGCCAGACTGCGGCCCCCGGTTCAGGTTTCAGAACCTGACAACTGAGTTTGAAGGGTTTTACGACTCGGTCATTGTAAACAAGCCAGAACTTACCCTACTTGGAGAAGTCAATGTTAAAATCTACCGCTAGTCAACTTTTGTTTTCTCTGCTACTGCTGCCTGCAGTCAGCTGGGCCCAGGATGAAGACTGGCGTCCGTCAGCGGTTAGAGTGGGGGCAGACGTTTTCGGGCTTGCAAAAACAGCCCTGACTGATGGCTATAACCGGCAGGAAATTCAGGCAGACATTGACTTAAATAAATATTTTTTTGTGCTGGATCTTGGAAGGGAAGAGATAGACAATTCGGCAGAGGGGTTTACACACACCACCAATGGCACATTCTACCGGGCCGGGGTCGACGTTAACCTGACTCCCTACAACCCAAACAAAGACGTTGTTTTTTTCGGGCTAAGATATGCGCACGCCACTTTCGACGAGTCGCTGGCTTTCGATTATGCGGTGCCGTACTGGGGCCCTGCCAGTGTCGACGTGGCTAACGTTGGCCTCAACGCCCACTGGATAGAGGCTGTGTTTGGCATGAAAGTGAAGGTGTGGAAGCAGTTTTATATGGGCTACACCCTAAGAGGGAAGTTTGGCCAAAAGACAAAGGGAGCAGAAACACTTATTCCTTATGCTGTCCCAGGTTATGGGGTAGTGACCAGTGGCGGAAATTTTGGTTTCGGTTACCACATCTACTATAAGCTGGCTTTCAGAGACAAAGCAGTTCCCTTGCGGCCGAAGGATTCCAAGAAAAAGTTAAAGTAGGTAAACGACTGGAAAAGGGAACTCAAGGAAATTTCTTATAAATCTCTTTTCTATGTAAAAATCGCAGTATTGCTACCCGATCGCCATCAACGTGGATTCCCAATCGGTAGCTTCCCAATCGCACCCTGAAAAACCCTTTGTGACCCTTGAGTTTTCTAATGTTTGGAATATCACGAATAGTTTGTGCTGATTGTATTAATTCAAGAGTTTCCTGGAGGAGGAGGTTCACAGACAGCGTTTGGATCGAATCAATGTCTTTAAGTAGTCTTTTTCCGTAGGTTACTTTCATTCGCTTTCAATGATTTCATAATCATATCTTTGGATACGAACTCATTAGTTTTGAGCTCCTCTTCCAACAAGTCAGCGAAAGCGTCATCCTCACCTTCCTCAGTATATGCCCGAAGCTTCGCAATATTTAGCTCTTGAGCATTTTCTAATAAAGCTTTTAAAGCTTTGCCTTTTTTGCTCTCTTCGTCAATGCTGATAATATACTCTGCCATAACAACGCTTTAAACAAAACTACAAAACATTACTGAAATAGCTTTTTTCAATTCCTTGTAAAGAACGACTCCACAAAAGCCATTTTGTTGAACACCTGTAGCTCCTCCATTTTCTCGCCAACACCAATATACTTCACCGGAATCTTGAACTGATCCGATATGCCAATGACTACGCCACCTTTGGCGGTGCCATCCAGCTTAGTGATGGCCAGAGAGGTGACATCCGTCGCTTTTGTAAACTCCTGTGCCTGAATAAAAGCATTTTGTCCTGTGCTACCATCCAGCACCAGCATTACTTCGTGTGGAGCATCCGGAATAAACTTCTGGATTACTTTTTTGATCTTCGAAAGCTCATTCATCAGGTTCACTTTGGTATGAAGCCGACCTGCCGTGTCAATAATAACGAGGTCGGCTTGTTCATCTACACCCTTTTTCACTGCATCGAAAGCTACTGAAGCCGGGTCGGTATTCATGCCGTGCTCCACCACAGGCACGCCAACTCGCTCTCCCCAAAGCTTGATCTGGTCTACAGCTGCCGCCCTGAAAGTGTCGGCTGCGCCCAATATCACTTTATATCCTTTTTGCTTGAACTGATGTGAAAGCTTGCCAATGGTAGTAGTCTTGCCGACACCGTTGACACCCACCACCAGGATCACATACGGTTTTTTGTCTTTTGGCAATTCAAAATCTTCAATATCCTCAGTATTGTTTTCAGAGAGCAGTCCCGCAATTTCCTCTCTGAGAATAACATTCAGCTCAGAGGTGCCCAGGTACTTGTCTTTGGCTACCCTTGCCTCCACTCTGTCAATTATTTTTACTGTGGTTTCAATGCCAACATCTGACGATACCAGCACCTCCTCAAGCTCGTCGAGCACATCTATGTCTACCGTCGACTTTCCGGCTACCGCCTTGCCGAGCTTCGAGAAAAAATTCTCCTTCGTTTTTTCCAGTCCTTTGTCCAGCGACTCTTTTTTGTCCTTGGACATGAATCCAAATAAAGCCATATATAATAGGGTTGCTTATTGACTGTGGAGTTGCACAATGAGTATCTCCTTTAGCCAACGGAAAATACAAATTACAAACTTAAACCATCGGAAAATGATTCTCCGTTTGGTTATTATTGAAAAAATAATGGCGGTGCCAGGAGCTGGTCTCCATCTCTTGATAACAAAAAAAGTCCCATGAAGGGACTTTCTTGTCAATAAGTACTGTTAACTAGCTTATTTCGCTAGTGTATCTTTTACAAGGTCAGCAGGAACCATTTCCTCACGGAAAGTATATGCACCAGTTTTCTCAGACCTTACAGCCTTGATCACTTTCGCATAGGTTTTGCCACCTTCTTTCTTCAGGGTTGCAACTACTTTCTTTGCCATGATTATTTAATTTCTTTGTGGACAGTATACTTACGAAGTATGGGGTTATACTTCTTCATCTCAAGTCTTTCAGGAGTATTTTTCCTGTTTTTTGTGGTAATGTGACGTGACGTACCTGGAAGACCAGTCGTCTTGTGCTCTGTGCACTCTAGTATTACCTGAACTCTATTTTTGTTCTTAGCCATGACTATTCTATTCTTCTAGCTTAAAATACTACGTTGCCCTTAGCTCTCGCCTTTTTCAAAACAGCGCTGATACCATTCTTGTTGATGGTTCTTAAAGCAGTTGATGACACCTTCAGTGTGATCCAAAGATTTTCCTCAGGGATAAAAAAACGCTTTGTGTGCAGGTTTGGGTAAAACTTGCGCTTCGTTTTATTGTTTGCATGAGAAACATTGTTTCCCACACGTGTGCTTTTTCCGGTTATCTGACAAACTCTCGCCATTGTCTTATAAGTGTATTTTTGAAATGGGTCTGCAAATATCGGAAAAATTTGATTACCAACAAACGGGGGTGAATAATTATGCATCTTTTCTTTTGTAGTTGTAAGGGCAGTGCCTGCACCCGCTCTTGCAACAATAGCCTCTTTTCAGGTGGTATTCCTTTGTAAAGACAAGGAATCCCTCTTTGGTGTGGTAGTAATCTTCGGTCTTCAACCCGTACTCAACCTTCTTTGCTGATTCTTTCTCCATCGCCTTTTTCGGTCTAGGGGCTTTTATTTACCTTTGAAACCCTGCCCAACAGGCAATTGTTCAATCCTAAAGTCAAAGATATGATCAAGACAATGAGTAGCAAAGAAGCGATGGAGCTGGAAAACAAGTATGGAGCGCATAACTACCATCCGCTACCAGTTGTGCTTTCGAGGGGAGAGGGAGTCTTTGTGTGGGACATTGAAGGGAAGAAGTACTACGATTTTCTTTCTGCCTACTCAGCTGTCAATCAGGGGCACTGCCATCCAAAAATCATTGGCGCTTTAAAAGAACAGGCCGAGACTTTGACGCTAACCTCAAGGGCCTTCTACAGCGATGCCCTTGGTGCCTTTCAAAAATATGCCACTGAATATTTTGGTTTCGAAAAAGTGCTGCCGATGAATACCGGCGCTGAAGGAGTGGAAACAGCGATTAAAGTATGCCGAAAGTGGGGTTATGAGAAGAAGGGCATTGATGCCGATCAGGCAAAAATCATTGTGTGCGAGCAAAACTTCCATGGTCGCACCACTACAATCGTGTCTTTTTCCAGCGATGAGGGGGCCAGAAGAAACTTTGGGCCGCTTACGCCCGGTTTTGTAAAGATACCCTACAATGACATTGAAGCTTTAAAAGAAGCTTTGAAGGATCCGAATGTGGCGGGCTTTCTTGTGGAGCCCATCCAGGGCGAAGCAGGAGTTTACACACCAGCCGACACCTATATAAGGGAAGCCGCTACTTTGTGCAAAGCCAGCAACGTTCTATTCATTGCCGACGAAATTCAAACGGGCATCGCCCGTACTGGCAGTTTGCTGGCAGTTTGCGGCAACTGCTCGTGTGAAGGCAATTGCGAGCGGCAGCCTGCGACTTATACAAAGCCTGATATTCTTATCCTTGGCAAAGCCATGTCGGGTGGTGCTTATCCGGTGTCTGCCGTTCTTGCCGATGACCGCATCATGGATGTGCTCACCCCCGGCACGCATGGTTCTACCTTCGGTGGCAACCCACTGGCATGCAAGGTGGCCATGGCGGCGCTCGATGTTGTGAAAGACGAGAAACTCGCACAGAATGCCCGCCAACTGGGGGTAATCTTTCGTGAAAGAATGGGCAAATTCATAGCGACAACGAAGCTTGTGAAAATGGTAAGGGGTAAGGGACTGCTCAACGCCATTCTTATCAACGATACAGAAGACAGTAGCACAGCCTGGGATATTTGCGTGGCTCTTAAAGACAATGGCCTTTTGGCCAAGCCGACCCATGGCAACATTATTCGGTTTGCCCCCCCATTGGTAGTGACCGAAGAACAGCTTCACGATTGTTGCGACATTATCGAAAAAACAATTCGGGAGTTTGAGCTAAAAGGCTGATTGATAAGCACCTGCTATGATAGCTTTTAAACCTAGGCAACAGAGGTAGCATATACCCCATACGGGGCATTTGTTATTCCCTTTTGCTCGTATACCTTTAGGGGATTTACAGCCAACAGTTAGTATGAGCCTAAGGGTATTATTGTTTTTTGTTTTCTCGCTTTCGGGAGGGGCGGCCTTATTGGCGCAAAATGCTGAGCTTGACAGCCTGGAGAAAATTTTACCACAACAAACGGGCAACGATAAAATATCCACGCTCAACGCAATTTCCTGGCACTACCGGCAAGCAAACACCATAAAAGCGATGGGGCTTGCCAAGTCCGCTCTAAAGTTGTCGGAAGAAGCCAATTACCTGGAAGGGAAAGCTTTGTCACTTCAATCGGTTGGTGCCGCTTATGAAGCCACGAGCAACTTCGACAGTGCGCTGCTTTTTTTCAATAAGTCCCTGGGCATTAAGCAGGCACTTGGCGATACTACCGACATTGCCGCATCGCTCAACAACATTGCCATGGTGCATGACCAGCTAGGCAAAGATGAAATGGCGCTGACCAACTACTTTCAGGCCCTAAGGATGTACGAAGCCGTCAATGACCTTTTCTCCCAGGCCATGGTGCTGGGGAATATCGGCATTGTGTACAAAAAACAAAAGGACTATACAAAAGTGCTCACATACTACGAGCGAGCCCTCGAAATCTATCAAAGCGAACAATCAGTTTTCGGCTCATCAGTTGTGCAGGGAAACATAGCCTCCATTCTTATTATTCTTGGAAACTACAGTCAGGCGATCGAGTTTGCCGAAAAATCGCTTCAAGGCTATGAAAGCCTCGGGTACAGCCGGCTCATGGCCTACCCAATAGGCAACCTGGCGATCGCTTATGACAGCCTGAAAGAATTTTCGGTTGCCCGTAACTATTACATACAGGCACTAACACTGCATAAAGAAAATAACAACACGGCTGAAGTTTCCTTCACACTAAAGAACCTTGCAGGCAATGAGCTGGCGGCGGGAGAGTACTCAAAGGCATTGGCTCACGCCACGGAGGCATATCAGCTGGCCTCTTCTACCAAAGCTAATGACGTGCTGATGCAAGCCCTGGTAATAATTACAAAGTGTGAGCAGCGGTTGGGTAACTACCAGAAGGCATTTACCTATCAACAACAGTACATAGGCCTACGAGACAAAGCCTTTGAAGAAGAAAAGACGAAGGCAACATTGGAGCTTGAAGCGAAATATGAAACGGAAAAGAAAGACCGGGAGCTTGAGCTACAGCGGTTGTCGCTGGTAGAAAAAGACCTGGAGATTCAAAAAAGCCGAGTTGCTCAGGTAGCCTTGGGAGGGGCTCTTCTGTTTCTGATCATCCTTGGCTTGCTTGTCAGAGCAAGAATCAAACTTAACTACCAGAGGAAGCTGGATGAGGAAAAATTGGCTAAGCAAGAAGAATTGCTCAGGGCTGTGATTAGCTCAGTGGAAGGTGAAAGAAAGCGCTTTTCCGAGGACTTACACGACAGTTTTGGCCAGCTTATTTCGGTATTAAAAATGAACGTCGATTCGCTATCGGCAGCGTCGCTTTCTGCCTCAGCCGACCGACAGCGAATGTTTGACCAATCGGTGTCGGTGCTCAACGACATGTATGGTGAGTTGAAAAACGTATGCTTTAACTTAATGCCAAAGGCGCTGATTCAACACGGACTGCCCGTTGGGGTCAATGAGTTGGTGGCACGAATCAATCACACCGGAAAGCTCCGTGCAGAAAGTCATTTCTTCGATCTGGATAGCCGGCTAGCCGATATTCAGGAGATATCCCTGTACCGGATCGTGCAGGAGTGGACCAACAACATCCTCAAGTATTCCGATGCTAGAAACATTTTTATCCAAATCACACGTGACGAGGCTGAAATAACGCTTACCATAGAAGACGATGGAATGGGCTTCGATGAAAAAATACTAAAAATGGGCCAGGGAAACGGATGGAAAAACTTGCAGTCACGCACTAATCTGATGAAAGGCACAATTGACCTGGACACAGCCCCGGGGCGAAAAGGCACGATGCTGACGGTGAACGTTCCCGCTATTCTAAAGGGACATCAGTCGAAAACAGACGCTGATAAAGTGGAAACATTACTTACCTATGCGCTGTTTTAGTAAGGGCTGGTACGTAGAGCAAAATCACCTGCCGGGGGGATGTTGAAAAATTGATTGCCTGACTAATTTTCAGACATGAAGCCTTTCAGCAATATTTCCTCTAAATTCATCCGGAAGTTTAGCGGAACTAAGAAAATGGAGAAAGTGAAGGTTTTTCTGGTCGACGACCATGCCATCCTTATGGATGGTGTGAGATCGTTGCTCAACAATACCGAGGAGTACGAAGTGGTCAGCACGGCCTCCACAGCCGAGGATGCATTGAAATACCTTCAGAATGAACCGGTTGATATTCTCATTTCGGACTACAGCTTGCCTGGGATGGACGGCCTGGGGCTGGTAAAAGTGATGCAACGGATAAAACCAGAGGTAAAAATCCTCATTATGAGTATGCACGATGAAGCACATCTGGTAAAAGAAATCCTAAAGGAGGGCATTAAGGGTTATTTGCTAAAGAAGGACTCACAGAAGGAGCTTATTGCGGCACTTGACCAAATAAGAGCTGGCAGAACTTATCTGAGCAATGAAATCAACACGTTGCTGATCCAAAATTTGCAAAACCCCGATGAAGGAAAGCTGCTCACCGAACGGGAAAGGGAAATACTGAAGCTGATTGCGAAAGAATACACGAATAAGGACATTGCTGAAGAACTGTTCATCAGTGAACGCACAGTGGAAACTCATCGAAAAAACATCTTTCGAAAAACAAAGACTAACTCTCTTGTTGGCCTGATCAAGTTTGCTTATGCGAACAATCTGGTGTAAAAAAGGCCAAATCAAACTGTGACTTTGAGGCTTCCTCCTGATTATACAGGTAAAAAAGCCTAAACACATGAAAATCACCCGAAAACTAAGCCAGGAGCCAGTCAATACAGGCTCAATGGCGGACATCGCCTTTCTGCTTCTCATATTCTTTCTTGTCTCCACCACCATCCTTCAGGAGAAGGGACTCATGATCACCTTACCGCCAGATCAGGAGAAACAGCCTGTGATGCCTGTGAATGATAGAAACCTCTTCAAAATAAGCATCAACTCCAAAAATCAGTTTTTGATCCAGGACGAGCCAAGAGGAGACCTTGCCGGACTTAAGGCCGATGTAAAGATGTTCATTTTGAACCCTGCCGCAGCCAATGACCTGGCCGAGTCTCCCAAAAAGGCCATTGTATCGCTAAAGTCAAACCGTGGTACCGACTACGCCGCTTTTATTGCGGTGCTCGATGAGGTAAAAGGTGCTTATTACGATATCTATGGCGAAAGAGTAGGATTATCTGGCGATCAGTACCGCCACCTCGACCTGGACAACCCCCGGCAGCTAGCCTTATACGAGAAGGGGAAGGAAGGAATACCTATGAATATTTCCATTGCTGAACCAAACAAATAGCGCTATGAAGTCATTTAAAAGAAAAACCAGTGTGAATGCCGAGATTTCTACGGCGTCGCTTCCTGATATCGTCTTCTTACTGCTGTTCTTTTTTATGGTAACGGCTGTTATCAGAACCGACGAAAACCTCGTGAAGTACGAAGTGCCCAAGGCGAAGCATATCAACAAGGCTGAAATGAAGACCCTCATCAGGGAGCTTCAGGTGGGCTTGCCAGCCAATACCCGACTAGGCACGGAGCCGTTGATTTCCGATGGAAGCCACTATTTGAAGATCAATGAGTTGGTACAGTGGGTCAACCAGGAAAAGGCTACCTTACCGGAAGCATACAAAGATCAGATGATCATTGTGCTGAAGGCTGATGAAGCAGTGAAGATGGGGTTGATCGCCGATATACAACAGGAACTACGGAAGTCGAATGCGAGAAAGGTGCTGTACAGGTCAAAGGAAAATATTTAGAATCCTCGGGCTCTCTTCAGCTTCACTATTCTGTCATAAGATTGCTTGATTCTGTCTTTTGAGATTTCGCCATTTTCCACCTTGCTTCGGATGATCTGATGGATTTGCTTCGCCGAATACCTTTCTGTTTGGCCCACATTATTGCAAATCAGCAGCATGTCTACTCCTGCGTTGATAGCCAGCTCAATGGCTTTGTCCATGCCATAGTGTTTGCTGATGGCATGCATCTGCATATCGTCGGAGAAAACAACGCCGTTAAACCCGATGAAGTCCCTGAGGATGTTTTGAACAATTTTCTTTGAAAGTGTGGCTGGCAGAGAATCAGGATCGAGGTGTGCATTCACAATATGCGCCGACATCACGGCATCCAGGCGGCCGTTGTCAATAAGCAACTTAAAAGGTCTGATTTCGTCAAATTGCCAGCTATTGCTCACGTCGGCCATGCTGCTGTGGGTGTCCTTGCTGGAGCTGCCGTGGCCGGGAAAGTGCTTGATGGAAGTGACAATGCCTTCCTCCTGATGTGCTTTAATGAAAGCAGCTGCATGCAAGGCCACTGAATCAGCATTGCTGCTGAAAGACCTGCCGAGCTTTACGATTACCGGGTTGTCGGAATTCACAGCTACATCCACCGACGGAGCAAAGTTAAGGTTGAAGCCCAATTCTCGCAGCTGGACTGCCATGCGCTTGGCCTGGGCGTACGTGCTGTCAGGAATGCCCTGCCTGCCCAGCTCCTGCGCCGACTTTGTTGCGACAAATCCATATTTGGGCTTCAGCCTGTTTACCCTTCCACCCTCCTCGTCAATGGCAATCCACAAAGGAATAGCTGACGCATATTTCAGTGTGTTGTTGAGCTGCCGGAGATTTTCAGCAGTATTGGTTTTGGTCAGGTTTTTCTCAAAATAGATCACCCCACCCACTTTGCCATCTTCAATGGCCTGCAGCAGCAAATCTCCCTTGTTAATAGACTGTCTTTCCTCCAGACCAATCATGATCATTTGGCCGATCATGATGTCGAGGCTGTCTGTTTGGGCAACTACGCTGCCACAAAAAAATACTGTTATTAATAAGGTATAAATGTTTTTCATTTAGCGGTGTCGATTATATCACCAATAACTTCCGAAAAATAAGCACCATTGTAAGGCCCAAACCAGTTCATGGTGCGTGTCTCGTACTTATTCAGGTCATACCATTCATCTTTCGTAATATAACCTATATAGCCCCCGTTGAAGCTGGTGACCATCAGGTTTTGCCCCCGAGCCCTGGCCATGCTGTCGAGTGGCGCCATCAGCTCCCCCGAAAAGTCACAAGGCGTGCCAACCAAAAGGTTGTCGCCAATCTTCAAATAACTAATGCCCGAGTCATAGTCGCCAAACAACCAGTAGAACACCCAGGGCCGGGCGCTGATGTTCTCCGACACCTTGAAGCTCGGCTGGCGCAATTCCAATGGAAGGTATCCGCTCGAAATCGACGTAACGTATTCCGGCTGTATTAGAAAGCTGATTTGGGCAAATTGTGTCGCCAGATGGCCGGAAATATATTCCGCTTTTTCCCAGCCGTCAATTCCTTTTGGGCTATTAGGCCCTTGACTGCCCACAGCACCCGCACCGTATATCACAAATTCAGCCAGAGAGTTGGCGACAAAGGCTTTCCGCAATGCAGCCGGGTAGTCGGCCGATAAGGCCAGGAAGCTGGAGGGTAGCGTGGTGGCATGTGCCGCAAACGTTGTAAACAAGGCACTTTTGCCGGAGTCTTTCACCACCTTCATCACCCTGAACCACGGATCGATCGTTCCTTTTTCTTTTGCAAGACGATTGTAAATAAGCTCCCCGGCATCGAATGTCGCAAACCCGATTTTGGCCCTTTCTCTGTTTCCTTCCGCATCCTTTATGCTTTGTATCACCGCTTCAGCAATAAAATCAGCTACTTCCGGTTGGTAAGTGCCTGCAAACAACGTTCCTGTCAATCCGGGACTCCAGGCCCCAATGCTGCAATGCGAGTGGACGGCAGTGAAAAAAGTGTTTTGCATAGAGTAGCCTAATGACGGAAGCAGGGTTTTTAACCTGATAACCACCTCAGGGGGTGTGATAAGGAGATCGAAGCTTACGATTGCTGCCTTTGCTTTTCCGTTGGAAAACACCATCGCTTTCACACCAACAGAATCATGAACACCCTCAAAATGGGCTCCTTTTCTTTTTCCATATCCAGCCAATGGAATGGACTCAGGATAAACCAGAGAAGCTTCCGCCCAGCCAACTTGCAGCGTATCGCCAACTGAATTTTGGTATGCGGCTGCCAGGGAGTCCATCCTGGCATGCATGGCCTCATAGTAGGGCATTTCCTGATAGGGAGTCCTGTCAATGGTCGTCAGCAGGCTTAACGCCAGTACTAAAACAACGCCGACAATCCAGGCCAGTACTTTTAAGAGGCGCTTCATATTAGCTGGCCACTATTCTGCGGAAGTAATTGATCTGTCCGTAATGGTAGTTAAGGTGTCCACTAAGATGAATGAGGAAATTTTGCGTCGTCATTGGCTTGCCGAAAACCTCAATAGGGTAGTTGCTGTGCAGTTGCTCGGACGTCATTTTGGCCAGCGTTTCAAGCACAGCCTTTCTTGTTGCCTGTAGCTCACTCGCCAGTTCGCTTTTGGGGAGTCCCTTTTTTCCAAACTCCCCCTCCCTGTCTCTTACGAAAGATGTTTTGCCAATAACAGCGCCAATAAAATGCTGTAGGTTGCCTGCCAGGTGGAGGAAAAGATTGCCAGGCGAATTATTGATTTGCCCAACGGTTTTCCACAAAACAGCATCGGGTGTCAATTCGAGCTCTTTCTGTAGCCTATCTATATCTCTTTCGAAAAGCTCCATTAAATCTTTAACAACAGTTTCCATCGCTTCTTATTTTTGTATTCAAAGACTAAAATTCCCGGCCAGTTCTATGAGTGGTGTTGGGCTTTAGGCTCGAAATTAAGACATTGGAAGAAAATACTACCTCAAAAGACCTATTTACTTAGAGATATAACCAACCTGAACATGATGAAGAGAAATCTATTGATTCTTCTGGCACTAATCCCCACCATGCTTTTTGCGCAGAAAAAAGGAGCCAAAGAAAAAACAGAACAAGTAGCGCTGGATGAAAAGCTTTACGCCGGACTTGAGTGGAGAAACATTGGGCCGACAAGAGGAGGCAGGTCCACAGCAGTGGCCGGTGTGTTGGGCGACGACCAAACCTACTACATGGGCACCGTTGGTGGTGGAGTATGGAAAACAACCGATGCTGGTATTACCTGGAAAAACATCACCGATGGCTTTTTCAACACCGGAACGATCGGGGCAATTTCCGTAGCCGCATCCGATCCAAATGTCATCTACGTTGGCACGGGCGAGGCACCTATTCGTGGGGTAATGACTTCCAGTGGCGACGGTCTTTACAAATCGACCGACGCTGGCAAAACCTGGAGCCATATTGGGCTGGAGAACTCCATGCACATTTCTAAAATTGTTATTCATCCCACCAACCCAGATTTAATCTACGTGGGCGTTCAGGGTAATCCTTATGGCCCAAGCGACAACCGGGGTGTTTACAAAAGCACCGATGGTGGCAAAAGCTTCAAGGTCGTACATTTTGTCAACGAATTCACCGGAGTGAGTGACTTGAGCATGGACGAGTCGAATCCCAGAATTCTTTATGCAGCCATGTGGGATCATCAACGCCTGCCATGGTATTCGAGAAGTGGCGGCGCTGGAAGCGGCATATTCAAAAGCGTCAATGGCGGCGAAACCTGGGAAAAGCTTTCAGAAGGTTTGCCAAAAAAGGTGATGGGCAAAATTGGCGTGACCGTTTCGCCAGCCGACCCCGAAAGAGTGTATGCGATTATCGAATCGGACGAAGGAGGCTTGTACCGTTCGGATGATGCCGGTAAAACCTGGAAAAACATGAACAAGGAAAGGGTGCTGAGAGCTCGTTCGTGGTACTATATGCATATTCAGGCCGATCCGGCAAATGCAGACGTTGTTTATGTGATGAACGCCCCCCTGCTCAGAAGCATCGACGGTGGAAAATCTTTTGTCAGCTTGCCCGTGCCACATGGCGATACCCACTCAATCTGGATCAACCCTGATCGACCAGCCAACATGGTATACGGCGGTGATGGCGGCGCTGCTATTTCCTTTAATACTGGCAAAACCTGGAGTACGATTGAGAACCAGCCCACTGCACAGTTTTACAGAATCAATGCTGACAATCGGTTCCCCTACTGGGTGTATGGCGGCCAGCAGGACAACTCATCAGTAGCTATTCCCAGCAGCACCAACGGGCCAGTGATCGACTGGCAAGACTGGATTGCGGGCGTAGGTGGTTGCGAAAGTGCTTATGTGGCATTTGATCCTAACAACCCAATACTGATGTATGCAGGCTGTTATCAGGGGATTATCGATGAGTATAATCTGGCCAGCAAAAAATCGAAGGGAATAAAAGCCTACCCGGAAAGCGGGCTGGGCGAACCGTCCGACGAAGTCAAATACCGGTTCAACTGGAATGCACCAATTATTGTTTCCCAACACAATGCCAACACAATTTATCACGCAGGTAACAAAGTACTCCGCTCCACCAACCGGGGATTGACCTGGGAGGAAATGAGTGGAGACTTGACGAGAAACGACTCTACAAAGCTCGGGCTCATGGGTGGCCCGATCACCAACGAAGCGGCTGGTGGAGAAATCTATCATACTATTTACTATTTGGCCGAGTCTCCTCACGACGCAAAGGTGCTTTGGGCAGGAGCAGATGACGGCTTATTGCACATCACCAGAGATGCTGGAAAGACGTGGACGAACATTAGCCCTAAAGAGGCAGGTGAGGGTATGATTAACTCTATCGAAGTATCTCCGCATACACCTGGCACCGCCTATGTGGCCTTTACGAAATACAAATTTGGGGACTTCACTCCCTATTTATACAAAACGACGGATTACGGTCAAAGCTGGCAAATGCTTACAAAGGGTATTGGCGCAAAGGCATTTGTGAGGGTCATAAGAGAAGACCCTAACCGCAAGGGGTTGCTTTTTGCCGGCACCGAAAGAGGACTTTACATCAGCTTTGATGGTGGGCAGCAGTGGAGCCAGTTCAAGCTTAATTTTCCGATGACGCCGGTAACTGACCTCAAGATTCACCACAACGACCTGCTGGCGGCTACTTCAGGAAGAGCATTCTGGATTCTTGATGATATCACTGCTTTGCAGGAACTGACCCCGCAGGTGGCGACCACAGAAGCCTATTTGTATAAACCACGGGAAGTCGTTAAAAGCGGTAATGCTTTCGATTTGCCAAATGTAACCGTTGGCAAGAGTGCTTATAAAGGGGCCCTTATCCGATATCATTTGAAGGAAATGGGGGAAAAAGACTCCACATTGTTAAAACTTGAAATAGCTGATGCAGAAGGTAGGGTTTTACGAACTTTCAATAGCGCTTCTAAAAAGAAAGCAGAGCAACTTCCAAAAAAGGCGGGCATGAATGTGCTGAAGTGGGACTTGCGAGGTGAGAATATCGAGACAGCTGACGGCGTATTTGTACCAAGCTTTGGTGGCGGGGGCATGTCGAGCTATATGGTGGGCCCAGGCACTTACACAATAACGCTGACTTTTGGAGACAAAACAATCCAGCAGTCCCTCAATATACTTCCTGACCCAAGAGACGCCGCTACCCTGGCACAGCACAGAGAAAAACAGGAGGTACTTGAGAGAATTGAGCTTGACATTGAAGACATATATCAGTCGCTGAAAGACCTTCAGCAAGTGCGCAAGCAATTGAAATCCATGGATGAGAGGTTGGGCGATTCGGACGAATACAAATCGATCAACGACAAGAGCAAGGACATCACCAAGAAAGTGGGAGCCTCCGAAGAAAAACTAATCCAGCCGAAGCAGGAAACATTTCAGGACGTGGTCAACTTCCGCAGCATGCTCGACAGCCAGCTGTACGACCTTTTGCAAACCATTGACGGGAATTCGCCCCCGCTTACCGATGGCGAGAAGGAGCGCTATAATGACCTGAAGGAAATCTGGAATACAAGGAAAACGGAGATCATTCAGATTTTGAACGATGATGTTCCGGCCTACAACAAGATGCTGGAAGAGAAAGGTGTGCCCTACGTGGCTCCGAATAACGACAAGAAGGAAGAAAAGTTAGGAAGCTGATAATATCAACCATTGATCGACAAAAAGGCCAGTTGCAGTACTGGCTTTTTTGTTTTACGTACGAACTATTTATATTTATCGTACGTATTATCAACTATGGGTATAACAACTTCAAAACTAAGGCAGAACATTTACAAGTTACTTGATCAAGTGGCTGAAACTGGCGAGCCCCTGGAAATAAAACGAAAGGGAAAAACCCTCAAAATTGTAGTGGAAAATCAAGCTTCTAAGTTGGCTAACTTGAAAAAACGTGATGTGATTGTGGGAGACGCTGAGGAGCTTGTTCATATAGACTGGAGTAGCGAATGGAACAAGAAGCCTATTTAGACACACATGTCGTTATCTGGTTGTATGGGGGAGAAATTAATAAAATTTCGCCGAGAGCAATCTCAGTCATAGAAGAATCCAAACTATACTATTCCTCATTTGTAAGACTTGAGTTGAAAAATCTCTTTGAAATAGGAAAGATAAAAGCAGCCCCAGATGTTGTTCTGAAGAGTTTGGAAATAGAGATAGCCCTTACTAATCGGGACAGCCCGCTACATGTGCTTGTGAATAAAGCGATGGAACATTCCTGGACACGAGATCCATTCGATAGAATGATTGTAAGTCAGGCGCAATTAGAAAATTGTGTCCTGGTAACCAAGGACTCGCTTATTGGAGAGAACTTCAAGAATGCAGTCTGGTAATTTGGAGACTATTCCTTAGTCAGGTCAAGCGTATCCACCAGATACTTGCCATTGAACGATTTCAGCAGCATATATACCCTGTACGTTCCGTTGGGGTGTGAAAGCTGACCAATGGTGTAGAGCAAACCTTCTTTCGAATTTCCCTGGTGTATATAGTCAAATGAAGAAGGAGGGTTCTCTTTGAAGAAATCCTTCATAATTATTTCGGCCTGTGTTTTACTGTAATTCGACTTTTCGCCGTCTACATTCAGCGAGACAGTTTCGTTAAAATAGCGCACAAGCTCTTTGGAAGAGCCAGCTTTTATAGCCGCTTTCACATTGCCTACTACCTCCGTTTGTGTTTGGCCAAATGCCATGGTAGCAGTAAAAAGAAATAATATTGTAAACCGTTTCATGATTCTGAATTCAACAGTTGTAAGCAACAAAAATTGCGCCATTATTGAGCAGTTTGAAAAATAGAGACTAAGAATTTGATAGAATGAAACTAACATAATCAGGCAGCAGTTACAAAAGAAAAAAGGACAACCGTATATTTGCCCCTATGAATAAGAAAGTAATTCTGATGATTTTGGATGGCTGGGGAATTGCCTCCAACCCGAAAGTGTCTGCTGTTGACGCAGCCAACACCCCTTTTGTAGATTCGCTCTATAAAAAATATCCACACAGCAAGCTTCAGGCTTCAGGTCTTTTTGTCGGGTTACCCGACGGACAAATGGGAAATAGTGAAGTAGGGCATATGAACCTCGGAGCCGGAAGAGTAGTGTATCAGGATTTGGTAAAGCTCAACAAGGCGGTCGAAGAAAATACACTTGGCGATAACGAGGAGCTGGTCAAAGCACTGGATTATGCAAAGAAGAACAATAAGAAGGTGCACTTCATTGGGTTAGTTTCCGATGGCGGTGTTCATTCACACATTATGCATTTGAAGGGGCTATGCTCTCTGGCCCATGAAAAGGGGCTGGAAAAAGTATTTGTGCACGCCTTCACTGACGGCCGTGACTGTGATCCAAAGTCGGGGCTTGGCTTCCTGAAAGACCTTCAGTCGCATATGAGCAAAACTGCCGGGGCCATTGCAAGCATCACTGGGCGCTACTTTGCCATGGACAGAGACAAGCGTTGGGAGCGGGTGAAGCTAGCCTACGATGCTATGGTGAACGGTGAGGGCAAAAAAACTGGCGATGTGCTGAAAGAAATGCAAGCCTCATACGATGAAAATGTTACTGACGAATTTATCAAGCCGATCATACATACGGACGCCGCTGGGAAACCGCTGGCTGTTATAGAAGAAGGAGATGTGGTTTTGTGCTTCAATTTCCGTACCGACAGAGGAAGGGAGATTACCGAAGTGCTCACCCAAAAAGACTTTCCAGAGCACGGCATGAAGAAATTGCCGCTGTACTATGTGACCATGACCAACTACGACGACACCTTCAAAGACGTGAAAGTGTTGTTCGATAAGGACAACCTGGTCAATACCCTTGGCGAGGTACTGGCTGCCCACGGCAAGAAGCAAATCAGAATAGCAGAAACAGAGAAATACCCTCACGTTACGTTTTTCTTTTCCGGTGGAAGGGAAGAGCCGTTTGATGGAGAGAAAAGGCTTCTTTGCCCGTCGCCTAAAGTGGCTACGTACGATTTGAAACCCGAGATGAGTGCGGAGGACATTCGTGACGCTATCATCCCGGAGCTAAAGAAACAAGAAACTGACTTTGTTTGCCTCAACTTCGCCAACCCCGACATGGTAGGCCACACCGGAGTGTTTGAAGCGGCAGTGAAGGCGGTGGAAACTGTTGATCGTTGTGCTGAGGCTGTCGTAACTGTTGCATTGGAAAATGGCTACAGCACTTTTATCATAGCCGACCACGGCAACTCCGACATGATGATCAATGAAGACGGGTCACCCAACACAGCCCACACCACCAACCCTGTGCCATGTATTCTCGTAGACAAAGACTATCGTGGCCCGATTAAGGATGGAAAACTCGGAGATTTGGCGCCAACGATTCTTAAGATGATTGGCATTCCAAAGCCAGCAGAAATGACTGGCGAAGAACTTATATGAGGAATATTGTTATCGGCTCACTGATGTTGGGTCTGGCGCTGAGTGGCTGCGAAAGCAGCTCTTCAGCGAAAAAAATTTCGGCTTACTTTGATGTGGCTGAGTTGTTTCTGTCGCAGGCTAAACTTATAAAAAACGTTTCGTTTGAAAAATCTGCCTCTATTGACAGCCTTACTGAAACGAAAACGCTAAAGTTTGATAGCCTTGAATGGACCAAGGAGCTATCAATGTTCATTAATATGGACATTAACAAAGCAGTGCTGGTCGGGGCGTTCAGTGAGGAAAAGACCAATTCATCTGATGGAAGCAGCGTTCTTTACAAAAAGAAGCCAGAGGTTGAATCTGGTGTGCAGTGGATGAAGCTTGATTATGATAGTCAGGGCAATGTGGTAGCTTTTTCGGGCCGATTCGAAGAGGAAAACGCATTGTACCAAAACAGTCGTGAGCTATTTGCCACCTTTGCTGCCCAAAACGGCGTGTCCACTTTGGAAAGCTACCGCATCAAAGGCTTTCAAAAAATATTGATGAAGGACACTGTTAACTATCAAATTGAGGCAAAGGCACTCAATTAAAGGTTCTTGAAGGCTTGCATGAATCCCATGTTTGCCTTTTTGTCTTTTACGATCATATAAGGAATCTCTTTATTGGCCCGTAAGAGCTCAACAGCCACACTTCCCATAAGCAAGGCAGCAACCATGGTTCTCCCCTTCGAACCGAGGATAATCATGTCGGCGGCTTGCACTTTGGCCTCCGTAAAAATCACATCAGCTGGCTTGTCATCTTCATCAAGATTAAAAACTTGTATCACATCGTCTTCATTGATTTGGCACGCATTTAAAAAAGTCTTCATCTGCTTTTCGGCATTGTGCTTCATAATGATGGCAAAATCAACGTACTCCTTGCCAGTGTAGTGATAGCCAACGGGAACTTTGTAGACATTTTGAAGAAGAACCTCCACATTTCCCAATTTTTTTAAGGCCATGGCCACATCAACTGCCATGGCAGAGTTTTTGGAAAAATCGACAGGTACCATCACCTTTTCTAGTTTGAAAGAAGCGTTTTCAGGCACAAACAGCACGGAAGCATGGCAAATGGCAGTGATTTTTGCTGCATTGGTGCCGGAGCCTTTTAAAGATTTTTTGAGTCCCATCACAATCAGATCTATTTCCTTCACCTGTGACCATTTCAAAATTTGTTCAGTCTCGTTGCCATCTTTCACCACTGCCTCATAAGGCGTGTCACATTTATTCACAAAATACTTGGAGGCCTCGTCATTGATTCCTTTTTCGAGTGCCTCATCCGCCGGCCCGGTGATGTTCGGGAACATTTTCTTGATCTCTTCAGGAATCTCCAGCTTTTTTGAGACATGGATAAAGTAGACTTTTGCGTTGGGAAGCGCTTTGCTAAGATGGGCTGTATACTCCATCAGAGTCTGATCGATGGGTGACAAGTCTAGGCAAACAAGAATTCGCTGAAGTGGGTACATGACGGATTGATTATAATGGCACTTTTGACTTAATAGAATATTTGTCTCAAGAATAGCTTGTCCCCGAAATGGGTAAGCAAACTGAACAATATCCAGACATGAATATTTGTCATATTTCTGATAATTACAATGAATTTTATAAGAGTCATTGATGATTTCCGTCAGGCCGTCGAAATTGTCATTCGATTTCTCTCTCGATTCGGGGATTAGGTTCTTAACTTTGCGCCGAACAAAACTTTTTGTTTCTACCCAATGTATTACTTAAGGTTTTGAATATTGTTTGATATAAGTAGCTGATGGCAAGAAGTAACTCACGGTTCTCCACCCTTGAAAAAGAAGAGAAGCGCCCCCTCAATAAAGATAATTTCAAAAAGCTTTTAGGTGTTTTCAGATTTATTTTGCCCTATAAGGCCGGGTTCATAGCAGGCTTGGTGCTATTGCTTTTTACAAGTGGCATACTGCTGTCCTTTCCTTACGTGGCTGGTAAGCTCATCGATGTTGCCTCCGGCAAGGGGTCGTGGTTGCTCAACGACATCACGTCGATTGCCCTGGCACTCATTGGGATTTTGCTGGTGCAAAGCATTGTCTCCTTTTTTCGGGTTTATTTCTTCGCAACCGTGTCTGAGCGCACAGTCGCCGACATAAGAACCCACCTTTATCAAAAGCTTATCAGGCTGCCCATTACCTTTTACGACAGCAAGAGAACAGGAGAGTTGATCAGTAGAATCACTTCGGACGTGACCATGATTCAGGATACATTTACTGTAACCCTGGCGGAGTTGATTCGTCAAACATCAATCTTGATTATTGGCCTTGGGCTGATTTTTTACACGATGCCGTCGCTGAGTGTTTTTATGCTGGCCACTTTCCCGGTGTTGATTCTGGCAGCGATGTTTTTCGGCAGGTTTATCCGGAAAATGTCAAAAAAAACCCAGGACGCTCTGGCCAACGCCAGCGTAGTGGCCGAAGAGACGCTCCAGTCTGTTCATACAGTAAAAGCTTTTACTAACGAGCAGTATGAGATCAAAAGGTACCGGGCGTCAATGTCGGCTGTAGTAAAGGTGGCCTTGAAAACCGCTACTTACCGGGCCGGCTTTATCTCTTTTGTAATTTTTGCCCTGTTTGGCGGCATAGTCGGCGTAATGTGGTACGGTGCCACGCTCGTTCAAAACGGAGAGCTGACGGTTGGTGATCTGCTTTCATTCGTGCTCTACACCACTTTCATCGGTGGGTCAATTGCCGGCCTCGGGGATCTGTTTGGTCAGATACAGAAGGCAATTGGTGCTTCGGAGCGGATCCTGGAAATTCTTGAGGAAACTGAGGAGGTCGAAAGCAAGGAGCAGGAATCGATCAGTATACAAGGTGAGATTGCTTACGAAAATGTGACTTTTAGCTACCCAACCCGCAAGGAAATGCCAGTGCTGAAGAACATAAGCTTCCACGTGCCTCATGGTAGTAAGGTGGCGCTGGTAGGTCAAAGTGGAGCGGGTAAGTCGACAATCATTCAGCTGCTGATGAGGTTTTATCAGCCAGATACGGGAAAAATATTGATTGATGGAAAGGACAACCAATCCTATTCTATTTCAGCTTTGCGGAAGCACATCGGTATTGTGCCTCAGGAGGTGATTCTTTTCGGCGGCACTATTTTAGAGAATATTCGCTACGGTAAACCCGACGCCACAGAAGACGAAGTAGTGGAAGCTGCCCGGCAGGCTAACGCCCTGGACTTTATCCTAAGCTTTCCCGAGCAGTTTGATACCATTGTGGGCGAACGGGGCATAAAGCTTAGCGGAGGGCAGCGGCAGAGGATTGCCATCGCCAGGGCTATTTTGAAAAACCCTTCGATTTTAATACTTGACGAAGCCACCAGCTCGCTGGATGCCGAGTCGGAGCGACTGGTGCAGGATGCCCTGGAGAAACTCATGAAGGATCGCACAACGGTCATCATTGCCCACCGATTGGCTACGATTAGAAAGGTGGATCGAATTTACGTGATAGGTGACGGGCAAATTACTGAGCAAGGGACTCATGACGAGTTGACGAACGATGAGGAGGGGAAATACAGTCAACTGGTGAAGCTTCAACTCGAAGTGTCCTAATCACTTTCAGTCTAATCAGGAGCTTTGTATATTGTTCAAAAATTACTGTACAACCAAACACCCGGTAGCATACAGGAATGTCAGAATTAATTTTAAAAGAAACACTCAAAGGACACCGACTGCGAAACACGCAATGCAGGGCGGATATACTGGCTATATTCTATGAGCACGATTTTGCCTTGTCGCATGCCGATATTGAGGACAGGGTAAGCGAACATTACGACAGGGTGACTGTGTACCGAACGCTAAAGACCTTTGTAGATAAAGGTTTGATTCATAAAGTTCTTGATGATAACGGAGCTCAGAAATATGCTTTGTGCAATGCCGACTGCTCCGAGGACTTACATAAGCACGAGCATGTTCACTTTAAATGCATCAGGTGTGGGCTCACAACTTGCCTCGACGAATCAGACATTCCTGGAATAAAACTACCGGCCGGGTATGTCTTGATGGATGTAAGCATGCTGGTGACTGGCTATTGCAAAGACTGCCAACAATAACTCAAACTGGCATTTCCTCCCGCTCTTCTTCGTCAATAAACACCAGCCTTGGATTGCCGTCTGGCAGGCAAACGCCCGGGGGAAGATCAATTTCCGGTGGCCCTTTCACTGTAATACCTCCGTCGTCGTCATCGTCATGCCCGCCGACATCTTTATTTCTCTTCTTCATAAGAGTGACCATCAGATACACAAGTATCAGATAAGCAATCCCAACAAGGATAAGGTCTAAAGTATAACCACCTAGCATACAGCTCTTTTATACAATGATTTTACAAAAAAACCCTAGTATTATCAAATGAAATGAATTAATTCAAACAATTTAGTTCACCTCAAATAGGATTTCCGACAAGGTCAGCTATCCTAATGATATTCATACGTATTTTGAGAAACTTTTAAATTGTACATTTCTAATATAATCCACTCTTTTGACTATCGGCGTGGTTTTTTATATTGCCTAATTCTTGTTTTATTTGCCGGTCGTTTGAAAAAAACCGCAGCTATTATTTTCTTTACAATGCCTTTTTTGACCTGTGTCCTAACGCCTTTTGTTTATGCTTGATCAACTGCTAGCCAACAGTGAAAACCTCTTGTACGGCATTTTCGGTATTGTAATCACTATCTTTTTAATTCTTGATCTAGGCGTCTTTCACAAGAAACCAGGAAAGATTAGCCAAAAGGATGCGCTTCAGCAGTCGCTGTTTTGGGTTGTTGTTTCTATTATTTTCGGTGGCGTTATTTATTTCTACTATGAAAATCCCGTGCCTGGCGTTACGCCCTATGAAAGTATGCTTGAATTTTACTCGGCATATCTCACAGAGAAAGCACTAAGTATTGATAATATATTTGTTATTCTTCTTATCCTTCGCTACTTCAAAGTGAAGGATGAATACTATCATGGCATTCTTTTTTGGGGGATATTGGGCGCCATCATTTTCCGGGCAATATTCATTTTCGTCGGAGCGCTTTTGATCAGCAAAGCACATTGGATTCTGTACGTCTTCGGCGTGTTTCTTGTCTATTCAGGGCTTAAAATATTCAAGGATGATGAGGACATGGAAATTGAGCCAGAGAAGAATCCCCTCATTCAACTTGCCAGAAAGTTCTTTCCCATCTCAAAAGGAGACATGGGCGGCAGGTTTGTCATCTTCAAACAAGGTAAGCTTATATTTACGCCACTTTTTCTGGTTATTATTCTTATTGAATCTACCGACCTCATTTTTGCCGTAGATTCCATTCCCGCTGCGTTTGCGATTACTCAGAACCCGTTCATCATCTACACATCCAATATCTTTGCCGTGATGGGCCTAAGGGCGATGTTCTTCCTGCTGTCTAACGTGCTTGATAAGTTTTATCTGCTTCAAAAAGGCCTGGCGATCATCCTCATATTCATTGGAGCGAAGATGCTGGTGGACATTTTCAGTATTCACGTCCCCGTGATATGGTCATTCAGTATGATTTTGGTAGTGTTGATAGGATCTATCATACTCTCACTTATCTTCCCGAAGAAACCTGAATTGGTAAACAACTAGCAGTTGTAGCTGAGCTATTTTTTGAAACCTATTTGTGCGGACTTCCACCCCTGACTTTCGAGCTTGGTGGCACTGTCCTCGACTGTAGATTTTAGTTTGTCTTTGTAGGCCTGCAAGGCGTTGGCAATCTTGTCATCAAACGTAGAAACAATCTCAGCTGCAAGTATGCCAGCATTTTTGGCTCCGTCCAGTGCTACTGTTGCTACCGGAATACCGCCAGGCATTTGTAGAATAGAAAGGATAGAGTCCCAGCCGTCAATAGAATTCCTGGATTTGACCGGCACCCCAATCACAGGTAAGGTGGTGATGGAAGCGACCATGCCTGGGAGGTGCGCTGCGCCGCCTGCACCGGCTATAATTACTTTCAGGCCTCGCTTGCGGGCTTCTTCAGCGTAGGAAATCATTCTGTGTGGGGTGCGGTGTGCTGAGACAATGGTTACTTCGCATGGAACGCCAAGCTCTTCCAGTATTTCTGCTGCCTCCTGCATCACAGTGAGGTCCGACTGGCTACCCATGATCACACCTACAATTGGTTTTTTATCTTCAGCCATTTTATGCCTTTATTTTCAGTTTATCTTTTACCCAATAAGCCAGGGTTTTCAGGTCTTCAGCGCTTTCGTTGACTATCGTCACGTGCCCCATTTTTCTAAAAGGCTTTGTTAGCCTTTTGCCATAAAGGTGAGGATGTACCCCTTCTTTTTGCAGCACCTCTTCCAGTCCTTCGTAAACAGCTTCTCCCTGAAAACCTTCCTCTCCGAGCAAGTTGACCATAGCAGCCGGAGTATGGGCCCTGGTGCTTCCCAGGGGCCACCCTAAGATGGCTCTCAAGTGCTGCTCATATTGCGAGGTAATATTCGCCTCTATCGTCTGGTGTCCGCTGTTGTGAGGCCGGGGGGCAACTTCATTAACGAGAATTTCGTGATCCCTGGTGAGAAACATCTCCACAGCCAGCAACCCCACCATGCCAAGTTTGGTAATTACTTTTTCAGCGAGAGCTCTGGCCTTCTGTTCCACTTCGATTGAGATCTGGGCTGGCGAGAACAAAAACTCAACGAGATTCGCCTCTGGATGATAAACCAATTCCACTACAGGAAAGGTTTTGATCTCGCCCTGCTCATTTCGGGCGACAATTACGGAAAGCTCTTTCTCAAAATCTATCAGTTTTTCCAAAAGCCCAGGTTGGTCAAATGCTTTTGTCAAGTCTTTTTCGGACCTGATTACCTGAACACCACGGCCATCATAGCCTTCTCTTCCGAGTTTGTTTACTGCTGGCAGAAAGTCGGCTTGGGCGGCTACATCGGCCGCATTTTCAGTCAGCACAAATTCTGCCGTGGGAATTCCCTCCTTTTTATAAAACTGCTTTTGAAGTCGCTTGTCCTGTATCAACTCAATAATATGGGGCTGAGGAAAAACCTTTTTTCCCTCTTCTTCCAATTTTCTGAGCGCTTGGGTGTTTACATGTTCAATCTCTATGGTAACAACATCACAGTCTTTACCAAACTGATAGATCGTGTCGAAGTCTTTGAGATTGCCGTTAACAAATCCGTCTACGAGGTCTTTGCAGGGAGCTGAAGGGTCAGGATCGATTACTTTGAAAGGGATGTTAAAATCGATGCCGGACTGTATGAGCATGCGCCCAAGCTGGCCACCACCTAGAATGCCAATTTTTCTGTTTACTGTTGCCATGGTTTGATGCAGCGAAATTAGGGAATTATTTCTATTCCTATGTTCTTCATCAGTTGTGAGGCGTTGAAGCTTTTGCAGGGCCCCTCGGTCAGCTTGTAGTCGAACAGCAGCTCATCGCCCTTCACAAGGCTGTTAAAGCTGAAGTTGGTTACAAGAGGGTCAGTATTGCCCAGCTCGCTTAAGGAGAGGTCGTGTGTAGAAATAAAGCCTGCCGCCTTTTCTCTAAGAAGCTGCCTCACAAGGGCCTTTGTGCCAATATGCCTGTCCTCTGAGTTGGTGCCTTTCAATACCTCGTCGAGCATGTAGAGAACCGGAGCTCCCGTTTCCAATAGATCTAAGAGCTGCCTGAGCCGTTTTAGCTCTGCATAAAAAGACGATACGCTTTCCGATAGGTCATCGTGGGTGCGCATGCTGGTGAAGAGCTCCATATAGGAGATAGTCATGCTGTTGGCGCAAACCGGGGCTCCTGCCAATGCCAGTACCGAATTTACCCCCACTGTTCGCAGGAAAGTGCTTTTTCCTGACATATTGGATCCTGTTATCAATATTAATCCCTTGCCATCAAGCACAAAATCATTTACAACTCGCTTCTTAGCTGGAATCAAAGGGTGGCCCAGCTGACTGGCTTTTAGGTCAAAATCCCAACCAGATGTTTCAGGGTAGACATAGGCCGGGTTGGCAAAGGCAAACCCTGCCAGGCTACTAATGGCTTCCATTTCACCCAGAGCTTCCATCCAACCGCCCACGTGATCAATGTTTTCGTCAAACCATTTCTGCGCCAGTGTAATAAGCCAAAAGTCGAGAAGAAGAAATGAGTTGAGAATTTGATAGAGCATGTTGATCCGGCTGTCGAACCGATTTACCACGTCGTGCAGTTTTTTGAAGGCGACGGACGCCGAGGGCCCGGGGTTTAATAAAATGGATTGATGGTCACGAAGCAAGCTGTTTTCAAACTTGCCCGTTTCAATACAGTTGAACAAATCTACATAGACGGATAACTGTTTTGACAGGCCCTGCATTTTTTGATACTCTTCGTTCATTGACTTCATCAATGCAACGAGAAAAAAGCTATTGAGGATTGCTGCGAGAAACACCCACTGCCAAACCACCACTGACAAGATCGCCAATCCGTAAATGACCAGCGAAACAGCCATAGAAGCGGCTGCCCAAATTTTAAAGCCTTGAGAGATGGGGGCTGGTTTTGACAAAAGCTGCTCTAAGGGCACTACGGGCTTTGACTTATCCGGTAGATTCATCCTCCCAAAGGCCTCAAACGACTGCCTCCATTCGATTTGACTTTCAAGCTCACGAACAGCCTGCTGCCTTGGGCTAACAACATTGGCTTTTGCGGGAAAGCTTAGCCACGAAGCAAGGGTGGCCGTCCCCGGCGGCGTCGATCCACGGTTGACAAGCTGAAAAATGGAATGCCGCCCGAAAATATCTAGATCGGCTACGTAAGGGTGATTTTCGCTGAGGAATTCTTTGCCATCCGAAAGGTGCTTGATGTCGAGCTGCTGCCTTCTGACTTCATCTTGATTGACCGCCAGCATCGACTTAAGAAACGAGAGCTTCTTTTTCGTTTTGTTGTACACATTTACAAGGGAGCCAAAAATCAAAAAGAAGCCCACGAGAACAAAGAAAACCGGCCCCGCCATTCTCTCATTGGCGAAATAGACTAACGCAATGATGGATACCACGAAAATGCCTATTCTATAGGTAGACCACTCCCTGAGCTTACCGGCAACTTCTGATGTCTGACGTTCAAATTTGGTAATACGAGCTTTGAAAAACGCTTCTTTTTCGTCCATTTCTACGATTTGTTCCTATGATAACAAATTGTATACGGCCAATGCGGACAAATAGGCCAACGCAGACATATAAAATAATTGGATGGCAGGCCATTTCCAGCCTTTGGTCTCCCGATAAACGATGGCGATCGTGCTCATGCACTGCATGGCGAATGCATAAAAGACCAGCAGAGAGAAGGCAACAGCCGTGGTAAACATGGGGCCGCCGGTCTTCGGATTTTTTTCTTTTTCCAGTCTTTGTCTGATGGTTGTATTGTCTTCTCCTGCCGAGCCCACGCTATATATGGTGGCAATTGTTCCTACGAATACTTCCCTGGCAGCAAACGAGGTGATAAGGGCAATACCAATTTTCCAATCATAGCCCAGGGGAGCAATAACCGGCTCTGTAACCTTGCCCAGGTAACCAGCATAACTGTGCTCAAGCTTATAGGAAGCAACCCTGTCATCCATTTCCTCTTCCGAAAGATTCAGATGAGCGCTCTCTTTTTGTACGGTCTCTTCGGCCTTTGTGAGAGCGTCGCCTGGTCCGTAGGAGGCAAGCACCCATAATACTATAGAAATCGCCAAAATCACCTTCCCCGCCTCGAAGACAAAGGTCTTTACTTTTTCAACGATGGTGATACCCACATTTTTCCATCTCGGCATTCTGTAAATCGGAAGCTCCATGAGAAAGAAGCTGCGTTCTTTCATTTTCATAATGAGCTTCATTACATAGGCGGAGAGCAAAGCGGCAATAAAACCTAGCAGGTACATCCCCATCAGGGCCACTCCCTGCAGACTGAAGAACCCGAGAACTGAGGTAGAAGGCACTACAAGGGCAATCAATATGGTGTAAACCGGCAGCCTTGCCGAACAGCTCATCAGGGGCGTTACCATGATGGTCACGATCCTGTCTTTCCAGTTATCGATGTTTCGGGTGGCCATCACTGCTGGAATAGCACAGGCAACTCCTGAAATCAAGGGAACTACACTTTTTCCATTCAGGCCAAACTTTCTCATGATCTTGTCCATGAGAAAAACAGCCCTTGCCATATAGCCTGATTCTTCAAGGATGGCGATGAAGGCAAACAGGAAGGCAATTTGGGGAATAAAGACAACTATGCCGCCAATGCCGGGTAAGATGCCTTCAGTGATTAGTCGATTGAGAATGCCGTCAGGCAGAACAGACCCTACAAAATCTGACAGCGCAGAAAAAGTCAAGTCAATAAAATCCATCATCGGTTCCGCCCACGCAAAAATTGACTGAAACATCAGGAAAAGCACCAGAAAGAAGATCAGGTAGCCCCATACCTTGTGTGTCAAAACTCTGTCGAGCTTGTTTGAAAACTGGCGTTGCTGCTGAGTAGGCTTTCTGCTGAGCACCTTGGCAAGAATACCATCAATCATTGAGTAGCGCTCAAGCGTTTCATGAGCCTGAATAACCCTCACCTCAAGGTCGTGCTTCTGAATAATGTGCTTGGCAATCGATTCGCCGTCACCGTTGAGGCTGGGCAAAGTGGGGGAGTTGATCAGGTATTGGTATGCCTTGTAGTTGTGATCCAGCTCCAGTTGTTCTTTGGTTTCCTCTATTGCCTCGGGAGCTAACGCCAGCACGTCGTAAAGGGGCGGGGTAACCGGGCCTAGAGGAATAGTTAGTGCATTTTTTAGTCTGTCGAGCCCGGCGCCCGTTCTGGCGTTGATTGAAACAACCGGAACCTCGAGCACCCTGCTCAGAGCGGTGGCGTTAATGTCCAGCCCTTTCTGGCTGGCCACGTCCATCATGTTGAGGGCGAGAATGACCGGAATGCCGAGGTCGTGAACTTCAGTAAAAAGTAAAAGGTTTCTTTTAAGGTTGGAGGCATCGACAATGACTATGACGACATCAGGGTAGTCGGCTGAATTTTCGTTGAGCAGCGTGTCCACCACCACCTGCTCATCCATCGAACGGGGATAAATGCTATAAGTACCTGGTAAATCAAGCACCTCTATCGCCTGACCATTGGGCAGCTGTGCCTTGCCTACCCTTTTGTCAACCGTTACTCCGGGGAAATTGCCAATTTTTTGATTGAGACCAGTGAGGTAGTTAAAAAGCGATGATTTGCCCGCATTAGGGTTTCCTACGAGCGCAACTTTAACTTTATGTGAATCAGGCATTCTTTAGAGGAGTGAAATAGTCGATGCCTCGTTCTTTCTCATGGATAGGTTATAGCCAGAAACTTCTATGCAAACCGGATCACCAAAGGGGGCAATAATCTTCATAATAACTTCCGTACCAGGCAAAACACCCATTTCTAATAACTTTATGGAAAGCTCCTGATCAGAAAATCCTGTAACAGTTCCCCTTTCTCCCGGACGCATATCAGCTACTGTTCTCATCCTCTATTCTTATTTAGATTAGTTCAAAATTGCTAAATTTGTTTCGGTTTTCAAACCTGATTCTTGTCATTCATTCAAATTCACATGAAAAAACAAAGAAAAGAGAAATCCGAAGGCCGAAATAAGGAAAACGAAAGGCCAAAAAAGCTGACTTCTGTCAGGCCTGATAAAAATCAGGAGACTGAGGAAGAGAGTAAGTTTGGCGGCATTCCAGAAAGGGATTTTAAGAAAAACCTTGGGTGTGGCTAGGCCTTAAAAGCTCAGATACTCTCTCTTTACTCGCTCAGACACAGAAGTGAGGATTTCATAGGGAATCGTGTCTGCCCATTCTGCCACTTCTTTTGCCGATGGATGCTCACCAAACACTATTACCTCGTCACCCTCCCGTACATCAACACCCGTTACGTCCACCATTGTCATGTCCATGCAAACGCTGCCAATGGTAGGCAGCAGTTGCTCGTTAATCAGCACCTTCCCTTTGCCATTTCCCAGCGATCTGGGGTAGCCATCAGCGTAGCCGATAGCAATGGTAGCCACATCGGTGTCGTTATTGGTTTTGCCAGCCCGGCTGTAGCCAACAGTTTGTCCGGCTGCCAGCCGCCGGACTTGAGACACCACAGTTTTTAGCCTTGCCACTACGGTGAGTTGCCCTTGCTCCTCTTCCGTAGACTCGATGCCATGCAGGCCAATGCCTACTCTTACCATATCAAACTGATACGATTTGAATCGGCTGATACCTGCTGTGTTCACCAGATGGCGGATGGGTTTGTAGCCAAGGTGCTGGGACAACTGTTCGTAGCAATCAAGAAAGGTCCTGGCCTGAACATGAGTGAAGTCGTCAAAGGCGTTGTTTTCGGAGCCAGCCAGGTGAGAAAAAACAGAGGCTACTTTGATGTTTGGATATCGATCGAGCAGCTTCACAACAGTCTCTATTTCACTGGTAGCGAAGCCGAGCCTGTGCATGCCAGTATCCACTTTAATATGAATAGGGGGAGCTTCACTCTTGCCCTGTGACCACTCGCCATAGTTTTGCAACTGCGAGAGCGAGAAAATTTCTGGTTCCAGGGAATATGCTGGCAGTTTATCAAAGCTTTCTTCAGGTGCATTCATTACCATCACCGGGAGATGAACTCCCTGTTCACGTAGTAAAACACCTTCGTCGGGGTAAGCGACAGCCACATAGTCGGCCTTCAGGTATTGAAGTGTTCGCCCTATTTCACCGCTTCCGCTTCCGTAGGCGAATGCTTTCAGCATCACCATGGTTTTCACTCCTGGCTCAAGAATGCTTTTGTAAAACTGAAAATTGTGCTGCAGCGCTTCCAGATTTACCTCCAGCACAGTTCTATGCACTTTGGCTTGTAGCCTCTTCACAATCTCTTCAAACCGGAAACTGCGTGCTCCTTTAATCAGTACTGTTTGCCCAGCGAATTGTTTTTCTTTTATCTGCTCCAGAAATGCTTCCGTGGATACATAAGGCTCACAGGCCATCCTAAAAGCATCCCTATTGGCGGAGATAGTCGGGCCAATGGCCACTAATTTTGAGACACCCTTGCTCACCAGCATGTCGTTCACATGCTGGTACAGCTCCTTTTCATTTTCACCAGCCTGGAGTATGTCAGAAAGAACAACAGAGATTGGCTTGCCGTGGCTATGGGTGATAGCCAGGTCAAGTGCTGCTTCCAGTCCTTGAAAATCGTTGTTGTACGAGTCATCGACCAGCCTACTGCCAAAAACTCCCTCTTTCAGTGACAGCCGCATCGGGATGGCAGACAACACTGATACCTGCCGGGCCAGGATGCTCTGATTGATACCCATTTCGAGTGCAGCTACCACGGCATGGCAAAGGTTTTCAACCGATTTGTCATCTGTAAAAGGCAGGTCAATCTCAACCTTGCCCATTTCCCATGCTAGCTTCAGTTTGCTTCCAACTGTACTAACGGTATATTTTGCGCCCTTTCCCTGCCCCCAGCCTATTCCGGCTACTCCCGGCAATACATTGCCTGACAGGAACCTGTCTATAGCGAAATGATCTGTGCAGTAAATTAGCTTTTTGCAGCCCTCAAAGAGCTTCATTTTTTCAGCAAGCTTTTGCTCCCGGGATGTGAAAAGTGCGTCGTGAGCGGGCCCAATATTGCTGATGATGCCGATGGTGGGCTGGATAATGTTTTTAAGGCGAGCCATTTCGCCTGGTTGTGAAATACCTGCCTCGAAAATTCCGGCTTCGTGGTGCTCGGCCAGCGGCCATACCGACAACGGCACTCCAACTTGCGAATTCCAGCTTTTTGGGCTTTTGACAACGGAAATACTGCTGGCCAGTAGCTGATACAGGTATTCTTTCACAATGGTTTTTCCATTGCTTCCGGTGATAGCTACTACAGGCAGGCTGAACCGCCTTCTGTGGGCAGCTGCCAGCTCCTGCAATGTTTGCAGGGAGTCGCTTGTGAGAAAGAAAGAGGCGTTTTCAAAACGCTCAATATCCTTTGGCAAAGACTCCACCACAAACAGTCTCCAGCCTTTTTGATATGCCTCCCAGAGAAAAGAGTGGCCGTCGTGGTTTGGCCCTTTAATAGCAAAATAAACAGCCCCCTCACCAGAGAATACTTTGCGTGAATCGAGTGACAGCGACAGGATTGCTGAGGGAGTATCAACACCACTGATTTTGCCTTTACAAAGCTTTGGCAGGTCGGAAAATAGTATGTTTCTCCTCATAGCGTCAACTCCATTTCCCATTGATCTACCTGGTTTTCGAATCCCACGTTCAGCAAAAAACCTGCAATGTCTTTTGCAGCTTCAGGGATGTTAATGGCAGTCAGGTTTTTCTTTCCACTTTGAATATATGCTTCATAAACTAGTCGTGTGCCAATGCCCTTTCTTCTTAAGCTGGCATCAACAGCCATGCGTGTTATCCTTCCGGATTGAGCCTGAAAAATAATGTAACCAACCACCCTGCCGGCTCTAAGGCACTCCACGAAGGTTTCTGAGGCTGCATTGTATTCCAATTGATCAAACGTGTCAGAAAACGAAGTTTCCACGCTGTCCAGTTGCTGGTACAAATCTTTCCTGCTGAGGGAGCCACAGGCAATCAGAAATTCGTCTTGGTTTAGATTAGAAGGCTCAAGAACCTTGTTAAGCTTATAGCAATTGTAGAAGCCCACTTTCCGAAAACCAATCTCTTCATAAACATTGATGGCGACTTCATTGACAGTAATTACCTCGAGCACACATCTTTTTGCCTGCGTGGCAGCTTTCTCCCGAAACGCCAGATACAATTGTCGGGTCAGGCGGTTGCCTCTGTGCCCGGGAATCACCCCTGTTCCGCCATTGTAAATACTGGTAATGTCTTTGTATTCGTTCAGGCTGTGAAATATAAAGCCGACCAGCTTCTGACCTGAAAACGCCCCAAACGAAAGGTCAAATCTGATATTCAGCTTGCCAAGCATCCTCTTTTTGAAAAGAGAATAGCTAAGCTGCATAGGCACGGGATATTCAGAGAACGCTTCCAAAAACGACCTGTGCATTTGTCTCAGGTCATTGTGCTGGAGCGGGCGAATTTCGTATTGACTCATTAATGCAGCATTGCGCCATTGGGCACTTTTAGTTCGGGAGTGCAAAGTACAATATCACCTGATTCGTTAGCAAACCCGGTAACAAGTACTTCTGACATAAAATTCGCTATTTGCTTGGGAGGGAAGTTGGTAACACACACAATTTGTTTCCCAACCAAATCTTCCGGAGTATAGAGCGCTGTGATTTGAGCGCTGGATTGTTTCACACCTAGCTCTGCGCCAAGGTCGATTTTAAGAATATAGGCAGGTTTTCGTGCCTTTGGAAATGGCAACACTTCCACAATGGTTCCGACTCTTATGTCTACCTTTTTAAAGTCACTCCAGTCAATCATGGTTTAGTAAATTATACGAAAGTCAAAAAAAATATGTTAAATCTAATATTAAGGGATGAAAGGTAAATGTTAGATGCACGCATTAGGAATCTTAAACAAAATTTTAGTATCTTGGTTTCCCTTTCAGGTCTAAAGCACATATGATTTATACCAAGAATATTTTCAGATCACTACTACTTGCGGGCTGTATCTGCCTGCTTCCTTCTTTGGCGTCAGCATCTGTAGAAGATGGGAGCGAAGACAAGTCAAAAGACAATAAGGAGCAGTGCGATCAGGAAGATAAGGACAAGAAAGCAGCAGAGGCTGCTGTGGTGAAGGAAAAGCCAAAGGCTGTTAATTATACTGCTTCAAGTCAGAAGAGTCGTGAAATTGTGCCAGGTTTGAGCAACAAAGCTGATTCGTCTTCGGTGCTTTCTTATAACTTCATATTCTATCTGGTGTACAAGTTTAAGTACTCAGAATCGGAAGAAGAGTTTTCTCAGGAATCGAGAACTACAGACTAAAAATATAAAGGGCTTTTCAGCCCTTTTTTTATTCCAGGAACCGCCTTATTGGATAGTGACATTGAAAGGAGGTGCTGTTTCAACGTCCGTTTCGCCTGCCGCATTGGTAGCATCGCCATCCCTTACACCCGCCGCAGTTTTATTGGGTTCGTGTCTCAAAATCACAGTCAGCGTCCCTGAACCGGCCACTCCCGCAACAAAAGTATTCTGCAAACCAATCGGATATCCGTCAGCATCCTGATCGTCGTATGTTGTTGTCAACTCAAGGCCATCGCCCGTGATAAAAAAGAACTGATGCTCGGTTCCTTCCTCACTCACCTCAGCTGAAATGTCGTCAGCGGGTGTGGTTGATTCATTGAGTAATTCTACGGACACAGCATAAGTTTTCCCAGCCTCCAGCGAGATGTCGTCCACTGTTGGCAGGTTGGCTCCGTCTCCATCGGCATCTTTCCATTCCGCCACGAAAGAGTTAGAACCCTCCGTAAATGTGAGCTTAACAGTGGTGATAAGCTCTTCTTCATTCTCAATAACCGGATCAGCGTCATCGTTACAAGAACCTAAAAGCAACAGTGTTGCAAAAAGAAAGCTCGAAGCAAATAGTGTTTTCATCGTTGTTAAATTAAAATTTATAGTTAAACCTGATAGTGACTGTTCTTCCCAGTTCGTCGGCATAGTACCTGAACCGGTTTAGGTATTCTCTGTACGAAGTATTGAGGAGGTTAGTGCCCTCAAGGTAAATTTCGTAGTCATTGCCAAAAAGCTGGGATCCGTAGCCCACGTTGAGGCCAAGCAGCTGATATCCTTTTGGCGGATCTACATAATCGACCCCGACTGGATAGCGGTTTTGTCTGCGCACAAGGCTATGCGAGGCTGAAACAAAAAATGTCTTCTTAGACTGGAATGGATAGCTCCAGGTGACACTGTTTTGGATACGGTCTCCGGGCATAAAGATGAGATAATCATCTTTCAAAACGTCTTTAGCACGGATAATGGAACCCTTGAGGTTGTATTGCCATTGCTTGCTCAATTGAGCCGACACAGAAATGTCTGTCCCTGCCATAAAGGCGTCCGTTTGCACGTAAGAGTATACGGGAAAAGCTCCCCGGATAGTCAGCCGTGGTTCCGGCTGTGGCTGTAGATAGATGTAATTGTCAATCTTTTGTGCATACATCGCCACCTCGGCTGACCAAATGCCTTTGCGAATCAGCAGCTGGTTGACCCACTTCAGTGCCTGCTCAGTGTCAAGTTCTGTATTGCCTTCCTCTATGGTGGCTGCTCCATGGTGAAGTCCCTGGCTGTAGAGTTCACTCACATTCGGTGGCCGCCAGGCTGTGCCAAGGTTGGAGGTAACCTTCCATCCATCTGCTGGCTTTAGCACTAAGCCTACTGATCCTGAGAAGTTATTGAAATTGTATTTAGGTCTTATTACTTCGTTGTTCTCGTCAAAAGTAAATACCTGAAAAGCTCTATTGTCAAACCTTAGCCCGGCCTCTATCTCCCAGCGATCGTCCATCCACCTTTCGATGACAAACATCCCTGACGTGGCACTGTTGTAGTTGGGGATCAACGGCTTGATTCCCGTGCCAGGCACGTTCCTGTTTTCCTGGTATATAAAGCTTCCGCCGATTTGCCCTCTAAGCTTTTGCCACGTACGTTGTTCCCAAATAAGGTCGGTTGAGTGGGTAAGCAGGTCCATGTGCAAAGCGGGCGTTTCTCCCCTTCCTCCACGCCTGATGTCAAACTCCTTACGAATATTTCTTTGGTAGCCGTACACAAGTTTGATATCACCCAGACGACCTTTCTTTCCAAGAGTTGCCTTTGCCAAATCGTGACTTATCTCCTGCCTTGGGTTGTCGATTTTGTAGGAAAAGTCTTCTACAATGAGCGGTCTATCGCTTTCAAAGGCCGCCTGAAGATCGGTTAGGTTGCCAATGTGAGCGCTTCGTAAAATACCAAGCTCAGTGGTAAACTTGCTGTAATAGGCCTCCGCCAACCAGTCGTTCTTTTTGTATCCAATGGCTCCTGAAAAATCCGCCTCTTTTAAACCAGTATTGGTGAGCATGTAGTCGGGTGCTTTGAAGTCGCCGGCACGACGCCCCGTCGCCTGTAGCCTCCATGCCACCGATTCAGCTTTGCCCAGCCCCCCCTGAAAGGTTGTCGACGCCGACCCCATTCTCCCATTGTCGGCAGCCATCAGCCTGAGGTTACCGTGGAGGTGCTTATGCTCATAGGGCAAAGCCGGTGGTTCCACCACCACAATGCCGCCAATAGCTTCCGGCCCGTAACGAACAGCGGCGGCGCCCTTTACCACCGAAATTTGTGTGGCCATCATTGGGTCTATTTCAGGAGCGTGCTCAGTTCCCCATTGTTGACCTTCCTGCCGAAGGCCATTGTTGAGGATGAGGATTCTGTTGCTGTGGAGCCCATTAATGATTGGCTTGGAAATGGTTGGGCCTGTTTTGAGACTTGAGACTCCGGGGAGCTCCTGCAAGCTTTCTCCCAATGATTTTCCGCTGGCTCTGGCCAACTGGGTTTCGGATAGCGTTACTTCTGACTGTGTTTTGTCAGGCGAAATAGCTTCACCCTGCACGGTTACCTCGTCTATCAACATGTCATCTTCCTCCATCAAAACGAAAAGTTCGTTCTGTAGCGGAAGAGTGACGGTCATGTGTTTTTCTTTATAGCCCAGGTAATGAATGTCAGCGGTGAAGGTGCCTGCGCATAGCCCTTTTATATTAAACCTTCCCTTTTCGTCGGTGGTAGTTCCTTTTTCGGGACCTACTAACCAAATAGCAGCTATGGGTAGCGCCTCTTTGGTTGTCATGTCGAGGACGGTGCCCTGCAAAGTTAGGTTACAGGGCTGGCTTTGAGCGAAAACGACGCTCGCCTTTGCCATAACCAACACACATGTAAACGCTACGATTTTCTTGCTCAAGCCAGTTGAATCAAACTCTGTAAAGAACAAAAGTAGGGCGAGGGAATACTAAATGCAACAACGTTGCAAAAAACAAATTCACTATTCTTTGAATGGTAAAGCCTGGTAGTTTTCAGACACTCTTTACCACCAGGCTTTCAATGTCTTTTAGTGTGATTTTGCCTTCATAGTAGGCTTTCCCGAATATGACACCATAAACACCGATGTCGGCCAGGCGCTTGATGTCATCAACATTGCGAACGCCGCCGCTGGCAAATATGTGGAGGTTGGGGAAGCGGGCTACCAGTTGCTCAAACAGGTCGAAAGACGGGCCTTCAAGTACCCCATCTCTTGAAATGTCGGTAGTTTTAAGGTATTTGAGGCCGTTTTGATAAAAGAAGTCAATATGCTCAAACAGGTCTATGCTGGTATCTTTCAGCCAGCCGCCTACCCGAATCTGCCCATTGAGCGAGTCGGCCCCAAGCGCAATCTTATTTCTGCCATAGGACATCAGCCATGAGGTGAAAAGCTCTGGCTTGTAAACGGCCATAGTGGCGGAAGTAATGCTGTCTGCACCGAATTCAATTAGCTTTAAAATATCACCGTCAGTGTGAACGCCACCAGCGTAGTTAATTTTAAGATTGGTGTGGCCGGCCATGGCTTCCAGTACATGGTAGTTGACGGGGCTGCCTTTTTTTGACCCCTCAAGGTCAACCAGGTACACCCTTTCGATGCCATGTTGTTCAAACTGCATTGCAACATCCAAAGGAGGCTCATCATAAATGGTCTCACTGGAAAAGTCTCCTTTAGTAAGGCGCACTGACTTTCCCTTCATCACTGTTATGGATGGTACAAGTTGTATCATATATATAAATTGTTGAGCCCGTGAAAATAGTAAACTTTAGTGGTAGAGACCCTCGCCTTTAATTATATTTTCCAGAATTCGGTCAGGGATTAAAGCTACCAGAAATGTTTGTTTAGCGGGGCCGCAATACAAACTGAACAGAAAATACAAAATCTATTTGAGCTCCACAAGCTTGAAGCCCTGGCCATGCACGGTAAGAATTTTGAGGCGTTCGTCTTCTTTCAGGTATTTGCGAAGCTTCGCAATGTATACATCCATACTTCTGGCGTTAAAATAGCTGTCGTCGTGCCATATTTTCATGAGCGCCTCTGCCCTGTCAACCGTTTTGTTGAGGTTTTGGCAGAAGAGAAGAAGAAGGGCATTTTCCTTTGAAGTAAGCTTGATTTCTTGCCTGGGGCTTTTCAGCAAATTAAGGTGGGCGTCAAAATATAAGCTGCCAATTTCGAACTGAAGGTTCGTTTCCTCACCATTACCATGCACATGAGTCCTTCTAAAGATCGCCTTCATTCGAAGAAGTAGCTCTTCCATTGAAAACGGCTTTGTTAAATAATCGTCTGCACCAATCTTCAGGCCTTCGATGGTATCATCTTTCATCGATTTGGCCGTTAAAAAGATAATGGGAATGGTTTTGCTTTTCTCTCGTATTTCTCTGGCAAGGGTAAACCCGTCCTTCTTAGGCATCATCACATCGAGAATGCACATATCGAAGCTATTGCGGGTAAAGGTGGTAAACCCGGCCTCCCCATCGGTGCAGAGTGTTGGTTCGTAGCCCTTTACCTCCAGATATTCTCTTAGGATCTGGCCCAAATTCGGATCATCTTCAACGATTAATAATTTAGGCTTCACTTCCATAGGGTAGATGTATTTCGAATGTACTTCCTTTTTTTAGCTCACTTTTTACTTCGATTGTGCCTCCATGCGCTTCTACCATAGTTTTCACGTAAGCAAGGCCAAGCCCAAAACCTTTAACGTCGTGCAGGTTGCCTGTAGGCACCCGGTAGAACCGGTCAAATATCTTCTGAGCAGACTCTTTGCTCATCCCCAGCCCATGGTCTTCCACCGTGATGACAACCCCATTTTTGCTATTAGAAGTTTTAACCAGAATTTCGGGGTCTTCGGGCGAATACTTATTGGCGTTGTCGAGCAGGTTATGTATGATGTTAGTTAAGTGCATTTGGTCCACGAGTATTTTGGCCGGATTTGCTTTCATCTCGGTGTTGATTGTTCCGTTTCTTTTTTGCACCTGAAGCGCCACATTGTCAATGGCCTTTTCGATAAGGTCATTGATGTCTACGCTCTCGAGTTTAAGCTTGAAATCTTTTCTGTCGAGTGCTGCCATTTGGAGCACTTTTTCTACCTGAAGGCCGAGGCGTTTGTTCTCTTCAGAAATAATTTTCAGGTAACGTTTTTGAAAGGTTGGCTGAACGGCCACCTGCTCATCCTGCAGGGCTTCGCAAGCCAGGGCGACCGTTGAGATAGGCGTTTTGAACTCGTGGGTCATGTTGTTAATGAAGTCGTTTTTTATCTCCGATATTTTCTTTTGCTTGATGATGGTTTGCACGGCATAGCCAAAGCAAAAAATGATGGTGACCAGAAGCACCGCTGAGGAAGCCATGCTGGTCCAAATCTTCTGAAGTAAAAACGATTTTTGATTGGGGAAGCTTATCAGAAGGGTACTGCCCTCACCCAGCAAGTCGTTGGGGAAGAGGCTGGCCCTGAATTCCGTGTGCCGCCTTGTTTTTGGTTGATAGTTGGTAGAGGCCAAAACAATCTTGCCTGACTCCTCATCAACAATGCTGTAGTCGTACTCGGTGTTAATACCTTTATTTTCAAGCTCCGAAACCAGCAGAGAATCAAGCTGATGTGGGTCGATCCTATTGGAGATGGTGGGTTTCTCAAAAAGCAGCTCGTGCAGCGCCACCTGGATCATTTCAGTTTTTTGAGCTGCTTTTTGTATGGTTTTCTTGTACTGCCCAATGGCAAAATGCGTAGAGTCGCCGATTTCTGAAGTAAATGTGAAACCGCTGAATCCGTCGCCGGGTGATGATGGCACTACAAGAACAGACGTGTCCTGAACGACATAGATATTATCACCTTCATTTGATTCGAATTGATACTGCACACTATAAGGGAGCTTTTTTGCCTTTTGAGAAGCTTCAACCGGTTCTTCTCCACTCTTCACCTCCCATTTTTTATAGGTACTCTCAATATACCTGACATTGCCCGGAGCCATGGGCGTGACACTTCTGAACTTGATATTGGAATTGAAATTGTCGAAAGCCACCAGCATGGCCTCTTGTCTTTCCAGCTTGTCCACGGCGTTGGTCAGGGCGGTTTGCACGTCCTTTCTGAAGCGCTCCTGATTCACCTCTATCACAGCATCAATCCAGTAAAGCTGGAAGGCTACCAGCCCAATAAGGGCTACGCTCATTAGCGCTATGATCCAACGAAGGGTGTTCTTACTCATGCTCCAAATTTACGCTCAAGATACCTAACTGGTTCGCTTTTAACCTTTTTTAACAACAATTAACCATGCTTTAACATCCCCGCTTTACTCATCGGAGTACATTTGGTTAAACACTACGAACTATGAAAACTATGACAGTAACAAAAAGAATAAGGCTTTTGCTCCCGGTCTTCGTATTGTTGGCTGGTGGAGCCTTGGCCCAAAAGCAAACCACTATTGAACAGGCAAAAGACAAAAGTATCCATGTGGAGTTGCGGACTGATGAAGACGGAAGCACCAAGACTTTCAAGAAGGAATATAAGACCAGAGAGGAGATGCTGGCCGACGACGAACTCAAGGCTTTTCTGGATGAGAATAAGCTGGATGTGCACTTTTACGACAATGATAAAGAAGAAGGCTTACATACCATCATTCTGGATCAGTCTCAGTCTCCGGGTGTAAAAGAGCGAATACACATTCTCTCGGACTCCGACTCACTAAAGTCTTTCTTTTTCAATGGCTCGGGAACATTTCAGTTCAATGGGACGGATGGAGCGCAATCATATGTTTTTAGGGCACCAGAAGACTCTGATGATGCTGTTTGGATGTTTGGAGGGATGGATAGCCTCTTCAGTACGAAGTTAACCCCATTTGATATCGACTCCCTGAGGGAAGTTTTCGGACAGCGGTTCGAAATGGGTGGTAGCAATGGTTACTTCTTCGAATGGGATAGTGAAGACGGCGACAAGCATGGGTCGACAATAGTGCTGCGAAAGAAAATAACCATCTCAAAAATAGAGGACAACGAAGCTTCGCTTGATCAGCTTCCGGCCAAAAAAATGGAAAAGCTTGAACCGCTGGACCTGGCCTATTACCCCAACCCGAATAATGGCAGGTTCACGCTAAATATGTCACTCAAATCAACTGATCCGCTACAGGTGTCTATTGTTGACCTAAGCGGGAAAACGATTTATGAAGAGGAAATTAAAACATTTGATGGCAGGTACTCGAAGGAGTTTAACCTCACTGACCAGCCAGCGGGCATTTATCTGCTTCAGGTGTTGCAGGGGAAAAGCAGGCTTGTTAGAAAAATAATGATCAATTAATAATTGCACGTATGTTTCAGAGAAAGGCACCGGGGCATTGCTTCGGTGTTTTTTATTTGGCGAAGTCCATTTCACTTTACCCGATTTTTTGTGATATTCAGGCATCTGTAAATCGAATAACTGGTTTGAAAAGCTTCGATCAATTGTCACTCAATCAAAAAATCAACAAGTTGTATGTTGAGGGAGAATTCCTGTTTGCGATCAGGTACTACGGACATAAAGTAAATCTCTATCAACTGGGTTCACAGCTTTTTGAGGTCTTCTACAACCACAAGTATGACAGAATTGACAAGATTGAACCCTTTGACGATAAAAGCACCAGAATAAAATTCTACGCAGACCAGATCAAGCTTCCTTTGCAGCTTTTTTAGCGGCAGCAGTCAGTAGCGCTTGGTGTAGTGCCACTACCTTAGGCACCAAAAGTTCCTGCTCGTTATTGTTGAGCATATAGTCGGCCAGCTTTTTTTTCTCCTCGTCTTTGAGCTGATTCCCGATGATGTCCCTCACCTGCTTTTCGTTGCGCTGGGGATCACGGGCCAGTACTCGACTTACTCTGAGTTCTTCCGGTGCTGTGACAAGCACAATGCTGTCCAGCGAGTTGTTTGAACCGGTTTCAAACAACAATGCCGCTTCTTTGATGACGTATGGCTGACTACTTTGAACGGCTACCCAGGAAGCAAAATCACGCCCGACAGCGGGATGTACCAGGCTATTGAGCTTTTGTAATTTGGAAGGATTTGAGAAAACTTCCTTTGCCAGAAAGCTTCTGTTGAGGTTTTGGTTGTCCGGATAGGCCTCTTCTCCGAAAGCCGCCTTTATTGCCTCAACAAGTCTTTTGTCTTCTACCATTAGCGACTTGGCTCTGTTGTCGGAGTTATAGACCGGCACACCAAGCGCCTCAAATATTTTGCACACGGTGGATTTGCCGGAGCCGATGCCGCCGGTAACGCCAACAAGCATGGGTTTACTGGTTGGCATGGCCGACCTTAAGTTTTTCAGGGAGCAGTTGAAGCTCGAGCACCTCCGAAGGCCTGAACAAGACAACAGGGGTGATGGTAGAGTCTTCGCTGTTGTACATTTTGAAATCGGCAGCAATGGAAAATGCTGAATCGCTGACCTGGCTGGCCAGATCGCCCTTGATGGTGTAAAAGACGTACGTGCTGGTGTCAGCCAGATAAGGCACTTTGCCCCGGTACCTGTTGGGGAAGTTAACCGGCTGAATTTCTACCAGCAGGGAGTCTCTTATGAATTCTTCGGCTCTGAACTTAACAGTCACTGACTTGGGCGTCGAACTCATCAGTCGATTGTCAGTCAGGGGCACCGCCAGCGACCGCTCAAAATCACCAGCGATGTCGCTGCGGTCAAACTCCAGTAGCCATGTGGACGGAAAGCGGTTCATAAGGCTTGATGGGCCTTCTATCAGCACACTGTCTGGTTCGTAAGTAATTGGGCTGGTGAGTCGGTAGTTTGTTGCAAGGGGAATGGTCAGGCTATCCACCACGGCCATTACCATTTTCTGAATTTTGGGCTCGACAGAAATAAAAAGTGTGTCTGTCACCACCCTGTTCAGGTCAATGTCTGTCAGCTGGTCTTTTATGATGTCGTAGAGGGAGTTTCTGGTGAGAAACTTTATTTCGGTGGGGTTGTCGAGTTGAATAATCAACGGGTCAACGTTGAACCAAAAGGTTTTGCGCAAGAGGTTCCAGCCCCCACTGGCCACGTCAATACGCACTTCATCGGGAAGCGGCTTAACAATTACGACACTGTCACGTGGAAAATCAAAAGCAATGGGGTAGCTGAGCCTGGCCTCGTAGTTTTTGTTGAGGGAGTTAAAAAACCAAAAGGTAGTAGCGGCTAAAACTGCCAATACTACTACCTTCCAATTTTCTCCAATCTTAAATGTAAAGATTTTTTTGTTTGCCATTCTAGCAGGCAATATTTGAGGTTTCCTTATGAGGCTGCTGCTGTCGGCGTCGCATATTTTTTGCTGGCATCCAGCGAAATAGCAGCCTTTTCGAATTTAATTTTCAGCCCCTTGTCAACCTCAAGAACAACCGTGTCGTCTTCCACTGCAGCAATCTTTCCGTGGATTCCCCCGGTGGTTACAACAGTGTCACCTTTCTTTATTTCATCGATAAACTTGCGTTGCTCTTTCTGCTTTTTTTGTTGAGGCCTGATGAAAAAAAGCCAAAATATCAGGATCATGCCACCCAGCATAACAAACTGCATGTAGCCCCCACCTGAACTTGCCTGTGCTAAAATCAAATGCATTCTTATGTGATTGTTTAGGTATAATTATTTTTTAACAGGGCCATCTGCTGCACCAGCCTTAGGAGAAACCACCGCTTTGATGTTCAAACGTGATAACTTGGGGTTGGTATTGGCAGTGATGCTGACAGTTTTGTTCTGCACACCTGGCTTGTTGCTACTGTTGAATTTCACCTGTATTTCGCCTGTTCCGCCTACTGGAATAGGCTCTTTAGGCCAAACTGGCACAGTACAGCCACAAGAAGCTGAAGCGTTTGAAATAATCAAAGGTGCTTCGCCAGTGTTAGTGAATTTGAATACGTGCTCGGCAATCTCACCTTCTGTGATTGTGCCAAAATCATAATTCTCTTCGGCCCAGGTGAAAACTGGTGCCGGCCCTGATGGCACTTCTTCTTCAAGCGCAGTTTGCTGAATTGTAGGGCTGGCTGTGGCTGCCGAGGAGGCTGGTCCGCTTCTGGCTTTGCCGGCTTCCAATTCTGCCACACGACCTTCCAATCTGGCCAGACGGCCTTCCATTTCGGCATTTGAGCAGCTAAATCCTACTGCCACTAATGCTCCAAAAACTAATACGTTAACTACTGACTTCTTCATGACTATGGTATTTTGAAGGGTTAGTAAAATTCTGTTAGGAACTTCAAATTTAGTATAAACAATGAATAAAACGGAATGGGCAGGTTAAAGATTCCCTATTACACGAAAGGCGAAAAGCCCTTTGCAGAGGAGAATATAACCAATCTTTTCCCGGGTCGTACTATTTTTTTCTGATCTGACCGATGAGCTCATCCACATCATCAAGCAGTCTTTCTGCCTTTTCCTTGGCGTCGTTGATGATCCTTTCTCCTTCGGATTTCGCTTCGCTCTCCACCAGGCCTTTGCTCTCCATCAGCTCATCAATCAACTCCTGAAGTCTACCTTTGTACTTGTCGAGCTGGAAAGATAGCTTGTCCCTCGTGTTTGTTCCCTTATCGGGAGCATATAAAATACCCAGCACCGCTCCGGTGGCGGCTCCAGCCAAAAATGCTATTAAGGTACCAGTAGTCCTGCTCATAGTATATTTCTATTTGTTATCAATTAATCCTCTTCCACTTTTCTTTATAACGCCTTTCGCTGCCAAATCGTTGGCCAATACATCTAATAATCCATTGACGAACTGCTTGCTCTTGGGCGTGCTATAGTTTTTTGATATCTCAATAAACTCATTTATCGTCACTTTTACTGGTATCGAAGGAAAATGAACCATTTCTGCGATGGCCATTTTCAAAATCACCTTATCGATAAGCGCAATTCTATCGATTTCCCAGTTCTTTGATTTCTCAGCAACAATGGCCTCATACTCTTCATTATTGGCAAATGTTATTTTAAACAGGTCACGGAAATAGTCAAGGTCGTCTTCCAGGTTGGCAGAAAGCTCCAGCAGTTGGAAGGGCTCTCCCTGCCCTTGATACGCCTTGATTGTTTTCACCGCCAGGCTTTTCACAATGCCGCTATTTTCTTCCCAATACAAATCCTTCTCTTCCATGAAGGTTTGAATGGTTGGGTGCTTGAAAAACAGTTTTTTGATAATGTGCAAAACGATTTCTTTGTCCTGCTCCAGCGTTGGATTTGAAAGTAGTTGATAGGCTTTGTAAGCCTCGTCCGCTTTCAGAATGTCCTTGTACCAGGTGCTTGTGTCGTCTCTGTAAGCTGACCAGCTGAGCGACCGTTGGCCAAGCTGCTGCTGCAACGGTTCGAAGTCAAGAAGGGCCTGAACAACCTTGTTGTCAGCCAGGTTGTAGTCATTGGCCACAACAATTTTTTCCGACGACAGATTGCCCAATTGCTTTCTTTTTTCCTTCGATACATGCAGTGCAAACTCCGCTGGTAACATCAGTGCCAGATAGTAAGAGTCGTGGATGCTATCAACGTCTTTCAGCATGCGGTTCTGAAAAGCCTCTTTGTCTTTTTTGACCTGATTTCTGAAGTAAGTGACAGCATCTGCCACAGATTTCTTCATCTCATCATCCGCCTCAGCAGGATATTGAATGGTATTATTCTTATGCTGCTCGGCGAAGCAAGTTTGCGCTATCTTTCCTTTCTTCTTTAGAAGTTTGGCGTCCTGAGGCTCCATACTATTCAAATCAGGCTGAAAGTAATCAGCGATTTGCTGATTGGCGATTTCAAAGTCGGAGATGATACTTTGCTCAAGAGCAAAATATGATTGCACGGCTTTGATCCGAAGGGTTCTTCTGTTTAGCATTTCCCAATAAAAAAAGAACGAAAAGTTTTATTTTAATTTCTATTAAGCTAGTAAGATAACTTGATCTTACCAATATCATTGATCCTGTTAATGGCTATTTCCATGGCTGATTCCTGAGGCGTAATGCCTTTTTTCTCAGCCAGATCAAATACCCGAAGTGTTGTTTCGTATATTCTTTCAGTCTGCTGATACACCACTTCCCTGTTATAGTTGCCTATTTGCTCGTAATACACATTAGTAATGCCGCCGCCATTGATAAGAAAGTCAGGTGCGTACAAGATTCCTTTTTCAATCAACTTTCTGCCATGCTTTAGCTCTTCCGCCAGTTGATTATTGGCACCGCCCGCAATCATGGCACATTTCAACCGACCGATTGTGCCGTCATTTATCGTAGCGCCTAAGGCACAGGGCGAGTAGATGTCAACATCCAGGTCGTAAATGTCGTCGACAGGCACCACTGTGGCTCCGAAACTATCGGCTGCATGCTTGAGCTTCTCTTCATGAAAGTCGCACACAAATATTTTTGCACCTTCTTTGGCGAGATGCTCCATGAGGTAAGTAGCCACATGGCCTGCTCCCTGCACTGCGACCTTTTTTCCCTTCAACGAGTCGCTGCCATATACTTTTTTGGCAGTTGCCTTCATGCCCATGAATACACCAAAGGCGGTAACCGGAGAGGGATCACCTCCACCACCCATCGACTCCGGCACGCCGGTTACGTAGGGAGTTTCCATTCTGATATATTCCATGTCACGGGTAGACATGTTGACATCTTCAGCCGTCCAGTAACGCCCACCCAGTCCGTGCACGAATTTGCCAAAGCGGCGCATCAGCACCTCGTTTTTTATTTTTTTGGCATCGCCAATGATCACAGCTTTTCCGCCACCAATATTAAGCCCTGCAATAGCTGACTTAAATGTCATTCCCCTCGACAAACGCAGGGCGTCGTTAAGGGCATCCTCTTCAGAGGCGTAATTCCACATGCGGGTGCCGCCTACAGCAGGCCCCAAAACTGTGTTGTGAATAGCAACTATGGCCTTTAAACCAGTTGCCTTGTCGTGGCAAAATACCACCTGCTCATGCTCCAACTCCGCCAGCTGGTTGAAAATACCCATGCCGGTGGTTTTCAATTCTGAAGTTTCGATCATCACGAAGATAAAATAAGGTCACATGTTGTTATTTGGGTTCAAAGCTTTCCCTACTTTTGACAAGAAATGTCGGGATTGCGTTTGTAACCACAAAGCTACGTTTTTTTTAGGTTGCGAACCAAGGTATTCGCCAGGCCAATGAACCATTTACCCAAAGTCTCGTTTTAAGATTCAGTGAAAGATCTAGCAGCAATAAATAAGTATCTCCTCAAATATAAGTACCACCTGATTCTGGGTACTTTGTTCATTATTATTTCCAATGTGTTTGCCATTATTCCGGCCTACCTGGTAAGACAGGCATTTGATATTGTGCAGCGGGGAATTAGCCTGCATAGCGCCTTTCAGGGTCTTGAGCTACAGTCGGAAACTTATGACTTGTTTACATCCAGCATCTTCATTTATGGTTTTTTCATTCTGCTGATGGCGCTGCTTCGGGGTGTGTTTTTGTTTTTCATGAGGCAGACAATTATTGTGATGTCACGCCTGATAGAGTATGACATGAAGAATGAGATTTATGCGCATTATCAGACGTTGCCGCTTAGCTTCTACCGCCGTAACAATACTGGCGACCTGATGGCCAGAATTTCTGAGGATGTGAGCAAAGTGCGCATGTATATTGGCCCCGCCATCATGTATGGAATCACGCTGTTCACCCTGTTTTTTATGGTGATTCCATTCATGTTCAGCATCAACCCGAAGCTGACACTTTATTCTCTTCTGCCCTTACCGGTGTTGTCGGTCAGCATCTACTTTGTTAACAACATCATCAACAAGCGTTCGGAGGAGATTCAAAGGAGTCTTTCCAATCTTTCAACTTTTGTTCAGGAGGCTTTCTCCGGCATAAGAGTGATTAAGTCGTTTGTGAGGGAGCACGACTTTGATGATAAGTTCAACAAGGAGAGCAATGAGTACAAAGACAAATCGCTGCAGCTCACCTTCGTTAATGCGCTGTTCTTTCCTCTCATCATGTTCCTGATCGGCCTCAGTACAATTCTCACTGTTTATATTGGGTCGATTGAAGTGATGGCGGGAGCGATCACCACAGGTATCATCGCTGAATTTATTATTTATGTAAATATGCTCACCTGGCCCGTGACTTCGCTGGGCTGGATTACCAGTATCATCCAGCGGGCAGCGGCCTCTCAAAAGCGGATCAACGAGTTTCTGGATACAAAGACAGAAATTGTTTCGACGCTCAATGTGAAGCAAGAAATTAAGGGAGCGATTAAGTTCGAAGATGTGTCGTTTGTGTACCCCGATTCAGGCATCAAAGCGTTGAGCCATGTTTCATTTACAGTGGATCCGGGGGATTCACTGGCGGTGATTGGCACCACGGGGTCGGGCAAGTCGACCATTGCCAACCTTATTTGCCGCATGTACGATGTGAATCAGGGGCAAATAAAAGTGGATGGTCACGACATAAGGGCCTACAATGTTCAGCATTTGCGTGGGCAGATAGGCTACGTGCCACAAGATGTGTTCCTCTTTTCGGACACATTGGCTAACAACATTGCCTTTGGCGGCAATGACCACAACAGGGATCAGATAGTTAAGGCTGCAGAAGATGCTGACCTTCTCGAAAACATAAAGGGATTTCCGGCTGGGTTTGAAACGAAGATAGGTGAAAGGGGCATTACGCTGTCAGGTGGACAGAAGCAAAGGCTGTCTATTGCCCGGGCCATTGTTCGTAACCCGCAAATCCTTATTCTTGACGATTCGCTTTCGGCGGTTGACACAAAAACAGAGAATTCAATTCTACAGGCGATGAAGCGCATCATGCAAAATCGCACGACGATCATTATCTCACACCGTGTGTCTTCAGCCAAGCTGGCCAATAAGATCATTGTGCTGGACGATGGCGAGATCAAAGAGTACGGTGTCCACGAATCACTGCTGGCTCAGGGCGGCATTTACAAAGAGCTTTACGAAAAGCAGTTGCAGACAGAAGAGAGTGAGGGGTAGCGGCGAAGTTTTAATTACCCGATCTCCAGCTTATACCCTTTCCCGTGCACGTTAGTGATTTTAACGTTAGGATCGGCTTGCAGCTTTTTACGGAGTTTCGACACAAACATATCCAGGCTGCGGCCCACGATAACGCCCTCATCTTCCCACACTTCTTTCATGAGTTTATCCCTTTCCAGCACCATATTGGGCTGTTTGGCGAATAGTGTCAGAATCTTTGCCTCTTTTGCCGTAAGGTCGATGATTTCGTTTTTGTGCTTCAGTATGCCGTTTTGCAGGTCAAAGGCAAACTGCCCAATCGAAAGTGTGGACGGCTGCTTTTGTTCATTGTTTGAAGTGGGAGCCTTTCTTAAAAAAATAAACCCAGCCAGCGCCAGGCAGGTAAGGGCCAAGCCACCCAGCTTCCATTTTCCACCAGCAAGGAGAGTGGATCGTTCGAAGGTAATTTTGATCGCATAGCAACCCACCGGCTGGTCTCTGCCTTTACAAGGTACCAGGGTGTTTTCCTCCGTACCAGCCATTTGGTAGCTGTACACAACCAAATTGCCCGTGCATTCCATCACGTTCACCACATAGGCACTGGGTAAAATTTTGGTATTAATGCCGGGAGCAAGTGCCTCGTGGATGACCTTTACCAGTGTGTCGGTGGTGAATGTCAAAGGGTTTTCGAACCGGATCAAGTAGATGTTATTATCAACTTTTGTCACGGGAAGTACCCTTGATGACGAATCTCCTGCCGCCAATAGCACTCTATAGCCAACATTGCGCATGGCTATTTCCGCCTTTTCGCCAGCCATAGGTGGCGAGTCGCTGCCTGTGAGAAGGAGAACTGCAGCCAGGAGGCCAATTGCCAAACACGTCCCTGCCAAAATGGTCTTCATGTCTTAAAGGTACGGCTTTGCACGAAGCTATGTTCAGCTTTTACAGCTGTTTACATTCTTTTTACAATTGATTTACTATTGCCGGACGGGCTGGTACCTAGTTTTGGGCAAACTAACAGCCAACGAGATGTTGAAATTACTTCTGTGCATTCTTTTGACGCTGCAGATCGGAGCCGTGCAGGCCCAGGCGGTCAATCCACTATTGTTGCTATCGAAAGAACGGCTAAAAGAACGGCGGGATAAGATCATACAGGACAACGAGTTTGTTCGCAATGAGGTGGGCAGGCACACCAATATCCATGTGGACTGCTTGCTGCTCAATGGTGTGCCGTTTGATGTGGCACTGCTGGACACAAAAAGCTGGGGGCTAATATCACTTGTGAGGGGAAAGCCCGGAAGCCCCGAGCAGGAACATATTCCATTCAGGGCTTATCTGAGAAGAGGGGACATTGTCATGCACAATGCATTCTTCCAAAATCCTGTTTATGAGGTGTCCATTTCTAAGGTGCTTTCGGGGGCAAAGCCTGGAGACGTAATCATTGTAGAGCCTGTGAGGGACGAGGACTATAAGGCCAAAAGAGTATTGAAGCTGATTGATTGAGAGATGCTTGCTTTTGGGTGTGAAGACACACCCAAAGACGAAGACACGCCCAAGAACCACAGACGTACAAACACCCTGCACAGTTCCCGGTGGCGCCTTCATGCCGGAAGGTGAGCCGTTTAAAACCTGGCTCCCACCGCCACGGTGGTACGTACCACGTCCTTCTGACCAGCGGCATTGAAGTACTCAATCTGTATAATGTAGACACCCACTCTTGCCATTTCACCCTTGTCGGTGGAGCCATCCCATCGAAAGAAGCTGCCATCTGCCACGATCTGACCCTGCGTAAGCGTTTTGATTTTTCTGCCCGCCATGTCGTAGATATAGACGTCAATACGGGCATTGGTCAGGGAACTGTCGAAGGTGATTTCGGTGAAACCATTAAGAGCATCGCCAGGGATAAAGGCCTGCGGTTCGGCGGATACTTTACCGGTAGCGGGTTGCCCGGCTCTTTGGTTGGCGTTGTTGTAACCTGGTGTCGCAAAGCCCGTCGTCGATACGCCTGACTCCCAGTTCTCCGGGTCATTTGTTTCGTGCTCCACGGAAACTCTTTCCAGAGCTACTCCTTTGACATCCTCAAGAAAAGGCGAGTGGAGGTCTTCATCGTAATTGAACCAGTCGAGTACCCGGCCATCCGCATTTCTGATGATCACTCCGCCTTCCGTGTTGGGGTAAGTGGGCAAGTCTGCTTCAAAAAATGCCTCCTCTTTCGCCGAGGGGTAATCGCCCTTTAAGGTTGTGGGCGATTCGGTCAGCACCAGAAAGTGGCCTGGTGCGAGCAGGTGATTCGAAGTGGTAATGGTATTGAAATCATTGGGTTCTCCTGTGGCTGTTAAGATGTTGCCTACTTCCCAACCGTTGATATCAAGGTATTTGTCGGAGCGGTTGTAAAGCTCCACAAAATCGACACCACCGCTTCTCGGGTTGAATAAGACTTCGTTGATCACTACGTCCAGGCTATCGGAGGGCGAAGGAAGGATGAAGCTGGCTGACAATTGTTCTGCCGGGCTGATGTTTCCCCGGCAGTCAACCAGACCCGAAAGAGAGACCGTGTAGAAAGTTCCGGGGCTGATGCTTTCCTGAAACTGAATGGTAAAATTGTTGGTAAGCAAGTTCGACTGAATAGTGAGCTCTCCGAGCGAAGGCGTCATGCTGATCTGCAATTTATCTGCATCGATGATGACCTGCTCGCTGAGCCGTGCCAGCAGTGTAGAATCGGAGGTTGGGATAACTTCCATCAAGCTGGCAGGTGTGCCGTCGCCCAGGGTATTGTTCACCGAGTTGATTTGACCAGGCGTTCCCCCATTTTCGTTGGTAGAAGCAGTCCAGTTTTCTTCACCTGCGCACGGCAAATTGACATCGATAATTTCCAGGGCCCAGCCACCATCCCTTTTTGCGTTGTCGGTAAAAAGGTCATCGTCATATTGCATGCGGTGAAGCAGGTTACCTTCAATATAGAGGGAAATGTCGTCGCCGTCATTTTTCAGAGAGGGCATGGAAGTGATGGCAAGTGTGGACCCAAATTCCTTTAATCGGGGCTGGTTTCCCGAGCTGCCGAGAATGAGAAAAGACCCGGGAGGAATAGCCCCATTAGGAAAAGTAGCTTGCTTCTCTCCTACGATCAAACTCACTCCGTTATAGCTGATCCATTCGCTGGTGGGGTTAAAGATCTCAATGTACTCCGCTTCCGGCAAACCTTGTGTTGGGTCGGGATCTGGCATTACTTCAGAGATGATGAGCTCTCCAAAAGTGGGGGATCTGCCAACACCAACCTTCATCTCAGCTACTTTCATTTTGTTGCCACTACAGTCCACAACTCCGCTGACGGTGACCATGTACTCAGATCCTGGAGTGAACGTCTGTTTCAGTGTCGCCAGCACGCTCGTCTGATCCTCGCCTAATTCAAACGAGGCCGCTTCAGGCCCACTGCTGACAGTCACTTGCAGACCGGTAAGCCCGATTTCGCTCACCCATTCTGAAAACACCAGACTTAGCTGATTGGGTGCCACAACGGCTATACTCACCAACGTCGGAGCCACCGAGTCGACCTCCGAAAAAGTCAGAGAATTAGCCGAGCCCGGAGTGCCGCCAAGCTCATTTTTTGAAGCCGCCCAGCGGTAGTCCTCCCCGCACGCTGATTCACCCAAAATCCGTTCAAGCGACCAGCCACCCTCGTCTTTTTGGGAGTCCTTGTACCAGGAGGTGGTATAAACTGCCTGGTCGATGACTTCGTCATAGTAATTTATCAGGCTCAGGGAATCCTTCGTGTTGGACAACGCCGACCAGCCTGTCAAGCCCACTACTACTCCGAAATCAGCAAGGGAAGGAGCGTCGTTGGGAGAACACAGGATTAAATAGCCACCAGACGTGAGGCGGCCTTCCCCAAGCTCAAAAGCCTTGTCGCTATTGACGAACTTAAATGCAGAGAGCTCAAAATCGACATCGGAGTTGTTATATAGCTCGACATATTCTACCTCAGGCAGACCAACCGTTGGGCTTGGGTCTGCCATGATCTCCGTGATCAGGACTTCTCCAGTCTTTGGAATGTTTGGCCTGGCATAGGTAAATGAAAGGGTATCGGCTTGCATTAGGTTGCCAGAGATGTCTTCTACGTTTTTCACTACCAATTGATAGGTGGTCTTATCGACAAACTCATTTTTGAAAGATAGCGAAACCGAAAGTTGATCAGCGCCTGTGAACACTACCTGGCCCGGTTGCGCCAACCCTAAAACGGTGTAATGATTGGGGCTGAGTGCTGTTGAACTGGAAACCTTTTCCGAGAACTCCACGATGACTTCTGAGAACAATCGGGAGAAGACGTTCTCAACTGTTGGTGGTTGTGCATCGATGGCAAACGGGACGGACTGGTCAGGAATTCTTCTGCCCCATACATCGTACAGCTCGGAAAAAGAGAGCGTCAAGGTTTCGTTGAGGGGAAGATTTTTGTCAAAGTAGATATTCACTTTGTTGGGCTCGTCGGCATCCGGCAAAACAAGAGAAGGATTGATTTCCGCCGGCCCGACGACGATTCGAGTCGCTGTTGAAAGGCTGTCTGCATTTACCGGTACGGTAAGCAAAAGTTCAACAAGCACCGAATGATTGGAAGTGACCTGCTCAACCATGGAATGGTAAGTAAAATCAATAAATTTTGAGGCAACAAGGGCAATTTCATTCGCTGAAGTCAGTCCATCGAATGTGAAGCTGTACAGAGAATCTTCTTCGAATTTGCCGGACACTTCCAGTTCCAAAAGGTGAGCCTGGTTCCCTCTTTTTAGGGACATGATGTCGTTGGCGGTAACATTTGATACAGAGATGTTGTCGCTCAGTTCTTTGTTGAAAGAGATCAGTACTTTGTTCTCCGAATTGGCTGTCGCCTTTCCGGGCTGCAGGTCCTCGTTGTTGACGGTGGTACTGATTTCCTCCGCAGTATTACCGGAGAAATCTGAGATGCCATCGATCACTAGTGGAATGTTATTGACATCCGGAAGAGCCTCAGCAAAGGTAAGTATCACCACATTTGATTCCGGAAGTGTTCGTTTCGCCAGAGAGGGCTGCTTGTTGCTCAGGAGGTAATGGACAAGGGCTGATGCGTCGGCAGTAACTGGTTCGGAAAAGGAAATCTCGAGTGTCTTCGGCGAGGTAACGATCACCCCATTTACTCTGGGAGGAAAGGTGTCGTAAACGAAGGGTTTGGTAACAGCTTTGGTTATTTGGTTTCCATAAAGGTCTTTCAGGTTAACCACCGAAAGCTGCTGCTCGGTTTCCTGAGGAAAAGGCTCATCAAATGAAAGCAGGATAGACTTTCTGTCTGGCTGTAGAATTGCCGAATCAGGATGGTGATGTTGCTGCCATTCGTAGTTGCCGGTGGCTTCCGCATAACTAGCTTGCAGCTCTTCATTGAAGTACACCACCAAATGAAATGCATCCATTGCAACGATAGAATCGATTACCGGTGACTTGGTGTCATAGCGGAAAGTATAGTCTGGGGTAATGAGCTCGTCCGCATCTGAGTTGGTCAGGTTGGAGACCGAAAGTGTCAGGTCTTTGTTCTCAGAGAAATTGCTTTCAAAAATTAACCGGGCAATGTTCTGGGCTACCGCAATTACTTTCAGCGGCTTAGCTTTCGAATCTAAAAGGTAATTGTCTGCCGATGCCATTGATCCGTTGTCAGGAACCATATTGAAACTAACCGACAAAAAATTGGCTCCTTCCGCCCACACCGAATCTATGTGTTGCTCCACGGAAAATACCAGGGTGATTGGATTTGCCATCACATTCTCCAGCGTGTCTTTCAGGTTGCTTATCTCTATTTCGTAGGAGGCATCAAGGACAAACGGTTCTTCAAATTCCAAAAGGACTGACTGAGAGGACTCAGCCAGAAGACTGGCTTTCGTGGGAGCAATATCCAGGTCGACGATTTTGTAGTTTTCCTCTTTCTCTGCGTCAGTTTCTTTCAAAGGCTCGTCGAACCGGAGCAACAAGCTGCTAAATGAGCGAAGCACCGCTTGCACTGGAACCGGGGGCTTGGTGTCATAGTAAAAGTCAATAGACCCGTTGGCCATAGGGTTGCCTGCACAGTCGCTTAGTCCAGCTAACTCAAGCGCATATTGAGCTTCCGAAACCAAAGGCATGGTCAGTGTAATAGACAGAGTTTGGTCGTCGGGAAAGGAGAAACCAGCGGCATCTTCTCCATTAAGACTTGCTGTAATACCAGCGAGGTCAGTGCCCATTTTCTCATTGAAATGGATGGCGATGGTTTCTTCGTCTACAATTTCTACTTCCGCAACGGTTGGTGCAGTTGTGTCAGGCGAATCGTCAAAAACGGAATTTTGAGTGCCGGGCGTGGCTCCTTTTTCATCGATGGACGTGCGCCAGTTGGCGCTGCTTTCGCAAGCTGGTTGCGGGTTGATCTTTTCGAGCGACCATCCGCCGTCCTTTTCGCTGTCGTCGTTCCAGCTGCTGCTAAAAGTCACCTCGTCAATGATGTTCCCGAGCTGGTCTTTCAGTGTGATGACCTCGCCGGAGTTGGTGAGGCTGTTCCAGCTGGTTACAGTGATTGCATTGGCAAGGCCAGCGTAATCAGCAAAATAAGTAGTTGGCATCAGGGCGAGGTAGGCACCGCCACCAATTGAATGATTCCCAATAGATCCACCTGTTAAGTTGAAGCCATTCAGGTTGATGGAGTGAGTGCCCGGGTTATAGATTTCTACAAACTCGGCGCCTGAGGCAGTGGGCAGCACTGGCGATTCTGGGATGATACCTTTAGGGTTAGGGTCGGCGAAGATTTCGGTGATGATGAGTGTACCCAAAGGAGTTGGTTTCGACACCATCACGGCTTCGACAAGATTTTCAGCTGAGGCATTGCCATCTGCGTTGACTACGCCATTAATGGTAAGCTCGTAGGTAAAATTGAAGAAGTCTTCAGAAAAAGTAAGCTCAACAATTTTGTCATCTGCCTCGGAAACGCTGGCTGTTTGCGGATTGCCAAAAGCGTCGTTCAGCGAGTAGTTGGAAACGAGTGCTGCGGAGCTTGGATCGACTGCTTGATTGAACGTAAGCTGTAATGTCTTTTCGCCGGTGACGCTGATGTCTGTGATGGTCAAAAGCAGGTAAGAAAAGGCGAGAACCGTAGGCTCTGGCGAAAGCGGGGTTGATGACTCATCTGTCAGATTGCTAATGGAAACTTCATAGCTGTCGTTGAGCAGACTAGTGCCCAGGGTGAGCACCACTTCATTTGGTTCAGCGCCAATAGCCGCTAAGGAGGGTATGCCGATGCCCTTGTTGACAAAATAGTTTTCCAGTGTTTGGGCTGACCCAACTGCTACGGCTTTGTTGAAGCTGATGGTTAATTGGTTTTTGGACATCACTTCCACCGCTTCTGCGATGAGTGGAACAACAAAATCGAAATCATAGGCAGCACTCGATTCGATCTGGCTATTACCGGAAGCGTTGGACAGGCCATTGGGTAAGGCCAGTTCATAGGCTTGTTCTCCCAATTCAGCGCCGAGCGTGAGCAAAACTTCTTTTGCGTTGGAAGGGTTGAGCACAGCACTGACGGGCGTGCCGATGCCACCGTTGATAGTGTAGTTCGATACCGTTTCTGCTGCTGTTTCATCCAGGTTGTCGTTAAAAATGAGCTTTAGTTCGGTGGAGGAGGGAGTGATGATGTCGGAAAGGGTGAGTTGGGTGTAGGAGAAGGCCAATTCTTGAGCTGTAGCCATTGGTGTCTCAGTGAGTTCATCCTTAATGTTTCTGACCAAAAGAGCATACTCACCGGTTGACAGGTCAGAAAGAGTTAACGTTACCTGAGAATGATCAGTGTCTGATCTGGAGGCGGAACTGATCGTTACTCCGTTGTCTATTTCATAGTTGCCAACTGTTTCGCCGCTCACTTGTTCCACTTGTTGGTTGAACTGAATTTGGAGAGTGTTTTTGTCTTGTATCGACATGCTCGCAACTGAAGCTTCGGTAGTTACTGAGATGTCGTCGAAAGAATAGTTGGTCTTGTTTCCAGACGAGTAACGGATATAAAAGCCAAAGAAAGCACTGCTTGTGTGGGTCAAATCTGTATTTGACCCTTCGCTTGTGAAGGTCGACCCGCCCGAAGTATCATGGAAAAGCTCCCAGGTTCCATCTGTTTGCCTGGTTACTTTAACTCTGACATTAACCGGATTTGAGTTCACAAGCCCCGATGCTCCTTGAATTACGGGCGTAGGTGAATTACCGGTTTGCTCAAAGAGACTTATTTCATCGCTTGACCCGCCGATCAATACGTAATAGCCATTTAAGTCGCCAAGAAAGTCATCGTTGTCCGAGGAGAGGTACACCCTCACGTAATTAGAGCTGCTCGGATTCAGCCCCATTTTGACTGCAAATTCCCAGGTTGTTGTTCCCAATAAGTCGAGCTCGGTTGACACCGTTGAGTAGAAGGCACCGGTTCCACTAGCTGCGGAATTATTCAGCTGCAGCTCATTCCCTCCATTCACAATAAAATGGTTATTCGGGTCATTCCATTCGGGGTTGGCGGTATAATCCCCATCCGAGAAATCATCAATTACCTGACCGTAGGAAGAAAATATAGTACAAGAAGAGAAGATAATGGAGCAAGCAATAGCTCTAATGATCATAATTGAAAAAAGGTAGGTTGGTATCTCAATATAGTCAATCTGATTATTTCAACTAATAATTAGCTGCCATAATTGATTTTTTCACTGTTATTATCGTGGGTAGCAGGTCTAATTCTCACACTATTGCCTCATTGGGGCCATAGATTCGGTGTTTTTAAGTTGGCGTGAGGATGGTTTGCCGCAGAGAGAAGGAGAAGCGCAGAGAGTGAGTCCCGTAGAGACGGAACAGCGGTAAACCCTGAGTCACATACGAATCTCCTGCGAGTGCCGTAGGTACGGCATATAAAATCCAGTTATGTGGGCCTGCCAATCGAAATGCGGTTGCGAGCGAGGCTCTTAGTCATGTGCAGCCTGCCGATTGAGACGACCGGTTACCTCCGCCCTCACCAAACCAACGTCATACCTGTCTGCCGAAACTAAGTGTAGGCGAGGCCGCTTCGCTATGATGACGTTGCTATGGAGGCTTCAGCAGATCGGCAACTTTGCCGGGAAGGCTGCCCAGGAAGCTTCGAAGTCATATATGCAAGCGAACGATTACTCTGAGGAATACCCATCAAGAATCTCCTTCACTTTGTCCTTTAATTCAGGGATGTCATTCGTAAGAATCTCCCAAACCAGGTTGGCGTCAATTCCGAAATATTCATGCACAAAAATGTTTCTCATGCCAACAATCTGTGTCCATTCAACTGACGAAAAAATATTTTTTGTCTCGGCCGAGATATGATTGCTGGCCTCACCGACAATCTCTAGTTGCTTGATGCAAGCAAACCTCATCATTGAGTTGTCCATAAAGTCTGAAAAGCTTTTGCCAGCCACGTACAATTCTATTTCAAGAATGGCATCATAGATATGCCGAAGCCTGACTTCGTCGCCCAGTCTACCTCGCATAAATCAGCTGTTTTTCACTATCAACAACCGGCTTAATGTAGTGCGAAAGCCCATTGGAGGAAACCAGATCGACCGGGGAGCTCAGGAGTTTCTCCAGGTCAATTTGCATCTGCACAAATTGAAGTCCTATTCTTTGTGAGTAATCAAGCTCAACTAATATATCTATATCACTTTCTTGATCCGCTTCATCTCTCACGTAAGAGCCAAATAGATAGGCCTTTAAGACAGGCCTGGTCTTAAAGTAGGTTTTGATGGTTTCTATTTTGTCGGCTTCCAATTTCATGGAGCCAAAATACAAAATTTGTGTCGCTAGTGGATCGTCATTGCATAAAATCCTCCAACAAGGCTGCATCCGACCTCAGCAAGCCAGCATGAAGTGGCAGGCCTGACCAACCGAAACGAAGGGCACACAATTGGAGGGGGGGTTACCGCAGAGGAAATCCTCTTATGCCAAAGGCTTCGGCGGACAAAGGAGAAGCGCAGAGCAAGAGTCCCGTAGGGACGGAACAGCGGTAAACCCTGGAACCCATGCGAATGTCCGGCGAGTGCCGTAGGTACGGCATTTGGAATCCAGGTAAGTGGGCCTGCTTGCCGAAATGGGGTTGTGAGTGGGGCCCTTAGTGATGTTCACCCTGCCGATTCAGACGATCGGTTACCTCCACCCTCACCAAACCAACGTCATGCCGATTCCGAGGAACGAGGGAGGCATCCCCTTGATGATGGCAGGAGGTGTAATAGGCTCGGCTATAGGTCATGGAGATTTCTCCGTTTCACTGCGAAATGACGTTGTTATGGGGGCTTTAGCAGATTGGCAGCGTTAGCGGCAAACCATGGAAGGCTCGAAGCGATGTGCCGGTGGAGGATGGCCCTGCGGAATACCTATCAATGAGCACGGTTAATAAATGCAGACATGGGCATGGTTTTTCTGGTCTTTTTTGGGTTGCGCAACACCCACCCCCTCGGTTGCGCAACCTCGCCTACCTGGGTTGGGCAACCTGCACTACCTGTATTGCGCAACCTCACCCCCGGGTATTGCGCAACCCCGGCGCCTCACTTGCGCAATGGCGCCGCCGCCATCAGGCGACTAGCACCCCGAAGTTGCTCAGTACTGGTAGTTGGCATTGGGCGAGAGGGGTAGTGGAGGTCGGGTTGCCTTGGCCGCTTTGGGATAGGGTAGCAGACTCTTTCAAGAGACAAACTTGAGTGAGTAAGGCTTTTAACCGTCTTGTGATATTGTTTTCACATTAATCAAACCACAGCAAACTAACCACATAGCCATAATTGTCAGCGTAAAAACACTGTTCATACATTTCTCTGTCTGCTCTATAGTCGTCTGGCGGTGGATTGAACCAATCATCGGCTTTAAGTGATTCGGTGGTCGTTACCTTTTTGTTTTCCAAATTGTAATATTCTCCTGCAACAGTAGTTGGCGGAACAAGTCCCCCGATTTGGAACTTCCATTTCCAATTTGGGAAGTCAGTGCTCTTCACATACCACTTCACAATATTGTCTTTAGAAATGATCGCAAAAATTTCGTGAGTCCCAACTTCTCCAAAGCGAATTAACGTTGAGAGGACACTAGTTTGAAAACTCTCTGAAAGGGTTTGAACAGTGTCAAAGGAAAATCCATTTCTCCCTGTTCGCTTTCTATATTCAGAAGAATGATTTTTGAACTTATTTGTTGGCATCAACAAGCAACTAGCAAAGTAATCGGCTTCTTCTTCAATCAATGTTTTCTGATTGATGTTATGAAACGAAGCATGAGGTTCAAGCAAGCCATATTTCAAGCCCAAACGATGTTCATCCAAAAAAAAATGTCCTAGTTCATGTGCTAGTGTAAACCTTCCCCTCTTGGAATCTTGCCTATTGCCGTTATCATTATTTATGTGAATGTGAAAGTCTTGGGTATCGGTATCATATAGCAACATGCCATCAAAGGCATTTTCATAATTGTCGTAATGAATAGGAACGTCTTCAAACTTGGCAATCTCGTTTAACAAAGTCAGATTCCTATTTGAAAACTGATATGCGATATCTTCTGCCAGTTTACTTATTTGTATCTTCCTGTGAGGCAGAATCATTGTTTGGCTTGCTTTGATTTCTTTTGATTTTGTCCAGGATGTGTTTAGGGAGATCGTTTCCGTTTCGTGCAGCTATGCGATAAGGATTGATTTCTTCTTTCTTAATGTCAGCATGCATTTTCGATGACTTCCCTTTTTTGAAATCACCGCTAATAATTTTGTCTGGGTCAATCTCTGTCCCAGTCAAACCGAAATCTTCTTCGCAATATAGTTTCTCGAACCTTTCTAGCTCAACTTCATTCCTCGGAAAAAGGAAACCGGTGGATGATAGCCATTCGGTAATGTTCTCCGGTGTAATATGTTTCTTATTTTGAGCCATACGTTTTTAAGTAATTATCAACTTCATCAATTGCTTCTTTCTTGTAGACACGAATACTGTTTTGCGTTAGGTCAAGTTCCGTTCGCAAATCTTTTAGCAATCTTCTGGGCAGCGTAAATCCATCGCTTGTTTCTGTTTCATACTGCTTATAAGTAAGATAAATTATTTTGTGCTTTGGTGTAAGTCGACTCAAGGCATTTTGAATATGCTCAAAACGTTGTTTAAGAATTCCTTTTTTCTCCGTGCCAATTCCCGTTTTATCAAGATCAGGAAATTCACGAATGATCTCTTCGTCTCCCCTAAATGGGTTGGGCTCCTCGTTTTCCCCTTTTCTGTAATCAGCTAACAACCGTTTCGCAATGCCATAAAGGTAAAAGGTAATGGCTTTGTGGTAATCTTTCTGGTTTGATTTTGAAAGATCAAACTTTGGGTATTTCCAGATACGGGTAAAAGTTCCATAAGCTATTTCGGTTGCTACTTGTTTATCGTAGCCCCAGTTTGTGCAGATAGGAATAAGTTTCTTTTGAAGGTCTAACTGATAGCGAAAAGTGAAGACCTTGAACGCTTCCTTTGCTATTTCAGCATAGTCAGATTCTTCCCTCCATTGAATGTAATTCAGAAGGTGCTCAGTTGGTTCGCTATTTAATTCCTGTTGCGTCATTTACACAGTAATACACTTACTACCAAAAAGCGTTAGTAACGATTCGAGTAGTATATGTGAAATCATTATCTAAGATAAAACAAAGTAACGGTTTCAATATAAGGGTTATAGTTATAAACATTCAAATTTTACACAATGTCAAAAGAAACAGACAAAGATCAAAAACATGAAGATCGCAAAGGTGTGCTTCATTTTTCTCTTAATGAGAAGCACTATGAGTGGCATCAGGAATATATTACTGGTGCGGAAATTAGGCAGTTGGGCAACATCCCGATTGAAAATGAGATTTTCCTTGCAATAAAAAGACCATGGAAGGATGAACTGATTCCGGATAACAAAGAGGTGAATCTTGCTCGGCCTGAAGTTGAGCATTTCTATTCAAAGGAGGAACACTTCAAGGTAGCATTGATTGTTAATCTTAAAGAAAAATCTTGGATCGAAAAGACCATCACTTTTGAGCAAGTTATTACACTGGCTTATGGCTCCCATGATACTAGCGGAAGCAAAGGTTACACTGTTACTTATGACAGAGGGCCCCACCAAAACCCTGAAGGGGCTATGGACAAAGAGGACAGAGTATTCGTGAAAAATAAAATGATATTCAATGTCAAACAAACTGATAAATCGTAATTCGGATTTGAAACGCCTCAGGGATGAGGGTTTTGAAATTGAGGTGAGAGGTGGGCATTTAATTGTCCACCACATACCGTATGTTAATAGTAGCGGTAAAGTTAAAATTGGGAAGCTGATTTCCACGCTGGTGCTGAACAATGATGTGGTTATGAGGCCAGATAACCACCAAATTTATTTTATGGGTGAACACCCATGTCACAAGAATGGAAGTATCCTTTCTTCAATTCAACATTCAGCAGTCAATCAAAGGCTGTATGATGATATTGTTTTAAGTCAATACTTCTCAAACAAGCCACCGAAGGGTTATGCGAACTATTATGATAAGGTCATCCGTTATATTGAGCTAATAACTTTTCCTGCGACCTCATTAGACCCAAGTGCAAGTGCAAAAACATTTAAGGTAGTTGAGTGTAGTGAGGAAGAATCGGTTTTTCATTACCTGGATACGAACTCAAGCAGGGCTAACATCAATTTCATCAACGAGAAGTTTAAAGGCCAGAGAGTCGGTATTATTGGTTTGGGGGGAACGGGTTCTTATATTTTAGACCTTGTTGCCAAAACTCACGTCGAAGAAATTCTTTTATTTGACAGTGATGAGTTCTTAATGCATAATGCTTTTCGTGCTCCTGGAGCGGCTTCAATCGAAGCTCTGATAGCGCAGCATAAAAAGGTCGACTACTATGCGTCTGTTTATTCAAATATGCGGAGGGGAATAATTCCGTATGCCGAAAAAATAACTGAGGAAAATGTTCATTTACTTAAGGGGCTATCGTTCGTTTTCATCTGCATCGATAGCAATAGTGCAAGAGGTATGATCATTTCTAACCTTGTTAATTTTGCAATCCCTTTTATTGATGTCGGCCTTGGAGTGGAAATAGTTGACGATACCCTCTCCTCCATACTTAGGGCAACATTAGGCACTCCCACACAGCTTGAACATATTCCCAACAGAGTTCCTGCTGTCGATACTTTAGAAGACGAGTATTCAACTAACATACAAATCGCCGATTTGAATGCGATGAATGCTTTAATGGCAGTTTTGAAATGGAAAAGGTATTGTGGCTTCTACAAAGACTTAAAAGAGGAATATCATATAACCTATACTGTAAACACTAGTCAACTACTCAATGAGGATATTGCGACATAAATTTATTGACTTAGTTCCAGAGGTCTTGGAAGATGAAGTACTTTACATCTCTATAGAATATTGCGCCGTAATTCATAAATGTGTTTGCGGCTGCGGCAACGAGGTTGTGACACCTCTTTCGCCGACAGATTGGGAGCTTACTTTCAATGGAAAAACTGTTTCACTTAGCCCTTCAATTGGCAATTGGAATTTTGAATGCAAATCGCATTATTGGATTAGAAACAACAAAGTAAAGTTTGCCAGAAAATGGAGCGATTGGGAAATTGAAGAGGCGAGAAAAAAAGATGCCAAACTTCAGAAGAAGTACTACAGGACAAGAAAAAATAAGTAGCAACATTTACCTTTGGCAAGAACACCACAGATTTTTGCCCTTTAAATGTTCAATGCCCTTGAAAACGGCATGTTTAGCTTGTTCAATCGATTGAAATGTTTTCTTTCCCCACACTTCACCGATTTTGCATTTGTAATTTTTTGTTTTTGGGTCTTTGAAAATCAATAACCGATGTTCTTCAAAAACCAAAGTAAGGTTTCCATTTCCCGTTTGCTTCCATGGCTTCTTTATCCAGTTTATTCTTCTCGCCGATCGTTGTCTTAATTTTTTCTCTAATCGTTTGGGGTTTACATAATCGCCAGTCATTTTTTCGGCACAAACGCAGCCGACTTGTAAGTTGTCCTTCACTTCAGGATGTGAAACAATATGCACATAGCGAATCCTATCATTGTTGCACATCATGCAAGTCTGATAGTCAGTTTCACCCTCGATTTGTCCATCTTCTCGAATATCAATAACATCTTCAATTGTCCAGCCCTTGTGGGGAATGTTCGGTCTGTTCCACTTTGTACCCATTTGTTGATGGTTAATCTCTGTATTAGAAATTCGTTACGTACTTGCTGGCTTATAAGAGAACTTATAAGTTGTTCCAAAATTCAGGATCTTGTTGATCCATGTCTAGATTGTCATTGTATAGGTCGGGCTCGTCGAAATAGTCCTCCGCACTTTCAAAATAGTCCTCCTCATTTCTTCGATGAGGTGCATAGCCAATGGCCCTTGGAGAGAAAGTTGCATGCTCATCCCAATTGCCATTTTCGTCATGTATAAATGCAAGGTTGCTGCGGCACCAAATGTTAGTGTCATAGAACTCATAGTACGAGTCTGCATCAAAGAATATTCTATGTTGAAGTATACCCCAATCTTCTGCTAAAAGCCCAAATGATAAGTTTTCAAAGTAGAAGTGGTCCTGCGAGGAAAATTTTTTCAAACTATCGGCGTCCATCCCTTTGACTCTCTGGAAAGAGAAGTAAAATATTAAAAGTTCTTTTGACTCGTCTTCTTCAATTAATACTCCCTTCACCTCTCCTTGCGTATTCTTGTATAGCACAGGAATACGATTTTCAAGGTATACGCTGTAAGTTCCGAAAGGAATAGGGTAGACAAATCCCTCTTCCCTATGTCTAAGATTATATGCCATGCTCTATTATATCAATATTCAATCGGGCAGCCATTTTTTCTTGAGACCCAAATATCGTCTAAAGAGGTTAATTTAATTAAGTCGACTGGCAAGCCGCAATCGTTAGGACTGGCATCTACTTGAGCCTCTATCAGCGCAACTATTCCTTCTTCGGGACTCATTTTCGGAAAACCATAAGAATTTGTGTAATTTAAGATAGCATCACACGAACCTAAATAATACGCCTTGGCTTGACTAGAGTTTTTTGGACTCGAAAAAAATGAATCCGATACTGTAATACTGACATTAGCTTTCTTGTCATTTTGAAAAAGAATCTTGCTCCCAAATGGGCAGCCATCTATTCTTCCAATTATTCCTAAAGATAAAAAATACGCAAAGTCCTTGACATGATCGTAGATATGAGGGTTGTTTTCCTTGTAATCCACAATGTCGACCATTAATCGGTCGTAAAGCTCATTCTTGATATTGGATTTTGCGGTTTCGAAATCATTATTGACTAAGTAATGTGATATTACCTCTCTATATCCATAATGATTCTTGGTGCTGCCTAATATGCCAGCTATTGAATAATAATACTCTCCAGCCTTTACGATTTTAACAATTTCCTCTGTCGACTTTTCACCAGAATTCCCGCTAGTCCATGTTCCTTTGCTGTCCGTAGCTAAAATCGAGAATTCAGAGGTCATTACCATTATTATGGTCGTTGCATGAACTGAATCTGATGGTACTGGGGCCAAAGCAATGATCAAGCAAACTAATAAGAATAAATAGAACCGTTTCTCCATTTTGGATAGATTGTTTTCAATATACTTATTTGAATATCGCACTTTTAATCCAATAAAAAGCTACGTTGATTCTCTTTTCATGGTCTCTAAACAGCCTCCTTAAATGTATTATCACTCATTGTTCAGTTTCAAGGGATTCTATTCCTGTCTTTTGCGTGAGGGATAGCAGCGGAAAGCCCGGAACCGCCCCTTCGGCGGTGAGGACTTGGAGCGGATAGCCCGACCCCCGCCAAACGGTTTTTGTGTCTTTCAGACGGAATGTTGTTGGCGGGGGGCACGCCCATAAAAACGCTGCCAGGTCGGGGGGATTTCTCCGTTGCACTACGAAATGACGTGGGGCTGGGAGCTTAGGTGCGTCAGCATCCACAAAAAATCACCCGACATTTCCCGCATTATCATGGCCCAAACTCGCTGGGCTTTAATGATTTCTTTTACTTTTGCACCTCAGTATTCAAAAATAAACAGAAATGAAATTAGCGGTAGTAGGGGCCACAGGGCTTGTGGGCTCCGAGATGTTGAAAGTGCTGGAAGAAAGGAACTTCCACTTTGATGAGTTGTACCTGGTAGCGTCGGAACGCAGTGTCGGCACCCAAATAAAATACAAGGGTAAACAATACAGCGTGATTGGCATGCAAACGGCGGTGGACATAAAACCGGATATCGCTATTTTTTCGGCAGGTGGCAGCACGTCGCTGGAGTGGGCGCCTAAGTTTGAGGCGGCTGGCAGCATTGTGATTGACAACTCTTCGGCCTGGAGGATGGATCCGACGAAAAAGCTGGTGGTGCCGGAGATCAATGGCAGCACGCTGCGCATCGACGACCGCATTATTGCCAATCCTAACTGCTCCACCATTCAGATGGTGATGGTGCTGGCGCCTTTGCATAAGAAATATGGCATTAAAAGAGTGGTGGTGAGTACTTACCAGTCGGTGACGGGCACGGGCAAAAAGGCCGTGGATCAGATGATGGCCGAAAGAGAAGGCAAATCGGAGCCGAAGGTATACCCGCACCCTATCGATATGAATGTGCTGCCGCACATTGACGTGTTCCTCGACAATGGCTACACCAAAGAGGAGATGAAGATGGTGAAGGAAACCACGAAGATTATGGGCGACGACAGCATTAAGGTGACGGCGACTACGGTGCGGGTGCCTACGGTGGGCGGCCATAGCGAGGCAGTGAACGTGGAGTTTGTGAAGGACTTTGACCTGGCCGAGGTGCGTGAGTTGATGGCCCACACGAAGGGCGTGGTGCTGCAGGATGAGCCGTCGAAGAATATTTACCCAATGCCGATTTGGGCACACAATAAAGACGAGGTGTTTGTAGGCCGGATCCGCAGGGATGAGTCGCAGGCGAACACGATCAATATGTGGATAGTGGCCGACAACCTGCGCAAGGGGGCTGCTACCAATGCGGTGCAGATTGCTGAGTACCTGGTGGAGGCCAATTTGGTGTTTTGATTGAAGCGCTGAGCCAACCGGACGTTCAGGCCTTTTTGAAGGCCCATGCTACGGACAGTCCGGCGAAGCTTGCTTTGCAAAGGCACCTGCCGGGGGGCGTTAGTGCGTCCCTGCTGGCGTCACAACTAAAGGCCCGACAGAAGGCCAAAGACAAATTGCCATCCTGGCTGAGCCGGGATGACATTATTTTTCCCCATGGCGTAGCGCTGGAGCAGTGCTCGTCGGAAACGACGGCCCGGTTTAAAGCGGCCCGCTGGGCGGGCCAGTCCTTCGCCGACCTCACCGGGGGCACGGGCGTGGATACGTTTTTTTTCTCCCAGTCTTTTGAAAAGGGGGTGTATGTGGAAGCCGACGCCGAAAGGTGTGAGCTGGCCAGCCACAATTTTGGTGTGCTGGGCGCTCAGCATTTGAAGGTGGTGCAAAGCACTGCCGAGGCTTTTTTGGCTGACACTACCGACCACTACGACTTCATCTATATCGACCCCGACCGCCGGGCGGGCAACAAGCGGGCCATCGGGTTTAGCGACAGTACGCCCGATGTGGTGGAGCTGATGCCGGAGCTGTTGAAACGGGCCGCCACCGTGCTGATCAAGGCTTCGCCCATGATCGACATCCAGCAGGGCCGGCGTGACCTGGGCACGGTGAGCAAGGTGCTGGTGCTGGCGGTGAACAACGAATGCAAGGAGGTGCTGTTTGTGTGTGACAACAGCAACGGGCCGGTGGAGATAGAAGCCTGGCAGGTGCAGGGAGGGCAGGAAACTGTGCTGCGCTTTAGCCCGGAAGAGGAGGCATCGGCCGGGGTGAGCTTCGGTGAACCGGAGGCCTATATTTACGACCCGAACGTGGCCATAACCAAATCGGGCGCTTACAAAACGGTGGCGGCTCGCTATGGGCTGAAGAAGCTGCACCCCAATACACATTTATACACGTCGGCCACGCTGGTCGAGGGCTTCCCCGGCCGGACGTTCCGGGTGCTGGCCGTGCTGCCTTTTTCTTCGAAGGGGCTGAAGAGCTTGAAGCTGCCTTTTGCCAAAGCCCATGTGATGAGCAAAAACTTTCCCCTGGAAGCGGCAGAGTTACAAAAGCGGCTGAAGCTGAAAGAGGGTGAGGAGGGTTTTGTGATGGGATTGACGGTTGGGAGTGGGAAGGTGTTGGTGGTAGCGGAGCGGGTTGTGATAGCTTGAGACTAACGAACCCGAACACCAAAACCTACGAGATAGTCTTGCCTTATCATTTTGAAACTAAGTTTGAGCTCTCCGCTGTTACTCACATTGTCGTACTGGGCCCTGTCTCTAAAGATATTTGTCTGTACCTGGCCAAAAATGCTTATGTGTTTTCCGAGCCTTCCTTCCAGTCCAATTGCCCCAAGAAGGCCGGGCAGAATAAGTGCTGGCTCAAAATTGTAGTAATCTTCCTTATAATAGCTGTCGTATTGAAAATACCGCCGTCTTCCAATACTCTCTGCGTACTGTATTGATCTAATAATCACACCCGCACGGACAAATGGTGTAATGCTACTTCTTGAGAAAAGTTCATAGTGAACCAATAGCGGGATTTTGATCATTTTCCCATTAATAGTCACTTCATTTACTGCCTCTCCAATGTTCCCGCCTCCGAGATTAACGGGAGTATCATATATAAAAGAATAGTCGAATTGCGAGAAGTTCATCCCCAATTCTATCATCAATCTTTCGCTAATTCTGGGAAGAAAAATACCGATCGCAAAACCGGTTTGATGCATAGTTCTTTCTACTGGCTCACTTCCTAAAATCGATTCATCTCCGTTTTCGTTGTCCGAATAATCGTATCGTAGTTGCATCTGGCCAAAATCGGTATAAACAGAAGGCGCCAGCCTGGCATGTTTTTTCTTGAAAACCACTTCGTTGTCCGATCCCCGGCAGGCATTATACTGCTTAGTCAGACTAATGAGTTTACCCCGATTGATATTAGTTTTCGATGGGGAGAGGTCAATCTCCCGGCAGTCCTGAAACAGGTAGTTTAGGATGCCAAGATGTACCAGATTGGCTTTAGTATTTGTATTGAAGCCGTTCTGATCTCTTGCCATTGGAGTGGCTTCTAACACGAGGTAAGAAAGCGTGTCCTTCTTGAAGAGGAAATGGTTCTTATATCTATATAACGATGTTTGTCCTACCACAAGTGCTTCTATGAACTTCATCGGGCGATCCGGATCTACTTGCGTAATGCTCTCTGAAATAAAAAAGTTAAGCCCCCCGATACTAAAGCCTTTTATCTCTTCTGGTTCATACTTTACCACTTGGTCCCCCTGGTCAGCCTTGAACTGGCACTGAGAGAAGTTGAGGTAAAAATCCTTCTCGTTGATCTTTCCTTTGATGGTATCTCCCGACAGAGTGACTATAAATCCATCAGTGAAGCTTTTTTGACTGAAAAGTGAAAATGACAGAATTGATAGGGCCAGGAATAGTTGTAGCTTTTTCATGTAACTTTCTATTGAAAGGCCAATAATAGCTATCATAAGATAATTTTTGCTTTGACTAGGCTGTTTTTTAGGCTTTCTTACACAATTTTTTTGCTGGCCACTTTCTGGTCGTGGACGGTGATGCCGGGTGTGAGGGGGCAGTGGTCGTGAGTGAAGACACGCCCGGAAAACCATTAAATTGTTGACGACCTGGAAAACTGTTATGCCAATTATTCAGATAAAGATGGTAATTGAGGCTCCGATCGACAGATGCTTTGACCTTTCGAGAAGTATAGACCTGCATAAAATATCCACCAGCCATACCGGCGAGGAAGCGATAGGAGGTGTGACGTCCGGTCTCATTGGGTTAAGTGAAACAGTGACCTGGAGGGCGAGGCACTTTGGCATCAGGCAAACGCTGACGACAAGAATCACTGAATTAGATTACCCAAATTTCTTTGTGGACAAGATGGTAAAGGGGGCTTTCAAGAGATTCCGTCATGAACACCACTTCAAAGACCTGGGTGGCAAAACGGAGATGCGGGACTATTTCGACTACGAGTCGCCACTAGGCATTTTAGGGAGAATGTTTGACTTCGTTGTCTTGAGGAAGTACATGCAAGACCTTTTGGAGCAACGAAATTTGGTGATCAAGGAATATGCGGAGTCGGATAAATGGAAAAAGGTACTTTCCGACCCCGAATGAGGGGAAACTAGTAATGTGGATGAATTATATTGTCATTTTTGAGTTAGTTAGGTAGATTAGGATATGCCAGAGATCAGTCGGTTTTATGGGGTTATTATAAGAATCTTCTTTAATGACCATAACCCGCCTCATTTTCACGTTGAATACCAGGATTATGAGGCGACCATAGACATCGAGAATGGAGTTGTGAAGGGTGAAATGCCCAGGCGAGCATTGAAACTTGTATACGAGTGGTTGGATTTACACAAAGATGAATTGATCGAAAATTGGGAACTTGCTCAGAATCAGGAGCCTTTAAAGAAAATTGAACCATTAAACTGACATTAAAATGTTAATGAAAGTAACTGGAGCCAAATATATAAACGCACATAAGATCGAATTTACCTTCAATGATGGAGTAAAAGGCGTAGTTGATCTATACGAAAGTTTTAAAGGGCCCGTATTTGAGCCTCTGAAGGATGTGGAAAACTTCAAAAAATTCCATTTGAACCGATGGACAATAGAATGGGAAAATGGAGCAGACCTGGCTCCGGAGTTTCTCTACGACCTTGCTATGAAGCAAAATACGAGATCGACTAAGTTGGCGTGATAAGTTGACACTAAAGTAAACGTTTCCTATCGACGCCATTTTCAAACCTAACTTATGACTACGGAGGTATGGCGTTGAGTAGCATTAGAAATTTGCCCCTCTATCAAAAGTCAGATTTGCCCCTTTTAGTAACACTCACTAACCCAAACCCCACCAAAAAGATAGCCGTCGTACTCAAAATGATGGTGAGGTTGGCATGGAAGGAGCTTTTGAAAGCCTGCCAACCTTCGGCTGTGAAGAACACGGGAGACAGGCTGAGCCACAAGATCACCACCACACCTACCACTACTCCGATGGCCGCATGCAGGCTTTTGGCCTTTTTGGAGATCACACCTAACAGGAAGAGGCCGAGGACACCTCCGCTGAAGACGGATGACAAGGCCCACCACGCATCGAGGGCGCTGGTGACGCCATTGAGGGCCAGGGCCACAAAAATGCTGGTGCCACCCATGGCAAAGGAGGCGGTGAGCAGCACCCGCATCGACTCTTTTTGGGAAGGGGTTCTGTTGAAGAACTTCTTATAGAAGTCGGACAGGATGACTGTGCCGGAGCTGTTGATGCTGGTGGAGACCGTGCTCATGCCCGCTGCAAAAATGGAGGCGATCAACAGTCCGGTTACGCCCGCTGGCAAGCCCGTGACGATGAAGTAGGGAAATATTTTATCACCTGCACCTTGCAGTTCGGTGGGTAGCAGGTCGGGCTGGGCCTGGTAGTAGGCGAACAGGGCCGTGCCGATAAAAAAGAAAAGCAGCGATACTGGCACATACAACAAGCTGCCCAGCCAGGTTGATTTCTCCGCTTCTTTTTGGGTGCGGGCACTGATGTAGCGCTGCACGTAGTTCTGGTCGATGCCGAAGTTTTGCAGATTGATAAACAGCCCGTAGACCAACAACAGCCAGAAAGTGGAGGTTGTAAAATCGAAGTCAAAGCTGCCCAGGCTAAACTTGTTGGCTTCGGAGGCAATGGTGAACACCTGGCCTGGTCCTTCGGGCATAGAAAACATGATGACGAGCAAGCTGACCAGCGCACCGCCAATGAGGATGATGCCCTGAATGGCGTCCGTCCAAACAACTGCTTCAAACCCACCAAGGCTTGCGTAAACAATCACACTGATACCTGTCACCACAATGATCAGGGGAATGCTCCAGCCCAGCAGGGCGTTCATGGGCAACGCCAGCAAATACATAATGGCACCCATACGGGCCAGCTGGGTCAAGAGGTAACAAATGGAAGCGTAGGTGCCAGCCCAGGGGCCAAAGCGTTGCTCCAGGTAAAAGTAAGCAGACTCGCTTTGCAACTTTCGATACAGAGGCACGAAATACTTCACAGCTACTATGGCTGCCAAAGGGATGGAAAGGCTGAAGACAAAGCCATTCCAGTTGCCCATGTAAGCATTGCCCGGCAACGCCAGAAAGCTGATGCTGCTCACGAAGGTTGCAAAGATGGACATGCCAATGGCCCAGGCCGGCAGTCGGCCACCACCCAGGGTGTAGTCTTCGGCGGTTCGTTTCCGAAAGGAAAACGAGATGCCGAAGCCGATGATCAGCAGCATGTAAAAGAAGAAGATGGCCAGGTCAATAATTGGCAAGTCCATGGTAAGTAGGTGTTAGTTGGGCGTTGGTATGGTTACAGTAAACCTCTTTTTTCAAGTGTTAATTTAAACTGTTCAATGATAGGCGTTACATGTTTTGTTTCAGCGGCGTCGAAGGCTGCCAGTGGCGGCGCCATGTGGCTGTGGCAAATGTTCATGAGCGACAATGCGGTTTTGATGCTCTTCAGGTAGCTGGAGCTGTACATGCCCACACCATAAAGGCTGTTGCTGATCTCCATCACTAGGGTCTGCAGACTGGTCACCGTGGCAAAGTCTTTTTGTGCGGCAGCCTCATATAGCTTTACGAACAGCTTTGGAAACATATTCGCTCCGCCACTTACCCCGCCATGGCCTCCCATCAGTACTGTTTGAGCCATCATTTCTTCGGGCCCTACCAGCAGCGTGAAGTCAGGTTTTGCACTCAGCGACTGAAACAGCGATTGGAAGTAGACCGAGTTGGCAGAGCTGTCTTTGAGTCCGATAATGTTTGTATGGTCAGAGAGTTTCACGGCCGTGTTTACTTCGATATGCACTTTGCACAGCCCTGGCATATTGTAGAGAAACAGGGGCAGTGTCAGGTTTCCGGCCAGCTTTTCGTAGTAATTGAAGAGCTCCTTTTGGTTCAGGTTGAAATAGTAGGGCGGTGCGGCTACTACTGCCGAGGCCCCGGCCGCATATGCTGTTTCCGCCAGACTGAAGCTCTCGACCAGAGCGGTATCGGTGATGCCCACCAGCACGGGCACTCTGCCGTTCGCTGCCCGGCAAGTTTCTTTTATCAGCTGATGCCGCACCGCATAGCTAAGGCTGGTCGATTCACCGGTGGATCCCAGGATAAACAACCCGCTGACTCCGCCCGCTATCAAATGCTCCACCACCTTGCCGTGCCCGGTCAGGTCGAGGCTCATGTCTTCAAGCAAAGGCGTCACCATGGGTGGGATGATGCCGGTGAGCGGTTGCTTCAATTTTTTGTTCCCAGTCATATAGTTGCTATCAAAAACTTATTTCAAAATGAATACCTGGTACCAGGCACCGTCAGCAGTTACCACCTTTCGGTTGTAAGCGAGCGTATGCCCGCTGTTTGACCAGTTGATATTTTCGAGGTCAGTACTGTCATAACTCCTTTCTGGTGACACCTTCGATGTTTCGCCTGTTTGAATATTGGTGAGGTACACCTCCTGGTTGTAGCCATAAGCCAGGTAAATGCCATCGGCACTTATGCTGAACGAGGTGTCAAGGGAAAAGCTATTTTGTGTGATTTGCCTGGCGTCGCCGCCGTTTGGTGAAACAGCATGCACTTGCACGAAGCCGCTATCATCTTTCATAGGGAAGAAAATCAGTGAGCCATCAGGCAGGCTGCGCAGCCATTGACGGGGGCCTTGTACGCCTGGATTTTTCCGGTCGGTGGTGTAGGTGACCCTTCTTTGCCTGACACCTGCCGGGGGAAAGGGCCTCGATGCGGCGGTGCCTTCCAAGGGCCTCTCCGGATCAGCGACGCTCAGGTCAACATCGAGATCGACAATGAATACTTCTGCCACCAGCTGACCATTGGCGTCTCTGGTGTCGCCCAAAAAAGCCAGGGCCTTTTCAATCCTGCTTCCGTCTGGTTTTAGATAGCCATTGGTGCCCACCCAACCTTCCTCATAGGCTTTTTCGATTTCATCACTTCCCGGCTTGGGGTTTTCAGTGGTTTCGCTCACGATCACTGAAAACACGTCGCCGCTAAAGCTTTCGGCTGTTTCATTTTTTACCGACACCGGCTCTTTATCGATCATGACCCCGATGTTTCGGAGGTCTTTTTTAGTGGAGTCTGTTTTGGACAGCACTGCGACGACGTCGTCGTTATAGGTAAAGCTAATCCATCGGCCGTCGCCACTGTAAGAGTGAGCGTGCGTACCGCCTCTCAGCGCTCCAGGAGTGAAGGGCGGAACTACGTCACGGGCGTCCTTTCTGGCTAGTTTGTTGTTGTTATCAAGGTCGACAGCCAGACCTGTGCGCCGGGTAATGCCGTAAGGTTTTGTGGTGTCGTGGTTGCTTAGGCCATGAATGAAAAGGACTTCATTTTGTTTCGGATTGAAAGCAACAGCACCCACTCCGGGGCCGAACGCATTGGCGTTCGGGGCACTATAGACTAGCTTTACTTCTCCATGGCCAATATTGACCATTTCAATTGAGGGGTTCAGCCCAATTTGGGAACCATCGTTTCTGTTGTCGTACACCAGCCATTGGTCGTCTGACGAAAAGGCTTGTCTTTGATTTAGATAATGGCCTTTGGCGTCGGAAGTAAGTTGGTATTCTTTCAGATTCATATTGATTACCGGTGTCTTGGGCGATCCGCAGGCGGCTAGCGTTAAAGCTACTCCCAGAAAATATAACCGGCTGCGTATCATGACTGTCATTTTTGTAAGGCTTACTTCTTCCTGAATTTCTTGATCGTGTGAAAGGTCAGAAAGTTGGCGTCGTGGCTTCTGTGTGCCCCTCCCAGTCCATCGTCGTAGGCCGTTCTCGACAGGAAAATGATGTCTTTACCGTCAAACTGCCAGTCGACATACTGAAAACCATGTTTCACAGGGTCTTCGTGTTGGAGGAGGACTTCTTTCAATGTCCAATCATGCAAATTGTCAGAACTGAAGAGCGCCTGGGTATTTCTTAAGCTGGCCGGGTTCTTCCCCCGGTTGGTTGCTTTTACTTTGTCGGGTATGTAGTTGGCAATGGCCCAGTATAATTGACTTTCTGGGTCAAACCGAATGGCGAACTTTTTACTCCCTCCGGGAAAATGAATAAAGCCAGTTGTTTCGTCAAATGTTGCCACTTTTCCGTCGTCACTAATCGAAATAAAAGCAGCTTTTTCTTCCAGCGTAGAGCGGTCGTCGACCCGTAGAACGTCCAATATTTTTCCTTCGGGCGACACAACGGCGTTGCCTTCCAGCCAGCCTCCAAAGTTGCCTTCGAGGTAGGTAGAGTCGTAGTACAGAGTATTGCTAAACGTCCAGTTGTCGGCTACCAGTGGGTCTTGTCCTACCGGGATTGACATCATAAAGGCACCATAGCGCTTGCCCCATTGTTTGATCGGGCCCATAGCGCTTTCCATGCCTTTCCACAGCCGGCCATTGTGTTCAACCACGGGAACGGGGGCATTGTGGTATTCGCCTTCCAGCAGCAGGCCGGTTTGGTTGTCGACCGGTTCGGTCCATGTGGTGCCGTTGTCGACCGATGTTCTGATGATGGTGTGGCCGTGGTGCCTGTCGGTGCCGATGAAATATAGCTTTCCCTCGCTCACAAAAAGCTTCGACCAAAAGGCACCGTGAATTTCGATCACAAATTTCCACGATTTCCCTTTGTTCGTTGACCGGTAAATCCGGGAATCCGCTTTTACATGCTCGTTGGAGTTGGGGCCAAAAAAGTCGTGAGACGCAAGGTAGTCACCATTTGGCAGCACGGTCAGGCTGGGGGAGCCGATGTATTTTCCCGATGAAGCGAGACTATGTGCGACAACAACGCCAGGCACCTTTGATAGATCAGGTGCCTGGGCTGTCGCCAAACTACATATGAAAACAAAGAGAAGTACTGTGCTAATTCGATGCATCTTGTGGTGTTGTTGGTGGTCGCAAACAAAAGGAAGGCTAGCTCTTACGAAGATCAGTCTTTAAAGAGATCAACCACTATCTGCTTTTGCCAATAAATTGTATGATTTTGCCATATTGGCGTTTTATATCTGGCAAAAAGTGGCAACTTTATACTTAATAGTTTGCTTGCACCACCTCACAGGCGGCAATCAATACATTATATATGAAGCCTCATTTTCACAAAGTACCCATTGGCGCTGAAGACTCGTTCAGCATCAGGCACGATAGCAGGCCCAACTTTGGTACGCTGTGGCACTACCATCCTGAGCTCGAGCTACACTATATCGTGAAAGGCGAGGGTACGCAATACATAGGCGACAATGTGAGCAACTTCGGTAGTGGCGACATGGTCTTTTTAGGGCAAAACCTGCCTCACACCTGGCGCTGCAAGGAAGAATATTTCACGGGAGATGAGCATATGCAGGTGGAAGCCTATGTACTGCACTTCCAGCCTACTTGCTTCGGAAAGGATTTCCTATCGTTGCCGGAAGCCTACCTTGTTCCGAGGCTTTTTGAGAAAGCGAAGAAGGGGCTTAAGATTCACGGGGAAAGCAAGGCGAAATTAATTGAGCTACTGGACGGTGCCGTTCATGCTGAAAGCCTTGATAGGGTGATTTACCTGCTATCCATTCTCAAAGTGCTATCAGAGACTGACGAATTCGAAACCATCGCACCAGCCTACGCCTTCAGCCACCTGTCCAACGAGTCAGAAATGGTGCGGCTGGAAAAAATTTACTCTTACGTGCTGGCGCACTACAAGGAGAAAATCACCCTGGAGGAGGTGGCTTCGCTGGCCAATCTGAGCCTCACCTCATTTTGCAGGTATTTCAAAACGATGACTAAGAAGACTTTTTCTGATTTCCTGACAGAAATACGAGTCTCCAATGTTTGCCGGGCGATTGTAGAGGACAAGCTGCCCACCGAGGTGATCTGCTTTGAGTGCGGCTTCAATAATGTCTCTAATTTTTACAGGCATTTTAAGAAAGTGACCGGCATGACGCCTTTTGAGTACCGGAAAAAGTACCTGTATGAAGCGTAAGCCACCAGCAATTTAGAGGAATTGAAAATGACATTTTATCGCCTGTGTTTCAGTTGAGTTTTTGTCGCTCCAGGAAACGCTTCATTTGCAAAAAAACTTGAGATATTAACAGTTGATCAGCCAAAATATACCGTATTCATGGCTGCATGCTCCGGTCATACCTAATCGCTGTGGAGAATCACTTTCATTTCGTAGCTTTTTAAAAGCACCCAATTGAAAGGTTAGCCTCATGTCGATCCCAAAAAATATTCTTCTAGGATTTGTCCTGGCGTTCATTGTCGTAGTGGCGATTGGAATTTACTCCTATACCTATTTCAAAAACTCTGTTCGCTTAGGGAATCAAGGAGCGGTGCTGAACGAGATAACAATAATGGCAAAAGAAGGAAAAGCAATGGTTGCGGATCTTGACCGGAATGTGCTTTCTTTTACACTTGCAGGAGACTCAACATTTAAAAATCATTTTGAAGGCAGGGCGGTATTGCTTCTTAATCAGATCGAGGCAGTACGGAAAATTTCCAGTGAATATCCGTCGTTTATGACCACCATAGACGCATTAAAAGATACAGCCACTGCCTTCGTCGATATGAGGAAGAGGCTTATGTTCAGTCATTCGAGCAGCAGTGGCTATAGCACATTTGCTGCTGATATGGAGGGTTCACTCAACGGTGTAATGTTATTGCTGACAAGATTAGAGGATCAGGCGTCCTCTTTTGAGAAATCGAGAACGGAAACACTTACCAGACATTTCTATCAATTTGTTTTTGTATTTGCCGGGCTGCTTGTTCTGGCCGTCATTTTGATTTTTGGCTTGCTCTATACTTCCAACACTACTATTAAGGCCAGAGAACTTTCTGAGCGACGGCTTCTGCAACGGAAAGAAGCCATTAAAGACCTGTACGAAAACGCTCCGTGCGGCTACCTCACAGTCAACCATGAGGGAATGGTTATAGCCTGTAATAAGACGTTGCTGCAACTGTTGGGATATAACAAAGCTGAAGTCATCGACGCAAAACATATCACAGCAATACTTCCATCATGGAACCAGTTGCTGGAAAATCATTTTAAAGAAGTAGAAGGTGAAGTGGATCCCAAAGAAGCTGAACCGGAGTTGGTTAAGAAGAATGGCGAGCGCCGTGTTGCACTGGCTTCTATTGCTGCAAGTGCATCAGGCCTTGATGAGTACATGCTAACGCTAGTTGACTATACCGAAAGACAGAAATTCAGGGATCAACTCATTCAAAACAATCTTGACCTTGAGGCATTCAGCCATTCGGTGTCTCACGACCTCAAAGCACCTTTGCGAGCAGTTAACAGCTACTCGGCTATGCTCAAAGAAGATTTCGGCACAGCGCTTAACGATGACGCTCAACATATGTTGGACACCATTGTGAGGAATGCAAAAAACATGACCCTGATGATCGAAGATTTACTTAGGCTGTCGAGAATGGGGCAAAAAGAGGTGATTGAGTCGGAGATCAACATGGAATCGATGGTTCGAAATGTTATCAAGGGGCAGGAAGCAGAGGCAGGAGAGAATAAGGTTACTATTAATGTACATGAGCTTGGCTCCTCAAAAGGGGACATTGGGCTGATAAAGCAGGTGTGGGTAAACCTGATTTCCAATGCGATTAAATATTCAGGTATGACGCAGCACCCTGAAGTAGAAATTGGTGTCTATAAAGAAAATAATGAAAGGGTATTTTATGTCAAAGACAATGGTTCTGGATTTGACATGCAATACTATGATAAACTCTTTGGCGTATTTCAGCGCCTGCATAGCAGAAAAGATTTCGAGGGAACTGGAGTTGGCCTGTCCATCGTAAAACGCATTATCGACAAACACCACGGTAGGGTTTGGGCCACCTCGGAAGTCAATAAAGGGGCCACTTTTTATTTTACTTTTTTAGGTGCCTGACCAAGCGAGCCAGCGGCCCTCCCATTTTGTGCTTTATGAATGGATAATAGATATAACCTGTATTTCTTCAAGACACAATATAATTTTCACTATATTTTAGTATATTAAAATTATATACGGGCACTTTTAAGACTGAATACGATCTCTCTAATCTCATTTTTTGGTATGCAGCTGGTAATAAAGGATTTAAGCAAGACTTATAGCGACAACACTCAGGCGCTTAAGAACATTAACCTCACAGTGTATCAGGGGATGTTCGGTTTACTCGGGCCAAATGGCGCAGGTAAGTCTACCTTGATGCGAATAATAGCCACGCTTCAGCATGCTGACTCCGGCACAATCACGTTGGGAGATATAGATGTGCTCCAGCAAAAGGAAACTGTTAGGCAAATACTTGGGTATCTGCCCCAGGAGTTTGGGCTCTATCCAAGAGTTTCTGCTGAGACACTACTTGACCATCTTGCCAGCCTTAAGGGCCTGGTCAATAGGAGTGAAAGGAAAGATGTGGTGGACGCAATGTTGCAGAGGACTAACCTATGGGAGGCTCGCAAGAGAAATCTTGGCGCATATTCAGGCGGTATGAAGCAAAGGTTTGGTATTGCTCAGGCACTCATTGCCAACCCGAAACTCATTATAGTTGATGAACCTACGGCAGGATTGGATCCTGCGGAGCGTAACCGAATTTTAAACTTATTGTCGGAAATAGGGGAAAGCACTATTGTGATACTATCAACACACATTGTTGACGACATCAACGAGTTGTGCACGCATGTAGGCATCATTAGCAATGGCACGTTGCTCTTTAAGGGCAGACCTATCGAAGCCATTGAAAGCATTCAAGGGAAAATTTGGAAAAAGAGAGTGTCGAAAGCAGAGCTGCTGGAGGCAAAGAATCATTTCAACGTGATTTCCGAAAGACTGCTTGCCGGCTCACCGCAGATCCATGTTTATAGTGACGAGAAACCGGATGAGCATTTTGAGGAAGTTGCGGTCGATCTGGAGGAGGTCTATTTTTCAAAAATTTTTGAAGAAGGCACTGTAGCTCAATCCCATTAAAAGCAATTTCATGAAACTGGAGATATTACTTTTCGAACTAAAATATCGAAGTAGAAGGCCGGCCACATACATCTATCTTTTGCTCAGCTTTGCCCTTTGCTTTCTGACTGTAGCCAGCCCCACCTTGTCAGTGCCGCCTTTGGTGGATCCAAATTCACCTTATATGCTGACCCTGTTACTGGTTGTGATAGGCTATGTGTTCACACTTATTAATTCTGCGGTTATTGGCGTGTCTATTATCAGAGATTTTGACCACCAGATGGAGCCACTTGTGTTTACCACGCCTGTTCGTAAGCTGGACTACCTGCTTGGCCGATTTGCGGGCTCGTTTGTTGTTCTGATACTCATAAGCCTGGCTGCTTTGCTGGGTGTAGCGTTAGCTTACTTTTTTGGGGAATTTATGCCCTGGGAGATCTCCTGGGTTGATAAAAGCCTGCAGCCTTTTCAACTTTGGCACTTCATCCAGCCGTATTTAGTATTTTATCTGCCCAACCTTTTTATTACTTCCGCCTTGTTTTTTCTCGGTGGGGCAATTGGCCGAAACACCATTTATATATACACACAAGGGATCATATTTATTGTACTCTATCAAATAAGCATCAGCTTTTTCAAGGACATGGAGTCCCGGCATATTGCTACTTTGATAGACCCACTGGGAGTGCAGGCATTTATTTACCAAACGCAATACTGGACGCCGTCCGAACAGAATGCCAACCTCGTGCCCCTCGATGGTTGGTTTCTTGCCAACAGGATTATGTGGTCGGTTGTGGCTTTGATTGCTCTGGCGGTAACCTACATGAAATTCTCTTTCACTACTTCTGAGGTCAAAAAAGCTAGAAAACCCATTTTCCAACCCGAAACCATCACCATATTTAAAGAGTCGCCGTTCCGCCGCCTGCCTGTGCTTCAGCGCACCACGGGCTTCGGTACGACCTTGAGACTGGTTGCGGACAGGTCAGTATTTTATTTCAATTTGATTCGAAAGGATACGGCGTTTTTGGCGATTGTGCTAAGTGGCCTTATGCTACTGGTTGTTAAGGCCATGACCATGAGTGAAATGTATGGATCCAGCTCTTATCCTACTACGGACTCGGTGCTTACTTTGCTAGGCTCATTCAATTTGTTTTTTCTGCTTATTGCCGTGGTGTACCCTGGAGACCTTATTTGGAAGGAGCGCCAGCTCAATATTGCAGGAATTACCGATTCACTGCCTGTGGCTGATTATCTGGATACCCTGTCCAAGTTTTTCGGGTTACTTCTTACTTATCTTGTTCTTCTGGCGGCGCTCAACCTGGGAGGTCTTGGGATTCAAGCTTCAAAGGGATACTTTGACTTTGAGTTTTCGGCATACATCGGGAAGCTCTACGGAGAAAACTTTGCTAACCTGGCGCTTATTACTATAGTGGCATTTTTTATTCAGGTAGTCGTCAACAACAAGCTTCTGGGTTATGTCGTCTGTATCGTTTTCTTTTTGCTCAATGGGAACCTCAGCAAATTAGGGGTAGAAAGTGGCTTGTATCAGTTTGCAGCTGGTTCGTTGGGCCCCTTTTCTGACATGAATAAATACGGCCACTTTGTTACTCTGTTTGCGTGGTTGAAGATTTACTGGCTAGGAATTGCAGGACTGTTTTTTATAATGGCTATTCTGTTCTCAATCAGGGGGAATGAAACCCATCCATGGGTGCGATACAAAGCTGGGTTAACAAAGATCTCAACACCCGTTCTGGTGACTTCAACGCTTTTGAGTATTTCTGTGGTTTTCAGCGCTGGCACCATCTACTACAATACCAACTTGATTAATGATTACGAAAGTGGCATTGAGCACAAGGAAATGCTGTCAGCTTATGTTAAGGAGTTGAAAAAGTATGAAAATGTGCCACAGCCAACCATTGTTGAAAATAGCCTTCACCTGGCACTATACCCGTCAACCAGAGAGTTTGTTGCCGAAGGATTCTATTACCTGAAGAACCTCCATATGGCACCGATTTCCGAGATTCACGTGTCACACCATCTGGCCAGGGATCTCCATGTATCCTATCTCCAGTTTGACCGTAAATCATACGCCGTCGACTCCATAGACGACCGCTTCAAATATGAAATCTACAGGCTGGAAGATGCGCTGCAGCCGGGAGACAGTTTAAAGATGTTGTTTAAGCTGAGCTACGTTACAGAAGGGTTTAGAGCCAATGACCAGAATACTGACCTGATCTTTAATGGAACTTTCATCGACAATGGATATTTCCCATCGCTGGGCTACCGGAGAGAGTTTGAAACTGCCGAAGCCCTCAAGGCCCTTCGTCAATCTGCCGGGAGCGACGATGATAACAGCAACAGCTACCACGGCAACAAGGCCCTTGTAGTGGAAAATCATCAGGTTAGGCTCAGTGTAATTGTTAGCACTGAGGCTGGGCAAACAGCTATCGCCCCAGGTGTGCTGGTGGATGCTTGGGAGGAGAACAATAGAAAATATTATAAATACCAGCCCATCAGGCCAGTACCTGCTGCCTACTCTATTGCTTCTGCCAGGTACGAAACAGCCAGAGATAAGTGGAACGATGTTAACCTTGAAATATACTATCATCCCAAGCACAGTTATAACCTCGAAAGAATGATGGAGGGGATGAAAGATGCGCTGTCTTTTTACAGTGAGATTTACGGCCCTTACCCCTTTGGCCAACTGAGAATCGTGGAATTTCCGAAATACTCCATGCACAAGGAGTCCTTTGCCGGCACCATTCCTTTTTCTGAAGGTCTGGGCTTTATACTTAAAATAGATGATCACACGGACGACCTTGACGTCTGTTACTATCAAACGGTGCATGAAGTAGCTCACCAGTGGTGGGATCCATTGACGTTGGTAGCACAAGAGCCTGACCGGCCCTTTCAAAAAGAAGGATTCGCACAATTCAGTGCACTGATGGCCATCAGGAATGAGTTTTCTGAGGAAACCGTTCGAAGGTTTCTCAAATACGATGTTGATCAGTACCTGTCCGGAAGAACCAAAGAAGGGGTCAGGGAGAATTCGCTTGATAATGCCACCCAGGGCCAGAGCTATATCTACTATAATAAGGCGGCGGTAGCATTCAACATACTGCAGGACTTCCTTGGGCCCGGAGCTGTTGCACAGTCTTTCGCTGCTTTGCTGGGGCGGTCAGCCGATAGCTCGGTACAGGTAAAGGACAATTTTGTGGATCAGATTAAGGAGCTTACACCTGACTCGCTACAGTACGTTATTACCGACGTCTTTGAGAGAGTTACCCTTTTCGATAACAAGGCAACATATGCCTTCTTTAAACGGCTGCCAGACGACAGGTATGAAGTATCTCTCACGTTTTCTTCGAAGAAATATCAAATGGACAGCCTTGGCAACGAAGTAAAGGTGCCATTGTACGACTGGGTGGATATTGGTGTTTATACAAAAAACAGCGATGGCAAAGTGGCACTTACCCATCTGGAAAAAGTACACATCAATTCTGAGGAAAATAAAATTAAAATAGTGGTCAACGAACTGCCGATAAAGGCAGGTGTCGACCCGCTTAACAAGTTCATCGACAAGAACGGAGCTGACAATGTCATTGGCACGTCGGAGTCGCAGATCACTTCGGGATTTTTTTTCTAGGGGATATAGGTTCGGGTAAATGTTAAAAGAAAAAAAGTCACTTCCGAAAGAGAGTGACTTTTTTGGACTGTGTTAAATTTGATTAATCCCTACTACTTTTTCCTTATATACACATCACCCTGCATGGTTTTGAAAAGGTATTCCTTTCCGCCGCCATTGATTTTGCCAAATACCCAGTCTTCGATAGATACTTTGTATACCCCATTGGACGAAGATTTGTCCACTTTTGGGGCCGATTTCTCAATCACCATGTCGAAGTCGCTGAAGATGTCACCCCGGTCTGAGCGCATTTTGGCTGTCGCCTTCACGGCTGCTGGGAATGTCACATCCACGTCGCCGTTCAGAGTGGTAAAAGCCATTTGGGCTTCTGGGTTTACACTTTCAAGCGTTACTTTGATGTCACCATTCACAGTGTTGAGTACTGTTGAGCCGCCCACTTGCGTCATCGTAATTTCTCCATTCACATTGCTGATCTCGTGGGCACCGGTAACCCCTTTCACGTCGATGTCGCCGTCGTTCACTGTTGACAGTTTGAGGTCGAAGTTTTTCGGCACTTTGATGTTCAGCGTCATAGTAACTGCCCAGGAGTTGGTGGAAACTTTTACGGTGTTGCCTTTCTCGGTTGCCTCCAGCTCCATGGGGTTGCTGCTGATGCGTTTCATGCCGCTGGGTGTTACCACGCCCCGGTCGTCGTTTTTGCCACCGCCAGCTACTGCCTCTATGATCACGTCCTTGCCATCGTAAGCAGCCACATTGATAGACCCGTTGACCAGACCCACTTCCAGTTTGCCCTTTTCACCGGGTGAAGAAAGTGGAATAGCAATGGTTTCTTTGTTTCCCTCTTGCGCTTTGGCTGGCAGGGAAATGGCCGCCACTAACAGCCCGATAAATGATAGTTTGATAAATGTTCTCATTGTCCAATTATTTTGATTTTTTGACATAAATATCTCCGTTGAAGGTTTCGAAGGCCAGCAGATTGCCGCCCTTGCCCACCTTGATGTTGTTTTTCTGTGTTAGCTTGTATTTCGTGCTGCCATTTTTCTCAGTCACCTCTTTCGTCCATGCGGGTGGCATTACTTCCAGCCTCTCCATATCCGTATAGAAAGAGCCATTGAAGCTTTTGAAGGTAATGTCGGCATCGGGCTCTCCTGGGTAGTACACGTTCACATCGCCATTGAGTGAATAATAGCTGTTTCCACCTGTTGGAGCCTTCGTATGCCGCACCAGCAGCTCACCGTTAATTGTTTTGGCTTCGACACTCCCTCCCATTTGTGTGAGGGTAACATCTCCATTGACATGATGGGCAGACACATTACTGTTCATTCCGTCGACAGTAATAAAGCCGTCGTTTACTGTGCGAACATTCAGGTTCACACTCCTCGGCACCTTCACTTTGAAATCGAAGCTGAATTCATAGTTGACATCTTTGCCCCAATTCCAATTGCAGTTGCAGGGCCCTTCCACCCGCTGGTTGTGAATGAAGGGAGCTTTGTTGTAGAGCACCAGGGCGGAATCATCTTCCCACACTCCAAGACTCATTTCTCTTTTTCCTTTTTCCAACAATTCCTGCGTCTTTGCCGTCAGGGTGAGTTCCGCCGTGACCATAATTTCCTGCCCATCGTAGCCTTCAATTTGCAGGGAGCCGTTGATATTGTAAATCTCAAGCACATTGTCAGGCGAAGGCATAGCAAACTTCAGCGTTTTCTCAATTTTGATTTTTTCTGTTTCAGTTGCCCGGGCATAGCCGAAGCAGCCAACCAGAAATATGATTAACAATAGATTCTTCATTTGATTAGTATTTAAGTCAATACCTCAATGCTCTGTTGTACTTTTTGCCGCACAATGTCATTCAGGTCGTCTTTCTCTAAAAGCCCTTTGAGGGCCTCCACCGCTCCTTTTTCGTTGAGCGCTACCATGGCCTCCGCCAGGGCAATCTGCACCATGGGCGACGATTGCCTGCTGATTGAGCTCACCAAAGCTTGCCGCACTTCGGGATATCGCCCGAACCTCGCCAAAGCCTCTACGGTGACCATTCGCACATTCACATTTTCATCGGTATTCAATGTTTGAACAAGAGCCTCGATAACCCTGCTGTCTGCCTCCGGCAGCTCCGATGACAAGCTCACAGCCCTCAACCGGTCCTGAACGGCTGGTTTCTCAAGCAATGTCAGCATCATCATTTCCTTCATGTCTTTCATTTCGCTGGAAAGAGAGCTGATTTCTTGCTTGTACTCACCAGAAGGCGACAGCACGTATCCAAAACCGCCCCCGACAGCGAAAATGAGCATGCCAAGTGCCAGCCTTCGCCACGACAAGATTTCCAAAATACCTGCCCAGTTCACAGTCCCTCTTGGTGCCGTTGCCTCTTTACGGAACTCACTCAGGGTAGCGTAGAAACGCTCATCCATCGTGGCTTCCGGCTCTGGTGTGGCAGGGAGTTCATCCATGGCCAGCCAGATTTTCTCAAGGCCTTCCAGTTCCGACAGCTGTGCCGGGTCGGCCTGGCTCTTAAAGCTTTCCCACTCCTGCAAAGTGATGGACCCATTCATGTAGTCCATCCATTTCTCTTTTAGTTGTTCCTGGCTCATGATGTTATACCTTTTCCAGCTTTAAATAAACCTCTCTCAATTCCTGCAGCACCCTGTGCATCCGCACCTTTACTGCCCCTTCAGTGATTCCGAAGATGTCAGCCACCTGCTCGTACTTCATCCCCTGATATTTTGTGAGGATGAGCATCTCCTGTTTTTCAGGTGCCAGGTGTTTGATCGCTTTTTGCAAAAGCTCGAGGTCTTGCGATTTGGCCATTTGAGAATGCGCATTCTCATCCACCTCGAGCTTTCTTTCCCAGGGCTCCATGTCGTCGGTGTAAGAAACCTTCTTTTGTTTTTTGTAATGGTCGGCGTTTACATTCCTTGCCAGGTGATACATCCAGGCAGTAAACCGATGACTGCCGGAGGTGTCCTCCGTAAAGGTGTAGCGGTACTTGAGCATTCGGTAGAAGACATTGTGCACAAGGTCTTCGCTCACCGATCCGCTGCCGGTTAGCTTATAAAAAAAGCCAAAAAGATTTCTGTTGTGTCGCTCATACAGCAAAGCCATCTTGTCAAGATCGCCGGCCTTGACTTTCAGCATGAGCGAGTTGTCGTCCAAAGCATTCAAACCACCTGGGGTTATCGATTCATGTTCGGCGGGAAAACCTTGGTCGGAGAGAAAGGTTACATAGAATTACCTAAAAAGTTTTTCAGCCTAAAATTCTTTTGTATTCAGCAGGGTTATTCAGCACCTGAATGGCCTTTTGAATATCCGGATCGTCGGGGAAGGTCACTTCGATAAGGCCTTTCTGCAGGTAGTAGCGGGTAATGATCTCCTGCTCCAACAACCCTTTGATGTCGTCTTTGAACTTGGTGAGGTCTTTTTCTTTCAGCGCATTGATTTTTTCTTCCAGGGATCCGAGTTGGTCTTCAAGGCTGGCATAGGTCTTGTCTCTCTTGGCTGCGGCAAGCAGGTGGCGATAAGCCCTGTCCACCGAAGTTTCGTAAGAAAGCTCCTTTTTACGAACCCAATTTAGGAAATCGTTGTAGTCGGCGTCGCTCAACTGAAACTCTCTGGCGGCCGAAATTTGTGGATGTTGGTAATGATAAAGCGTGGCATACTGAAACAAATAGCCCTTGGAAGACAATACAAGTGCGATGCTTGGATAGTCTTCTACCTCAACCACCACGTCAGGATCCAGCCCGTCGCCATCATATACCACCCGGCCATTTCCGGTTTTGAATGCAACTTTCAAAGAATCAGGTAGCTTGTTGACCGTGCCATCGGCATTGCGGTGGGCATAGTCCAACGCCTGAATACATCTGCCGCTTGGGATATAGTATTTGGCGGTAGTGACTTTGAGCTGGGCATTGTAGCTCAGCGGGCGTGTGGATTGTACGAGTCCTTTTCCAAAAGTCTTTTCGCCAATCAAAACGCCTCTGTCGAAGTCCTGAATAACGCCAGCCACAATTTCGGAAGCGGATGCACTGCCTCCGTTGGTAAGAATGGCCAAAGGAATTTGAGTATCTACCGGTTCATCCAGCGTTTTATAAGTCCTGTTTAGGTCGGTGATTTTACCTTTTGTGTCAACTACTTTTTTGCCCTTGGAAATAAAAATGTTGGAAATATTAACTGCCTCGTGCAGCAGCCCTCCCGGGTTGTCTCGTAAGTCAAGAATAATAGAAGTCGCACCTTCTTTCTTCAGTTTGATCACCGCCTTTTTTACTTCGTCCCCCGCATGTGTCGTAAACTCAGTTAACTTGATCAGGCCAATATTCTCATTTACCATGCCTGCGTAATACACATTATCAATGGTGATTTTCTCACGATCCACCTGAAACACCATTGGCTCCTTTTTGCCGTATCGGTTAACGGTGATGCCAAAGTTTGTTCTTGATTGCCCTTTAAGCAGCTTGCCCAAATCGAAGGTTTCTTTTTGCTCAACTTCAATGCCATTGATGCTCAGGATTTGGTCGCCTATCTGCAAGCCCGCTTTGTGAGCAGGGTAACCTTCCTGCAGCATGATGATGGTGTGGTGTCCTTCAAGGAATTCTGTGCTTGCACCTATGCCCCCGTATTCACCGGTTGTCATGGTGCGGAAGTCTTCTATGTCGTCTTCTGGAATATATACTGTGTAGGGGTCGAGGCTTTCCAGCATCGCATCAATACCTGTTTTGATCAACCTGTTTGGGTTCACATCGTCCACATAGTAGGTGTTAATTTCCTTGTAGATGGAAGCAAACAAATCGAGGTTTTTGGCTATTTGAAAAAATTTGTCGCTGTAGCTGGAAAAACCAAACCAGCCGATGGCTAGTACTAGCAGCGTAGGTAAAAAGAGGCGTCTTTGAAATTTACTCATTGTGCGGGCGTTTTGCGAGCGTCTACTTGAACGAATTATTTATTGAAGCAACGTTGCGGAGTTATTCTATACAATCATTCTTAAATTATGAATAATTCCCTTAATTTAAACAATAACGTTACCCCTTTCTAAATGATGCAGATCGAACCCATAAATATATGACATATTTTAAGAATAAAACAGTTTTTATCACCGGTGCCAGCAGAGGAATTGGCCTCGCCATAGGCAAAAAATTGGCCAGTGAAGGTGCCAATATTGTAATCGCAGCCAAAACAACCGAACCTCATCCGAAACTGCCAGGCACCATCTACACTGCAGCCGAGGAAATCGAACAGGCGGGAGGTAAGGCTTTGCCATTGATGGTGGACATTCGTTTTGAAGACCAGGTGCAAGCCGCTGTGGAGAAGGCAGTGGAGACGTTTGGCGGGATTGATATACTGATTAACAATGCCAGCGCCATTAGCCTTACACCAACGCTGGCTACCGAAATGAAGCGATACGACCTCATGCATCAGGTAAATACCAGGGGCACTTTTTTGATGTCGAAGACGTGCATTCCCTACCTCAAAAAGGCAGAGAACCCACACATCATGAATATGTCGCCGCCGCTGAACATGGAGGCTCGCTGGTTTGCGCCTCACGTGGCCTACACCATGGCCAAGTTTGGCATGAGCATGTGTGTGCTGGGCATGGCCAAGGAGTTTAAAAAAGATAATATTGCTGTTAACGCTTTGTGGCCCCGAACAACCATCGCCACCGCTGCCGTGCAGAACTTGCTGGGAGGCGACCAAATGGTGAATCAATCGAGGAAACCGGAGATACTGGCCGACGCCGCTTATTATATTTTAAGGAGAAAGTCATCAGAAGCCAATGGCAATTTCTATATTGACGATGAAGTACTGAAGGCGGAGGGGATTACTGACCTCACAGCTTATGCGGTTGACCCTTCTGCCAATTTAATGCCTGATTTCTTCATTTAGACAACAACCCTACAAACATGGCCAAAAAGCCCAACACTCCGATACTTGTTAAAAATGACCCCTGGCTGGAGCCATATGCCGAAGAGGTGAGTAATAGGATCGAAAGGTTCAATGCGGCCATGATCGATATCAAAAAAGCTGCCGGCTCGTTGGATCAATTTGCCTCAGCCTACGAGTATTTTGGCCTTACTTACGACGATAAAGCCAATGGCTGGTGGTACCGTGAGTGGGCGCCTGCGGCTCATGCGCTGTCAGTGGTAGGCGATTTCAACGGATGGGACAGAGAGGCACATAAGCTGAAGAAAAACAAGGAAGGCATTTGGGAGATTTTCATTGCTGAAGAAAAGAAGGGCGAGAAATTTCAGGACGGCACCAAGTTCAAAGTGCACGTGAAATCGGAGGCAGGCGAAATGGATCGGATTCCTGCCTATGCCACTTACGTGGTGCAAGACCCAACTACCTATGACTTTTCTGCTTGCGTTTACAAGCCAGCAAAAAAATTCAAATGGTCGGACACCAAGTTTTCGTCAGTAGCGGCCAGCAAATGTCCCATCATTTACGAGTGCCATGTGGGCATGGCTCAGGAGAAGGAGGGAGTGGGTACGTACCGGGAGTTTGCTGAGCTTACTTTGCCGAGGATCAAAAAGCTGGGCTACAACACCATACAAATGATGGCCGTGCAGGAGCATCCTTACTACGGCTCCTTTGGCTATCATGTGAGCAACTATTTTGCACCCACCAGCCGCTTCGGTACACCGGACGACTTGCGCTATTTGGTGAACAAGGCGCACGAAATGGGCATAGCAGTGATCATGGACATTGTGCATTCTCATGCCGTGAAGAATATTGCCGAAGGACTCAACAAGCTCGACGGCACGCAAAGCCAATATTTTCACGAAGGGAGCCGTGGCTTCCACGAACAGTGGGACTCGATGCTTTTCAATTATGGCAAATGGGAGGTAAAGCAATTTCTGCTTTCAAATGTCAAGTACTGGCTGGAGGAGTTTCATTTTGATGGGTACCGCTTTGATGGGATTACCTCGATGCTCTACTTCCATCATGGCAACGTAAGCTTCGACCACTACGACAAATATTTCGCTGCCGGGGTCGACTGGGATGTACTCACCTACCTGCAGTTGGCCAACGAAATTATCCATTCCAAAAAAGGTGCTATTTCCATCGCTGAAGACATGAGTGGCATGCCTGGGCTGTGCCGACCTACCAAAGAAGGCGGCCTTGGTTTCGACTATAGGCTGGCCATGGGCATTCCTGACTATTGGATCAAGTTGCTGAAGCACAAGACTGACGAGGAGTGGAATATTCACGAGATGTGGAGTACCCTGCAAAACCGACGATTTGGTGAAAAAAACATTGCCTATGCAGAGTCGCACGACCAGGCGCTGGTGGGTGATAAGTCGCTGGCTTTTTGGCTGATGGACAAGGAAATGTACACCCACATGCACAAGGAGCTTCCGAGCCTGATCATCGACAGGGGCATTGCGCTGCACAAAATGCTACGGTTGTTTACCCTGTCTTTGGGCGGCGAAGGCTACCTGACTTTTATTGGCAATGAGTTTGGGCATCCTGAATGGGTCGACTTCCCGAGGGAGGGCAATGGCTGGAGCTACAAATATGCCCGCAGGCAGTGGAGCCTGGTGGATCATGCCGATCTGCGTTACCAATATCTCAACAATTTTGACGAAGCCATGGTGCACCTGGCTACCGCTGAAGCAATTCCCGACAGCCTACCGGCTCAGCAGCTCAATATGGATGATGCCAATAAGGTCATCATTTTTGAACGTAAGAACCTGATTTTCCTTTTCAACTTTCATGGCCAGAACTCCGTGCCCGACTATCGGTTCAAAGTGCCACAGGGCGGTGATTACAAAATCGTGCTCAACAGTGACCACGCCAAGTTCGGAGGCTTCGGAAGAGTAGACGACAAAATGACCTACCCAACAGTGAACCTGTATGGAGAACACTTCCTGAGCGTGTATTTGCCGGCAAGGGTTTGTTTGGTGATGAAGAAGGTGTGAGGAGGTAAATGGTAAGCAGTGATCGCTAGGAAGTCAATACAGGAATCCCCAACCGATCACTCGCCTGTTGTAGAAGACTATAAAAATGATGTTGACTATCTTTTCTGCAACACCACGCTCTCCTTTACCCAACAGCTCAAGACTATTTTATCACCTTCCTGCATTCCTTCTTCGAAAATTTCTCCAATAGAAGGGAACTGGCTTTTTGCCTCTTCCATGCCTTTTGCATTGCCCGCTTTGCGGTACATGTCGTAGGCTGCAATGAACACAGCCCTGTCTTTCACCCGGCTCACGCCTTCTTTGCAGTCTTCATAGCTATGGTAGTAAAGGTTACCTATCAGGTTGTAGGCTTCAGGCATTTCCTCCTGGTATCCGAGTGCTTTTCTCGCATGTGTTCGAGCCATCGCCTTTTGTTCCTGAGCTGCATAAATCCGGGCAATGTCCAGCGACGTCTCGGCCTTTTTTTGATTTTCATCGGTCAGGCCTAGCGCCTCATTGTAGTATTTTAGCGCTGCTTCATGATCATCCTCAGCAGCTCTTTTCGCCGCCAGAATTCTGGCAAAACCATAGGAAGGAGCTTCGTCCTGGATGATTTTGGCGGATTCAAAGAAGAGAGGACTGTCGGTGCACTTGCCTGTGAGCAAAAGATGAAAAACCTTCTTTGCCATCTTCAGGTTCGAGGGAACTTCTTTCAGTTTACTTCCCAGGGTATTTTCCACAAAACTGCAATCCAGCGGAACAATTTCGATGAGAATCTGGTCAATCGTTTCCTGTATTTTTATCAACCACTCCGATGGTTCCCTGGCAATCTTTGCCTCAAGAATTTCGCTGATCCCGTCATAGTACTCCAGTACCTCCTCGTCGGAGATTGCCCCGCCAGTCAATTTCGACCTTTTTAGCACGTCCATAAAGGCGATGAGGTTGTTGTCGAATGCTGCCACACCATTCAGGCTGTTTGCCTTGTCAAACAATTCAATCAGCTGCGGGTATTTTGCTTTGTCGTCCTTGTAGAATTTGTAGGCTGAAAATGCCTTCCGGTTGAGCACGTCTCCCTCATGGTTGAAGTACTCAATGCGTTTGTCGTAGACGGCCAACACCTGTTCCTGATAAGATGCCTTAGTTGCTGCGTCCTCCGCTTTTTCTGCGAGGTCTTCGTAAGTTTTGGCAGCGCCAATGTAAAGACCTACATTCAGGTTCGCCACTTCCGCAAGCAGCCATTCAAGGTAGGGTAGAGCTTCCTCAGAATTGCCCAGCTTCGACAGGTCTGAGTAAAGCGCATAATACTCTTTTGCTTTGGCGGCTTTTATTGAATCTTCCGGCCAAATCCATCCGGGTTGGGCACTTAATCGGGTACAGCAAAGAAAAAAGACGAGCAGCAGGAGGGCTTTGGTAGTCATAACAGGAAATGATTTGTAGGTGATGTGTAATATAATTTAATCCTACAGGCGATCATTTCCAAACTTGTACGGTGATAGCCCTATTTAAGCGGAAAGCGGGCGTATTTACTCCCTCACCACCCTGAACCCAACACTCCTCTTGTCTACAGCCATTGCCCCAGCCTTTTCGTCGGTAAAATCATAGGCACCAAAACCGTAGGTAGTTCCATCGGAAGCATATTCAGCCACGTTGCCGCCGAGGTCATAAATTTCGGCTTCTTTTACTTTCGAAGCTGGGAAGGAGCCTGCCTCTTTCAGGAGGGAGCTTTTTACTTCAGCTAACTTTGCTTTGAAGTCGGTCAGGTCGTCGATGGTAATGTCGTAGCCAGCCCAGTAGTTGAGCGTATTTTCCTTTGCCGCCGACTTGAGCGCCAATTCATGCAACTTTTTGGCTTCCGCCGTTGAGGGCAGCCGGTAGGTTTGGCCAGTCTGCGTGCTTAGCCAGGAGACGTAGCCCTTCGCCTGCTCGAGACTCACTACTGCCGGGAAATTGTCCTGCCCGGCCGGGTAGCTGAACTCGCTGCTATAGGCTTTGAACTGTGCGTTGGTCACTTCAAATTTGCCAATGGCTATTGAATCTTTTTTCGTCGCAGCAGTTTCGGGTGTCAGGCTGCCTTTCACCATTTCGCCGTAGGCTCCGTTTGTCGTTTTCGCTTTCTCCTTGCTGATCAGCTGTGCCAGCGGGCTGCCCTTTTTGAATGCCTCATTGGTTTTGTCTGGCTTGCCCCACATGTACTTGTCGAACCAGGCGATTTCTTCGGTCATTTTGCGCTGCTGATGGGTAATTTTCTGCAACCCATGCGGCTGCCCGGGGAACCAAAGGAAGCGTACGTCGGCCTGCCCGATTTGCTGGAGGGCCCGGTAGTATTCCCAGCTCTGGTCACGGGGTACTGCCCTGTCTTCGCTGCCATGGAAAATAAGCGTGGGCGTTTTCACTTTCTCCATTTCAAATAGCGGCGACTTCAGGATATAGGCTTCGTTGTAGATTTTGCCATTGCGGTTGTCCCAGGGCGCACCACCAAAGTAGCTCTGGTCAAAGGTGACGCCAAACTGGCAGTTGCCATAATCAGAAGTCCAGTTCACATCGCCGGCGCCTACCGCAGCCACTTTGAAAAGGTGGGGGTGCTCAACAGTGAGCATAGTGGCGAGAATGGCACCATTCGACCAGCCCATTACTGCCATGGAATCTTCGTAGATATACCCCTTTTCGTTGAGCAGTTTAATGCCATTGATAATGTCTGGCAGCTCGTATTCGTAGTAGTGCCCCTTGATGGACTCCACAAATTTCTGCCCGTGATTGGAGGAGCCATGGTAGTTGGGCTTGAGGGTAAACACTCCTTTTTCGGCCATCAGGTGAGGGTAGTACCCCCAGCGATCGGCCCAGCGATCCATGTCCACACCCGAGGGTCCACCATGAATGGCCACGATGAGTGGGTATTTCTTCCCGGCTTCGAAGCCGGTTGGGTAATAGAGAATGCCCGTGACTTCCTCGTCCAGGGCGCCTGTCCACGTAATCACTTCCGATTTTGTCATCGGTTTTTTCTCCAGATGCGTATTAAGTTTAACTAGTTCCTGACCAACTGCCAGCGAATTTCCCTTCTTCCCTTTTACAACCTCCGCCACCCGAATTTGGGTGGGAAGGGACGCTGTTGAGTATCCAACGAGCAGCTTAGCACCGTTTTTGGCCGCTGCCACTACATTCAAGTGGTCAGTGTAATTTCCGGCACTGACGATTTCTTTGCTCCAGATGCTCCCGTTTTTGCTGTAAAAAGCCAGGCCATTGTAAGCGCCTTTTGCCAGTGAGCCTATCACCAGAGGCCCGGCCACATCGTAGCCAGCACCTAAACCCCAGTCGTGGCCGAGGTTGACTTGCGTAACGCTATTGGTCGAGAGCGTATAAAAATGCAACAGGTCAATGCCAGCGCCCTGCCACTCTGGGTTCGACGAAAGCACACTGGTGAAATAGAAGCCGCTGTTGTCGGCGGCAAACTGGAAGCTGCCGGGTGTTTGATAGCCAGAAGCAAGTATTTGCTGGCTTGTTTTGTCAGTGAGGTTCCAAAGGTGGTGTGTGGGCGATGGCTTGCCATCCACCCCATAATGAGGCGACATGGTTTGCGAGGTTACCGCCCATTTGCCATCGGGCGAAATGGCGTAGCTGGTGATGGGGAACTGGTTGTCCGTTACCCTTTGTACCTTTTTCTTGTCCGTATCGAACGTGAATAACCTGCTTGGTTTCACATGCAGAGAGTCTTCAATTACCTGCACATTGTCTTTTTTCTTTTCTATCTCTGTTTCATACAGCGTCTTGCCTTCTTCTGCCTTAAAAATCAGGGTTTTTGCGTCCAGCCTTTTTAGCTGAGAAATAGACACGTCAAAAGAGTCGACAACGTAGGCCTCTCCCCCAAGTAGCGACATCGCCCACAGGTTTTTGCCCTTGGCTTTAGAAGAAAGGAAGTAGATGGTTTCTCCATCGGCAGAAAATACAGGATTGCTTTCTGACTCGTCGCCTCTGGTAAGCTGCACTGTTTTGAAGTTGCCGTCTTTGTCTTTACTATTGAGCCGGGTAAGATAAATGTCGGACACGAAGCTGTCTTTGTCGGGAGCGGGTCTGCGTTTCACCCAAGCCACCAGGTTGTTGTCGTCAGAAAAAATTGCGTCGGAAAGAGACTCCTGATTGACCACATCATCTACTGTCCACTTTTGGGCGTAAGAAAAATGTGCGGCAGACAATACGACAATTGCCAGGGCAAGTAGCTTTTTCATTTTCAGGTTGGGTTAATTAAAAGCGGAAATTAACGAAAGCCGTTGATACTTTATAGTATAATTTCATCAGGGAGTGTCAGGCCAGAAGCTTGGTCTTTCAAGTACTCCATGCACTCTGCAATCTGCACATTCCGGAGGAGCCCAAAGGGCCCCTTCTCCATCAACTATTAAATAGCCCCACAGAATGAACAGGTTGAATTCGTCTTTGAACACGTCTCCTTCCTCCCGGGGCGAGAAGGTTTTAAGTTGACTGATGCACGGTTCACCAGGATAGGTCAGGCCGTGCAGGTCTTTTTTTCGATCAATAAAAATTCGTTTTTGTGCAACACTACTGGCATCAAAATAGCCAAGCACCGGCTCTTCGGGGTCGTCAACGTTATGCACGTTGCCAGTCAGCTGATAGGGTTGAGGGTCGAAGAGTGTTCCCAAGCTTTCGGACGTTTTTTTTACCTCGCTCCAATACCTGAAGCTCTTTTCACTTATTGTTTGTTGCCGGACAAGAATGCTATAACGTGATTTAAGCCGAAACGAAACAGTGCTCACATAATTCACTTCGAATTCACTTACCCTGTCTGCTTTTAGGTTCGCCGTGCTGGTGATCAGCACTTGTCGGGAGGAGTCGGTTTTAAAACAAAGATTAATTTCTGGATTGCGGCGAACGAAGGCTGCTGGAGTTACCGAAAAATCCCATTCATAGAAGGAAGGATAGTGCGGTCGTATTTCGTACGTTTCTATCCATGAATATTTGTAATACACGGACGTTCCAAGTGGATCATGTGCATCTACCATAATTCTTACCCCGTCCAGGCTGTCTCCGGCGTCAGTTAAGCGTATCTCTCGTTCAAAATAAATACTGTCGATAGGAGGCGACGGCTTCAAAGTGACAATCTCGGACTTATACCTTTGATTGGATGATGTGATAACGCTTAAAAAGTAGGTTTTTCCGGCGCATCCAACAAAATTCAATGGGTTACTGAGGTACTTGCCAGGTGTAAACTCTGTAAGTGTAAAGGAGGCTCCTTCCCCGTCAATTACCCGGACGATAGCATTTCTTTCCGGCGTTGCTCCTTTGGCATCTAACGGGGCAGTTCGGCTGAGGGTGATCACGTAGGGCTCATTGGCGTCGGAAATGTTGCCTTCCACCACCAGCACACTTTGGAAGTCGGCGACTTCAGCCTCAAATGGTTCCACGCAGCCTAATAGAAGTAGGCCGAGTCCAAAGGATCTGACAATGCGAGCGCTTAGGCCCTTCATATTCTTCATGGCAGGTAATCCGGTTTTTCGAGCGATCCATGATAGGTGCAATCGGCGCAGTCTCTGGGAACCATGTGTACAAATGATGCCAAAAAACCACCTACTCCATATATCAGGTATCCCTGGTCGAGATAGTCCTGAACACTCCAGTAGTTGACCGAGTCGATTTTTTCATAGTAGCAGGTGTTGGTGGGGAAGTCCAATTCTTTCAGCTGTTCACGGCGTATAAATATTCTTTCTTCATCGACTGAAAGCGCCTCGAAGTAGCCGAGAACAACTTCTTCGGGATCATTAAGGTTGCCCACGTTGCCTGGCAGTGCATATGGCTGCTTGTCAAATAATGTTCCCTGGCTTTCGCTGAGGCCTTTTAACTCTCGCCAGTATTTATAGGCGTTTTCGGTTATGGCGTACTGCTTCACCAGAATGCTGTAAAGTGAAGCAAGCTCTCCCCCAAGCGTATTAATGTATTTTATTTCAAACCTGCTTAGCACATCCTTTTCAAGCGTGTTGGTAGAAGCAATCAACACTTGCTTTGACGAATTGGTAATGTAACAGAAAACATTGGGTGATGGATTGAAAACAGGGTGGCCAGGGTCTGTTATACGGTCACCTGGCACCCACCCATAAGAATTTGGGTAGGTTGCTTTGTATTCCCAGTCTTCTTTCCACTCCCATTTGTAATACCTCGTTGAATTAGTGGGGTCATGGGTGTCTACCAGGATTTTTATTCCATCAACTAACAGATCTTCAACATCAGTGAACCTTACCTCTCTTTCAAAATACACACTGTCGATGGCAGGCGTTTTGATCATTCTTTCGGTGCTGGACTGATAGTGCACGCCGTCTGCCGTAACGATATCTAACGTGTATTTTGACCCAACCTGGCCAACAAAATCACCTGCTTTGCTAACATAGGCCCCGTCTGCACTTTCAGTCAGCGGATGTTCAATGGCTTCCCCCTCAAGTATTTTGACGGTTGCTCCTGTTTCTGGCAAACTTTTTTTAAGGTCAATTGCCCGTGAGCGACTTAGCCTGATGACGTAGTCTTCGGGTCGATCAGTAACGTATCCCTCCACCACCAATTCGCCATCACTTTCGGGTATTTCGGGTACAAATTTTTCAATGCAGCTGCTAAGTAGTAGCAGTAATAAGTAATTGATACGAATGAGGGATTTTTTGTCGCCCATACCTCAAGTGATTCATCTGTTACCAAAAATCCGGTTTCTCCAACGATCCGTAAACTCTGCAATCGGCGCATCGCCTTGGTGCCATAAGAACATATTCAACCGGGTATGGCCCTAATACGGAAATAAGGTAATTCCGTGTCAAATTGAGAGGGATGTCCTGAAGGGCCACCGTATCAAGTGAGTTTGGACAGCCGGTGGACGGAAACGATAAATCTCTTAACTCAATTCCGTCAACAAACAGCCTCATTTGCGAAGACTGGGCCGCATCAAAATAACCAACTATGACCTCGTCAGGGTCATCCAGATTTCTAACGTTTCCACGGAGCTCATAGGGAAGTGGATCAAATAGCGTTCCGAGGTTCTCGGAATTTTTTTGGAGTTCGGACCAGTAGTGGAATGCATCCTCATCCAGTGCAAATTGCTCAACGAGTATGCTGTATCTTTTTCGCAGCTTATAGTCGGCCGTGCTCACATAGTTAATCTCGAACTCACTTACCTTGTCTTCTGATAGCTGGTCGGTGCTCACCGTAAGAATGGAATTTCCGCGGCGGGAATTGTAGCAATTTGCCGCAAAAACCGCAATTGGTTTTATTGGGAACCTGGGGTCGGGCGCCATGGAGTCATAATCCCACGGTGCAGCGTACGCCAGCGAAATCTCGTATGTTTCCTTCCATTCGTAGCGGTAATAGTTGGTACTCGCCGTGGGGTCATGGGCGTCAACCAATATTTTGATGCCGTCCATTTCGAGGCCGTCATCGTTGATGCGTCGCTCTGTTTTGAAATACACGCTGTCGATAGGAGGTGTAACTTTTACCGTGACAGGATCAGACTGATAGTGATTTCCACTAGTTGTTACAATGTCAAGTGTGTAACTCTGCCCGGTCAAAGCCACAAACTCGTTGGGGTTACTCACATATCGGCCAGAGTCGCTTTCGACTAGTGGATAGGTTTCGCCCTCGCTGCCTATGATTGAAACACTGGCACCAAGCTCAGGAAGAAAGTCTTCGTTATTTAGGGCTCTCGACCGTGACAAAGTAATCCTGTAAGGCTCAGCTTTATCGGAGAGGTAACCATCTACTACCAATACGCTTTGGTAGGCAATTACTTTTGGGTCGAACTGTTCAACGCAGCTACCTAAAAGCACAAGCAATAGCGCATTTCTTCCGGTAATAAATAGCTTTCTTTGAAAGGATATTGTATCAGTGATTTTCAATTTTTTTGTTTTAAGGTATTAGTTAGGCCAAAAGTCAGGTTTCTTCAATGAGCCGCCATGGTAGGTGCAGTCTGTACAGCGCCTGGGTAAAAACCGTGGGTCAGGTGGCGGCCCATCCCACACACTATAGCACGAGGGCCCGGGAAAGTTGAGATCTTTGACATCTCTTCTTGAGATAAAGATTCGCTTATCCTGTATCGATAGCACCTCGAAATACCCTAAAACCACCTCCTCGGCGTCCGACGTATTGTAAATATTTCCTCGGATAGGGTAATGCTGAATGTCAAACAAAGAGCCAGCCATTTCGTTGGATTGCTTGATCTCCGACCAGTAGCTATAGGCTTTTTGGTCGATGGCCGATTGTTGGACCAGCAGACTGTAATAGGAGCCAAGGCGAAACCCCTCGGTGCTCACATAATTGAGTTCATGCCTGCTTACTACATTTTTCGATAACCCACGGGTGGTGGCAATTTGAATAATTTTGGACGTGTCGGAGTCGTAGCATTTCCACAGGTTGAAATCGATGGGATATTCTATCTTTATTTCCCAGCTTTCAATGGATGTCCATTTATAGAACTTGGCCGAGTTGTTTTCGTCATGCGTGTCGACAAATAAGGCTATTCCCGACAACACTTCTTCAGCGTCAGTATATCTCTCCTCCAGCTCATAGTAGACGCTATCTATGGCCGGCGTGCTTCGCAGGAGTTCCTCGGAGGACTCAAAATGAATGCCATTTACGTCAATTTCCAGCTTGTAAGTAGTGCCTGGCTGCCCTCGCCATTCTGCCGAGTCGCTAAGATATTTGCCCGGAGTCACTTCTTTAAATGGATAACATACGCCCTCAAGGGTAGTCACACAAACTGAGGCGCCAGTCTGAGGTAAAGAGTTTGCGGTGCCGAAAGGCCTGCTCCTAGAAAGGAGCACCTGATAGGGGCCTGGTTGGTCGGATATGGCGGCGTCTACTACCAGCGAGTTTTCATAGTCAGTCGACTTCCCGTCAAATGATTCAATGCACCCTTCAAAAATGAAAACGATGGGCAAAACCAGTGCTAGTTTTCTGGAGATATACGCTGAAACAATCGCTTCACTCATAATGGCCAAAAGTCAGGTTTCTCCAATACGCCATGAAATCTACAGTCGCAACAATCTTTCGGTGCCATATACAGGGAGATAGCCCCGTAGTCGCCGAGGTAAGCAATAACGTAGCCGGCTTCCAAATGGTCGTACACATACCTGTATTCAACCTCAAGCAGATCCTGTCCACAAGGGTTGGTTGGGTATTTGATGTCCTTGAGCTGCTCACGGGTAATGTAGAGGCGCTTCTCTTCTACCGTGCCAGCACCAAAATAGCCCAGAACGGTTTCGTCGGGGTCTTCGGTGTTAAAAACGTTTCCCCGCAATTCATAGGGCTGGGGATCAAACAAAGTACCCAGGGTTTCAGAGGTCTTTTCGAGCTCCGACCAATACAAGAAAGCTGCTTCATCAAGAGCATATTGCCGCACTAAAATGCTATAAAGAGACCTTAGCTTATAGCCATCTCTGGTTGTGACATAGTTGAGCTCCAACTTGCTTACCTGGTCGCTTGACAGCTGATTGGTAGTGGCAATATGGATGTTTCTGCCTACTTCATGGTTGTAACAAAGGCCGATCTGATTTCCATTTTCTTTTGGAAACCCAAATTTGCCGTCCTCGTAGGTGATCCAGTCGTATGTGTTGGGGTAGGGTACTCGTATCTCCCAATCTTCCTCCCATTCCCATCGGTAATATTTCGTGGAATTTGTGTCGTCATGTGTGTCAATAAATATGGCTGCTCCCGTAATTGTATCTCCGTCAATATCCGACAGCCTGACAGAGGGTTCAAAATAAACGCTGTCTATCGGTGGCGATTTTTTTAGTGTAACCGGCCCGGACTGGTAGTGATTGCCATTGTCAGTTAAAATGTCAAGCGAATAAACTTGTCCGACAACACCCTTAAAGCGTGCCGCTATGCACTGGTAAATGCCAGGTGAGGTTTCTTCAAACTCGAAACTTGTCCCCTGTTTATCTATTACCGATACAATGGCGTTTGATTCCGGGGTAGGAATGGCAACGTCGATAGGGGAGCTGCGTGTCAGTTTTATAGTTGACCGAGCTTCTGCGTCTGATACAAACCCGTCAACTACAAGAACACCTTTGTAAGCTTTTGATTCAGGAGTAAAAGGCTCGGTGCAACCAATGAAGTCGAACCCTATCAAAAGAGTGCACGTCACTCTAAAGAAGTTTTTACCTTTAACAATGAAGTCTTTGGATGATATGTTAAATAATTCGGGCAATTGTCAATCAGGTCTGAATTTTGGGCGTTCCAGCGACCCGTAGAGTCGGCAGTCACTACAATCGACGGGAGCCATAATCACGTAAGTGCTGCCAAACAGACCTGTGGTGTCGATAAGGTAGCCAGCCTGCAGATAGTCTTGTACAAGTCTGTAGGGCACGGTATCTCTCTCCTGGTCGCACTGTTCCAGCGGGTACACAAGGGAGTCGAGTTGGTCACGGATGACTACCAGCGAATTAACTGACACCGTGCTGGCATCAAAATAGCCCAGTACCGGCTCGTTGCCATCACTTGTATTAAAAACATTCCCAATAAGTTCATAAGGCTGTGGGTCAAATAAGGTGCCTACCCCTTCGCTGCTTGCCCTTAAGGCCTCCCAGTATTTGTAACCCGCTTCGTCAAGAGCATATTGTTTTACTATAATACCGTAGAGGCTCTTTAATTTGAATCCTTTGGTGCTGGTAAAATTGATCTCATACTTTTTTACACGGTCTTCTGAGAGGGTTTTGGTGCTGGCCACCATTATTCTGCTGGAGGTGTCGGAGTTGTAGCAAATATTCACCGGCAGAATTTTGGGTATGGGATAGCCCATTCCGACTGTGTCTTTGTCGACTTGGAAGTCGAATTTTGAGTTAACAGGCATTTGAATTTCCCAATTTTCTGTCCATTCCCAGCGGTAGTAGTTGGTGTTGTTATTCTCGTCGAACGCATCGAGGTAAATGGCAATGCCTGACAGCGCTCTCCCGTCGTCAGTCAGTCTGGTTTCACTGCTGTAATAGACTTTTTCAATTGGAGGAGTTTGCTTAAGCGTAACCGGGCTGGATTGATAGTGGCTGCCTCCGGCAGTTACAATATCGAGCAAATATTTTTCTCCCACCTTTGCTGTCAAATCTGCCGCCGGGTTGTAATATGTACCGGGTAGCGTTTCCTTAAAAAGGTAGTCATTTGAGTGGCCATCTGTCACTTTCACTATGGCATTTTGCTCTGGTATCATGTCTTTCATGCCTATGGCCCGGGTTCTGGAGAGTTTGATTGTGTTGCCCTCCGCACCAGTTGTAAGCTGCCCTTCCACCACCAGTAGGTTGGTCAACTTCGTTCCTTGCGGCTCGAATCTTTCGAGGCAGCCAACACTCACGAAAAATATCAGTATGGCCAGGGTGATTATCCTCATTTCTCCACTTTGAAAAACTTTTTTTGAGAGATCAAATCGCCTGAGTCTGAGATTCCTTCAACGTCAATCAAATATGTCCCGGTATCGTCTCCGGCAAAAAACGCTACTACTCCAAGTCCGTTACTGATCTCTTTGCTATCAGCCCAATAGAGGGTGTTTCTGAAGTCTGGCAAGGTCGATGTTGAGTTAGCATCGTCGTAGTCGGGGAACACATACTTCGCCCCTTTCTGCACCCCAATAAAAGAATAGTCCTGGCCAGCAATGAGTGCAGGGTCTAGCCCCGCCAGGTCGCCCTTATATGAATGAAAGCTTGTGATGCCGTCGAAAATGGCTCCACCCATCAAATATCTCTTCGTCACTACATCAATCCGCTTCACAAGGCGAGGATCCAGCTCCATAATAGTGTTCGCCTTTTTAATAGGAAAGCCATCATAGAGCATCAACGGTTCATTGTTCATGATCTCATTTTTTTCCACGTTGACCATCTTAAAATAGAATTCGTCGTTTCTTTTTCTTGGGAAAATACCGGCTACGTATTCCCTCAGTACCTCTTCCATCAAAGGGAACCTTGTGTAGTCATCCAGGTAGTATTTCTGATCAGGAATGCCGTAAAAGGGTAATGAGTCACCCGACGGCTGGTGTTCATCAAATGGAATAATGCTGGAATACACATTTCTAACCTGCATGTTCTGGCTCGCCTGAGTCAGGTAACTCTCCCACTTTTCATCAATACTCAGTGACGGAACCTCAAGTGCAACAAAGGCCTCTGAAAACGACGGATCAATAATTATATCTACATTGGCATCTGGATCGCCGCTTTGCAGGTGCGCCTCTCCCTGGCCATAAAAATCCACAATCTCAAACCGAATAACGCCCTCGCTGTCAGCTTTTGAAGTATAGAATTCAGGTTGAGTTCCAATGATAGACAAGTAGATCAATTCATTTGCCTTTGGCGTTGTGGTGCCCGATTCATACACTTTACCAGTGAGGAATTGCCCCTTTGTTTCAGGCAAGTAGTGCCTGTCGGGTTTAAATGAAGCCTGGGAGGGTTTTTTTTTGACAACCACCGGAAGCTTCCCGGAATTTCCCTGGCCTGTCATGAAGAAATCTGGCACCTTACTTACAGAAACTGACACCAGCCCACTAGCAGGCCTACCTTCTACACCAGTTAATCCCAGGTCGATGGTTACCTTTTGCCTTGAGCGATATACTTCGCTGGCGGTTGATATCGTCAGACCTGCTGTGGGAGCAGAGACTTTTCTGGTGGCTGGCTTTTCACTGCTTTCTGACAGCCCAAGCGACTTAAATGGATTGATGATGGTAACAATTGAATAAGCATAGTCCTCGGGAGGAAAATTTCTCATCCACTTGGTGTAGGCTCTTAAGATGTAGTTGCCTGAAGTGGCGGTAAATGGTAAAAGAATGTCGCCCTTTCCTTTTCCATCATTCAAATCAATGATCGACTGCGCCAGTGGTGTGTTTTCGCTGTCGAGGAGTTCAACATAGGCCAGTCTGCTAAGTGGCGAAAGCAGGTGGTTTGACTGATCGAGACATGTTACTGAAAACCTTAAGCGATCACCCGTTAAATACACAGGGCCATCGTGGTGTATATGAATCTCTTCCCTGTAGGAAATGTCCTGAGCCTGAATCAAGTTGCTTGCGGGCAGCACCGATAAGAGTACCGATGCCGTTAGTAGCGTTCTTCCAAAAATGGCTTTAAGCTTTCTCATGGAATTAGAATCTGAAGTTGTAGGTGATGGTTGGAATGGGGCGGGCAAAGACAGAAAGCTTGTAGCCATTTATTTCTCCCTGCTCGGTCACGAAGTAGATGGAGTACACATTGTTGCGCCCCAGCACATTGAACAAAGCAAATGTCCATGAACTGTGCGCCAGCTTCTTGATTTTATGGTTGCCTTCGAAGTTGATGGACAAATCCATTCGGCTATAGTCAGGAATGCGGTAGGCGTTTCTGTCGGAATAGTGAACCCGGTTTGCTCCGCCTATGGTATAGACAGACAAGGGGTAGGTGATTGGCCGCCCTGTGCTGTACGTATAATTAACCGATATATTGATCCTTCTGGTGAATTTATAGTTTGAAACAATCGTAAGGTCATGCGGCTTGTCGTAGCTGGCAGGGAAATAAGTGCCTCTGTTTACCCTTTCTTCCGGAAACTGTCCTGCGATTTGTACGAACGTTCTGGAGTATGTGTAGCTTACCCATCCGTTGAGTTTGCCGGTTTTCTTTTTCAGCATGATCTCGAGCCCGTATGCCTTGCCTTTGGCTTTTATCACGTCAGTTTCCAGGTGCTCATTCATCACAAGCACTGCGCCGTTTTTATAGTCAAGCATATCGGTTAGCCACTTGTAGTAGGTTTCCACCGACAGTTCAAGGCTGTTGGATCTCATGTTGCGGTAGTATCCGATAGAGAACTGGTCTCCAATCTGCGGACTGATATAAGAATCGCTGAGCTTCCAGATATCAGTGGGGGAAATGGCCTGAGTGTTGGACAGCTGATGAATATACTGCCGCATTCTATTGAAGCTCAACTTGGCGGAACTGATGGGGTTGAAGGCATACCTCATAGAAGCTCTGTATTCCGGCCCGTGATAGGTTTTGATGAAGTCGCCTGAAGGGTACTGCAAAGTGTCCTGCATGGTATTCACGTCCTTTGCTCGGGTGGGGTCATATTGAATGACACTTTTTGGCCCAAGAAAAGAATACATGGAATAGCGCAGTCCCAGGTACAGCGAAAGCTTGTCGTTGATGTCAACCTTGTCGCCCACGTAAATAGCCGATTCAATCCCTTTTTCCTTTTCCAAAATCTTTTCCTGAAGGATGGATTGGTCACCAACAGGCTTGTTAAATCCAGGGTTCAGATCATAGTAAATACTGCTTAGCCCAAAATCGATTTTATGCATGGACTCAGGGAAGTAGCTGAAGTCGGCTTTGAAGTTGTGCTGGTTAATACCGTAACCAAGATTGAATGCGTTTACTGGCACGTCATCGGATGACAGACTGTAGTCGTAGTGGCTGGAAACTCCTGTGAAAACCCCATAAAGTCTGCTGTTGAATATTTTTTTCCATTTGATGGAAGCGTTGGAGTTGGTGTATTGGTACAGCGAATCGGAGTTGAGACTGAACTTGTCATTACTCAAATAGCCAGTAATATATACGCTGTTTTTTTCATCAATGTCGTAGGTCACCCTCGCATTCAGGTCGCTGAAACCGGCTGTGGAATTTTTAAAAGTAGCATTTGGCAGCCTTTTCAAAATCCAATCTGAGTAACTGCTTCGGCCAGCGATAAGGAACGAGGCCTTGTCTTCTATAATTGGGCCTTCAAGAGAAAGACGGCCAGTGACCAGCCCTATACCTCCGCTGCCAGCGAATTTTTTCTTGTTGCCATCTTTCATGTCTACCTCAAACACCGACGAGATTCTGCCTCCGTACTCCGCCGGAATGCCCGCTTTGTGCAGTTCAACATTCCTTACCACATCGGCATTGAAAGCCGTGAAGAAGCCAAAAAGGTGAGAAGGGTTGTAAATAACAGCGTCATTCAGCAAAATAAGATTCTGGCTGGTGCTGCCGCCCCGCACGTTGAAGCCATTGGAACCTTCGCCAACACTTTGAACCCCTGGAAGCGTTAAGGCTACTTTCATAATATCGGCCTCGCCAAAAGCAGAAGGCATCTGCTTGATCGACTGAATGTCGAGCCTGTCGAGCCCCATTTGCATCCCTGTAACGTTTACATCTCGTTCTGCTTCGATTACCACTTCCTTCAAAGCCACCACATCCTCTTCCATTTCTATATTGAAAAGCCCATCGGAGTAGAGAATGATTTGCCGCCTCGTACTTTTCATTCCCACATTTTGAATTTTCAGCAGCTGCTTGCCGTTGGGAATGGTGAGAGAGTAGTAGCCAAACTGGTCGGTAATGGTGCCTATTTTTGGGTTTTCGATATAAACTAAGGCCCCAATGACAGGCTCACCAGAAGCCATGCTTTTCACATAGCCCGCAACCGTAGCTTTCCCGGAGGCTAGCACCGCAGTTTTTTTGCCTACTTCGAAAGTCTTATTTTCTATGGCATCTTCCACAGGCCCCTGATTATTTCGTGTTTTTTCTAATTCCAGGGCAGCTACCTCCATTTTGTCTTCTACGGGCTCCCTTGTGAAAAAATCAGCAGGGAGGCTTTCCCGAATCACATAGCCTTTCGAGATAATTACTTTGCCTCCCGAATTGATGAAGAAACTTAAGTCGGAAGTGGACGGAATGATGGCTGTTAATGCTTCATTAAGAGAAGCTGAGTTAAGTGTGGCGTTTACCCGTATGGTGTCTGTCCATTGCGGATTGTAGAAGATCGCAGTTTTTGCCTGATCTTCAATGGTTTTTACCGCCTGATCAAAGGGTGTTTCGCTGAAAGTAGCGGTAATGGTTGGGTTTTGTGCCCGAGAATGGAACCCCAGCCCTATCATAAGTAATAAAACAGCTGCTTTTTTCATTTTCAGTTCTCTCCTTTTAAATCAAAGTAATAGCCAACTAACATGGCGGCAGTTCTTTTTGGGTTTTCGTGCCAGTACAATCTTCTTGCTCTTGAGTAGTCAGCGAGTTCTTTCTTTTTGTCTTCGAGAACCTTCAATAGCGCTCGTTTGCTTCTGATGATGATGAATTCATTGTCTTTTTTGAGGTATAATTTAACCTTGTGCTGAAATCCGACCACTGGCGCTCCTCTTGACTTGTCAATGAACTTTTCTTTTGTGTGTCTTGCCACCAGTTTATATTCTTTGTCGACAATCAACTCGTAAAAGCGAGATTTTTGCTCCCCGGTCACTTGGGGGGGCAAACGAACAAATTTTACTGATGAAAGCGTGAAAGAATTAATCTTTTCCTGAGCGGGCATAATAGAAATCGAAATGCCGTCATTAGGATTGTAGTGTTTCAGAACTACAAGGTCGTTTACAATGTCGTACCGTAATTCGAGCCCTTTGTATGCTCTGTCAAGAAAGTTGATGCTGCCAGGTTGCCATTCGGAAACTAAAAAAGCATGATCAACCACATCCGGATACTTGATTCCATATTCCGCGCCGTTGAATATTCTGCCACTATACCCGACTTCGGCGTCGTACTGATTGCTGAGAGCTTCAATGGAGGGATTTTGGCTGACGAGATTTTGTGCCGGAGCAGTATTGTACAGACAAGCACCAATGGCCAGCTGAAGCAAGGGTAGTAGTTTTCGCATCAAAGTAGGTAAAACAGATAAAAATCAATACAAAGTTAAACCCGGCATTGAAGCCAGGAATGATCTGAATTGTACCAACTTCGAAAGTTGACACAATTCAGCATTCTATAACTATTTAAGTTCAAAAATCCCTCATTTTGCAGGGAGGATATTCCCTAAGTGGCGGTAATGAATGAGTATCGGTAAACGGCTTATTTTTACGCTAAAAATTGTCAACTTCTCTATAGGCAGCCACAAGCGCCATTTCTCCTTCTTTTCCGGGTTTTGAAATACCGTGTTCCATGCCCATTATGCCGCGGTATCCTTTGTCATAAATATGCTTGAAAACATTCTTGTAGTTGATCTCACCCGTAGTCGGCTCTTTTCTTCCCGGGTTGTCGCCAATTTGAAAGTAGGCGATTTCGTCCCAGGTAAGGTTGATATTGGCGATGAGGTTTCCTTCGTTCCTTTGCATGTGATAGATATCATAAAGGATTTTGCAGGAAGGACTATCTACGGCCTTGCAAAGCTCATAGGTTTGGGCGGATGTTCGCATGAAAAGATCAGGTCTGTCACTTAACGGTTCAAGCACCATTACCAGCCCATGGGGCTCCAATATTTCTGCACCAGCTCTTAGGGCGTCGATTACGTTAGCTGTCTGTATCCCTATGGGTAAGCTTGCATCGTAGAAGCCCGGAACAACTGTCATCCATTTGGCATTGGCTCTTTTGGCCAGCTCTACGGATCTTTTGCAGGTATCAACAAACTTATCTTTAAATTCTTTCTTCCCTGTGGTCAACGAAATTTTCCAGTTGTCGCCGCCGTCAATTACGAACACCCCCATTCGCATGCCCAGCCTTTCGAGCGTGGCTGCGATCTTGTTTTGCATTTCAACGGGTCGGCCAAGCATACCATTGTCTTCAAGTGACCGGAAACCCTGATCAAACATAAATTTCAGCTCCTCAATTGGGTCATCGCCAACATGGTTTTTAAACATGCCAAAATGCGGCGCATAGTCCATTTTAAATGGCTTGCCAACAGCCTGGAGGGGATTCTTGTTTGCTTGCGCAAAGGCACTACCTCCCATAAGCGACACTGCGCCACTTGCCAGGGCTGCTCTGCCAATGAAATCTCTTCTATTCATTTCGTTAATTATTTAGGTGTTCGAGTAGGTATATTTTGTGTTATCGGGCAGCAACTGGCGCTCCATTTTTCAACGAAGACAAATAAGCGACCAAATCGACCAGTTCCTGCTGTGTGAAAGCGTTATGCAGCCCGGTAGGCATCAGTGAGTTTTCAAGTGGCTCTTTTGATACGATATCCTTTTTGGCATACCTTGTTTTGGCACCGCCAATGACAGTTACCTCAAGGGCATCGTTGGTTTCGCTGGAAATATAACCGGCTATTTTTTCGCCAGCTGCTGTAGTAATCAAAAAGCCCTCATAGCCAAAGCTGATGCCTGCGTCAGGATACATAATTGCCTTATAAAGCCCCTCTTTCCCAAGCTTATCACCAATTTCCGACAGCTGTGGGCCAAACTGGGTTCCTTTGTTGTTGACGACATGACAGGTGGAGCAAACCCTCTCAAACATGGCAGCGCCGTTTGTAGCACTTCCATCCAAAGCCACCAGCTCTTCAATGGAGCCAAATTTGGTGTCTCCGGCGGCCAGCATTTTGGCCGCCTCTTTTCTTACTGAGCTTTTAATGCCGTTGAGAAGTGTGTACATCGCAGTCTCTTTCAGCTCTTCGGGCACCTCGTTGGCCAATGCCATGTCCAAAAGGTTGTTTTCGGTCGACCAACCTGTTCCGTAGGCTTTGATGGCCGCTTTCCTTACCGCCAGGTCTCTGCTTTCATCAAGCGATATTTCCTTGAACGTATTCCAAACCTCAGGCCCCCAAAGGTTGGTCATCGCATTCAGCGTTTCGATTACCTTTTCGTTGTCTTTTTGCTGAAGTTGTTTTTTGAAAAAGTCGATGCCCTCAAATTGGTGCACAAGTTTAATCGCCTCCGGGCCAAATTCACTCTTTGGTGACTGGGTGTAAATACTTACTAACGAAGGCACCTGGTCCCTTAGCTGATACCTTTTTACCCAATCCATATACGTTGGAGTGCCCTTCATTTGTGCCAGCGACCCCCTCATGATTTTGTTGACTGCCGGATCCGAATTGATTTTTTCTGGCGAAATATGGCTCAGGGCCAGAATCTTTATGCTGTCTTGCTGTGGGTGTTTGATAGTCAGCATACCAGCAAGCAGATTGTCTTTTGATGGGTCTTTGTGAAAATCGAATGCACGGAAATAACGGAGGTTATCACGCATGCCTCCCTCCCCATTTGTAGCCAGCTTCGCCAGCATTGGCAGAGCCGACTTGGCCCGGCTTCTCCACACAATGTCGTTAGCTCCGGGCTTCTCCAGGCCACCTTTTTCTATCCAGTTGTTAAAGAATTCTTCGCCTCTGGGATCGGCACCTATACCCAATGCTTCCAAATACCACCTGTCCTTTCCGTCGTATTGCAGGGCAAGATCCGTCCAAATGTCGGCAGCTTTTGATGAATCAAGATATCGCACTGCAATGGCCACCTCTCTTCTTACCTGAGGTGATTTGTCAGACGCTGCCTTTGCCAAGTAGTCATCCAGGTTTTTCACCTGCAGGCTCCTGGCAATTTTTAGCCCCGTGATCCTGATGTTTTCATCGGCATCGCTGGTGGCTAGCTGAATGTATTCATCTGTCTTCCCGTCAATCCTGGCCAACAGCCACAGGGCTCTTGCTTTCATTCTTGGATTGCTGCTATTCAAAAGGCCTTTCAGCGCTGCTTCCGCTTCACTGCCCAACTCCTCAAGGGCCGTCCAGGCGAGATAGCGAGTGCCCATATTGGGGCTTTGCAAAGACTTCACTGCCGCCTCAGCGCCGGTAACGTTTATTTTTTCTACTTCATAATCGACACCCTTGGGTGCCACACGGTAAATCCTTCCCTGGGCCTGATCCCCCATTTGGTGTCCACCAACTCCAGGGTCATACCAGTCGGCCACGAACAATGAGCCATCCGGCGCTACGCACACATCCGAAGGTCGGAACCATGGGTCGTCATTGCCCTTAAGAATATTAGCAATGGAGGCAGTGTAGCCTGCTCCCTTCTTTTCCACCGGATACGCCCGCACCACATTAGGTCCTGCATCGGTATGAATCATCTGGTTCCTGAATCTTTCGGGAAGCAAGTCCCCTTCGTAAACGATCATACCGGTAGGCGATCCGGCGCCGGTTTGTAAAAGGTTGGGAACCGAACCCGGATCGTTTTGGTGCCAATGGCGAAGTGGAATTTCTTTTTCCATGTTGGTGCGGCGGGTGCTCCAGCTCGCACCGGTGAACTCGTCGGTAAAGCCGTAGTTGCCATATTCTAAAATGAAGTTGATACGAACGCCTCTGTTGCCATCGTCGTCGTTGTCAGACTGCCAGATGGAGCCATACGAGTCGACCGCCGGCTCATAGTTGTTTCTGAAATTGAAGCCAAGCACTTCCATGTTGCTGCCGTCGGTGTCGCAGCGGAAGAGCATCCCCTGGCGGTAAGGGTTGCCGGAGCCGTTTACCTCGTTGCCCACCATGTCGACAATCGGGTTGCCATCTTTGTCCAGCAGTTGGTCACCTGCATTACCAAAGTTAAAATAGAACTTGCCGTCAGGGCCGAAGGTGAAGGAGTGAATGGCATGGTCATGCTGCACTCCACCTAGACCTGTAAAAAGCACTTCCTTTTTGTCTGGCACATCATCACCATCTTCATCGGTGAAAATGAACACATTTGGGCTACAGGACACGATGACTTTGTTGCCAAAAACGCCTATGCCCAGAGCTGCATTGATATCGGTTCCCTGATAAAATATTTTTCGGCTGTCGGCCTTTCCATCGCCATCTGTGTCTTCCAGAATGACGATTTTATCTCCTTTCGCATCTACCTCATTGCCAGGGTTGAGCTCGCTGCGGTAGTTAAAAGCTTCACACACCCATACCCTGCCACGGGGGTCAACGTCGATGTTGGTAGGGTTCATGATCATGGGCTCGGCGGCAAAAAGTGTTGCTTCCAATCCATCAGCCACCTCCAGCCCCGAAACGGCATACTCCGGCAGCCGCTTTTGGGCCTCGGTTAATGTGGAGCGATCCACAGGGGGAGCTTCTGTGGAGCAGTGTGTAAAAAATGCGGCGGCGATTGACAAGGCAATCGCCCTTTTAAACATGGAAATGTTCTTTGCCATAACGAGTTAAGTAGGTGTTTCTGTAAATCAACTTTCAAAATAGATAAAACCTGCGTTTATTCCACGCTTAGTTTGATGATTGAGCGTTGTATTATATAAAGTCACTTGTTTTGAAGCCAACGGTTTTACTTTTCTTGCTGCTACTATCTGTTTTGCCATCCCGGGCCCAGCAGTTCAGTTTCTCTGAGCCGAAAATGGGTACAATATTTAATATTACTATTGATGGCCCCGATAGCCTTACGGCTCGAAAGGCAGCATACAAGGCATTTGCCCGTATCGATCAGATAAACCTGGCGCTGAGTGACTATTCAGAACAAAGCGAAACCTGGCAGCTAAATGCTACATCGCCTGCCAACTGGGTAGCGGTGAGCGAGGACTTAGGGGAGGTGCTCAAAATGTCGAAAGCCATTTCTGAACAGACTTTTGGTGCATTTGATCCTACCATTGGAGCGTTGGTACAGTTGTGGAGAAGGGCAAAACGCAAAAATGAGCTTCCCGGACAACGGCAGATTGAGGAAGCTTTGGCAGTCAATGGCTTTGATGCTATTGTGTTTGACACCACCAGGCTGCCGTTTAAAATAAAATATATAAAAAAGGGGATGAAACTCGACTTCGGAGGAATCGGGAAAGGCTATGCTGTTGAAGAGGCACTGAAGGTACTAAAGGCAGAGGGTTTTGCACACTCGTTCGTGTCTGCCGGCAGCTCCATCGCAGCAGCGGATGCTCCAGCCAGCAAGCCTACGTGGGAGTTTCTTTTGGAGGACAAAAATAGCGGCGGCCCTGGCATTAATGAGCTGATCAAATGCACCAACTGTTTCATTGCCTCATCAGGCGACATCTATCAATACCTTGAGTTCGGGGGCAGAAAATACTCGCACATCATTGATCCCGAAACCGGGGAGGCGTTGACTAACGGGGCCTTTGTTATTGTTACAGCACCGTCAGGTGCTCAGGCTGATGCGTATGCTACCGCCTTTTGTGTAATGGAAATGGAAGAGATAAGAAGGTTTCTGGAAAGGAACAGCGACGTATCAGCCATGGTGTGGAAAAAAAATGGTGCGGTAATGGAGCAACTCACCTTTGGCCAGTCATTTGTCAATTAAACAAAAAACCCTGACGGGTTTGAAGCCGCCAGGGTCTATGTTAGTTACTCGATTTTATGTCAGATAACCTGAGTTACACCCGGTACCGCAATGGTATAAAAACCATTTTTGTCAGGCATTGACTTAGGATTCGCATCCCATGCAAGCCTGTCTGGAAACAAGTTCACCTCAGAATTGATTGCTTCTTCCCAGGTGAGCTCTCTTCCGGAATAGGTGGCCATACGGCCCATGATAGCCGTCATGGTTGCCTTGGCTCCATTTTCAAGGTCGTTGATGACTCCACCTTTTCGGATGGAGGCAAATAGTTCGACGTGCTCCTGCTCGTATGGGTTCGGATCGTCTTTGCCCCTGTGCTTGTAAATAATATTTCCTTTGAGGTCAACAATGTTGCCGCTGCCGTCGGCACGACCCTTGGTGCCTACAATTTCTTCGGTTACTTTGTCCATGCAGCCTTTGATATGGCGGCACTGGCTGTTCATGATAGCACCATCTTCGTAGGTGTATTCGACATAGTGGTGATCAAAAATTTCGCCGAACTCCTTGCCAGTTCTCACCTGACGTCCACCCATACCCTGTGCCTTCACCGGATAGCCTTGCTTGGCCCAGTTCATCACGTCGATGTTGTGGATGTGTTGTTCCACGATGTGGTCGCCGCATAGCCAGTTGAAATAATACCAGTTTCTCATTTGGTACTGCATCTCTGTCATGTCGGGTTGTCTTTCTCTCACCCATACACCAGCGCTGTTCCAGTAAACCTGGCCTGATGTAACGTCGCCTATTTCGCCACCGTGAACTCTCTTCATGACCTCACGATAAGAAGACTCGTAGTGACGCTGAAGACCAACTACTATGTTGAGGTTCTTTTGCTTCGATTCTTCCAGAAGACCTAAAACTTTACGGATACCCACCGCATCTGTAGCCAGAGGTTTCTCGCAGAAGATGTGCTTACTCTGTTTGATGGCATACTCCAGGTGGTAGGGGCGGAATCCCGGAGGGGTAGCCAGTATGACAACGTCAGCCAGATCAATAGCGCTCTTATAGCCTTCAAATCCAACAAATTTATTCTTTTCCGGCACGTCGATTTTTGCTTTCAAACTGCCTTTGCCGTCTACATCGTCTTTGGTGATGTTGCTGTAGCAAGCATCAAGCCTGTCTCTGAAAGCGTCGGCCATCGCCACCAGCTTCACATTGGGGTCGGCAATTAGCGCTTGAACTACGGCGCCGGAACCACGGCCGCCACAGCCTACGAGGGCAAGTTTAAGCTCCTTTGGTTTTTGCAAGGTCATGGCGTTGGCATCCCATGCCAGCCCGCTAAGCATAATGCCCCCGGCAGCCATGGCAGAACCTTTTACGAAATCTCTGCGATTGAGCCCGGAGGTATTTTTTGAATCAGTATGAGTCATAACGGTATGTGTTAAGTGTGTGTAGGTAGTTTCAGGAAATCAATATAGTTAACCTTCGTCAAGAACGGAAGCCCAGAAGGCCGCTTGCTCTGCTTTTGTTGGTTGCTTGGCTGGCTTTACCAGTCTTATGCCCACAAATGGAGCATCTGATGCCCACCAGAAGCTTTTAGGAATCTGTGGATCACGCTTTTGCCAGTTGGGGGTTGATGTTGTTCTATTGGCCGACCGTAGATCTTCCGGGTCGTCGTCCCATGAGCCTCCACGGGCCGTTCTCGGATGAAGGTTAGTAGGCTTTCTCCACGGGTTTGTTTGACCATCGGCAACAGTTGCATAGTAGTCTGCCTGGTATTGGTCGAGCGTCCATTCCATCACGTTGCCATGCATGTCGTAAAGCCCCCAGGCATTCGGCTTCTTGCCTTTTACCTCGTGGTATTTGTCGTTGCTGTTATCGTAAAACCAGGCATAACTTTTCAGTGAATCTGCATTGTCGCCAAATGAGTAGGCTGTGGTTGAACCGGCTCGGCAGGCGTATTCCCATTCCGCTTCCGTTGGCAGACGGTAGAACTCACCAGTGGTCTCGCTTAGCCATTTGCAAAAAGTAACGGCTGCATACTGTGTCATGCTGGTAGCGGGAAATCCATACTTACCCATGCCATAGCTGGGATCCAGATAAGGCGTGCTGGGCTTTACCATGGCATCGGCCTTCTTCTGGCTTGCCTCATCCACATACACAAGAGTAGCTCTTTTGTCTTTGTCGGTGAATAGTTCATACAGTTCCCATGTCACCTCTGTTTCAGACATATAGAATGCCTCCAGGGCTACCTGATGAACAGGGCCCTCGTCTTCCTCTCTGTTTTTTGCCCCTTCGGGGCTACCCATTGTAAAAGTACCTGCCGGAATGGGAACCATTTTGAACGAGACCTCACTTCCTTCTATCGTCTTGGTAATGGGCTCCAAGCCCTCTTGAGCGTAAGTGAAACCTGCCACCGAAACGCAACCAATAGTTAGCAATCTTTTCAACAACATAATCTTATCAGTCCTCTACAATTAGTTTAAATGATATTTCCACTTCTTCTCCGGTTACTATCTGTCCAAACATGGCCGTTGGTGGCTCCATGTCATAATCTTTCATATTTAGTTTGTAAGAACCTTCGAACGAATACTTTCCACTGGCATCCTGCTTTCCTGCTACAGGGAGAGCGATCTCTTTTGTTTTACCAGCGATGGTAAGGTTGCCTTTTGCTTCTACAGCAAAGGTTTCTTTACCGGGCGAAGTAATCTGATTGTCGGTCAGTGAAAATGTAATGTTCGGATTTTCTTCATACTTGAGCGCATTGTACATTTTCTGCTCCATGGTTTCACCACGTTCGCTTTTGATACTAAGCACGGGCACAGTAATAGACACCGCCGCTATTTTATCGCCTTTCTTGAATTCGCCTTTTTTGAGAATTTTCTCATCTACCTTAACAGTACCGCTTACGTCAGTGACATTGCAGGTCCAGCTATGGAGCGTGGAGGTGCCAGAAATTGACATTTCGGAAGATTTGCTGACTTTCAAATCTGAGTTTTGACCATAGCTATGGCTAAAAATTGCCAAAAAGGCAACCGCCAGTAAAATCGGGTGTGTTCTTTTCATTTCGTTTAAGTAATTCCTTTCGAATAATAAATTAAATGTAAAATGACGAGAACCAGAAGAATCATTTGACGAATCAGTGTAAAGGCCTGATTAATTGTTTAAATTCATACAATAAAAAAGAAACGGATGACGATGAAAGGTGTGGGGAGGCAATGGGCCTTACTATTTGTGGCAGTGGCAATGCTCGGATGCAGCAAAGATGAAGACCCCAAGCCGGTGGCTATCACAGCGGCGGACTTTGAAGGAGAATGGTCGATTACAACTTTCAAGCTGGAAGGAGCTGATGAAACGACAACGCTTTCGGAGCTCACATTTGAAATATTTTCGAATGGCGATTTTCTTGTCAACAAGAATGGGCAGAACGATTCCTATGGCTCTTATGAGGTAGATGAGGCCACAAAGGTTTTGACCGTCGATCTTACCAATCCAAAGGAACCATCCAAAGTAATCAATGGTACCTGGCAGGTATATGAAAAAACCGATGACAGCATGACACTAAAAAGCTTCGAGCAGGGTGAAAAGAAAGACTTTGTGCTCACGAAGATTTAGCCCTTTGAGGCAAAGAATATCCCCCTTATTGTTCATTTGTTTGAATCAAGTCATAAATTTGAATTCTTCTTTGTGACTTATGCAAAACACCTTAAAATCCTTCGGCTCGACCCTGGAAGGAGAGTTCTTTATTGACGATGTGCTGCGGAGGTTATACGCTACGGATGCGTCCGCCTACAAGGAAATGCCGCTCGCTGTGGCTATGCCAAAGAGCATTTCCGACATCAAGAAACTTATTGAATTTGCTCGTCAGCATAAAACCTCTCTGATTCCACGTACTGCTGGTACCTCGCTGGCAGGCCAGGTGGTGGGCAGCGGCATTGTAGTAGACGTGTCCAAGCATTTTACCCGGATACTTGAGGTAAACAAGGAAGAAAAGTGGGTGCGGCTGCATCCGGGCGTTGTGCGTGATGATTTGAACAAACACCTGGCTCCGTTCGGTCTAATGTTTGCTCCGGAGACGTCCACAGCCAATAGGGCGATGGTAGGTGGGATGGTCGGTAACAACTCCTGCGGCTCCAATTCTGTGGTGTACGGCAGCACCCGTGAGCACCTGCTGGAAGCAAAAGTAATCCTAAGTGATGGCTCCGATGCAGTCTTTCATTCACTGGACCCGGACGAGTTCATCAAGAAGATAGAAAATAATTCCACCCTCGAAAATCAAATTTACAGGGAGCTATTCGATATTCTAAATGATGCCGAAAACCAGGCGGAAATTGAGCGGGAATTCCCCAAGGTAAGCATCCCCAGGCGCAACACAGGGTATGCCATGGACATGCTCCTGAGGGAAAAGCCTTTCATCGAAACAGGCCCCGACTTCAACCTTTGCTCGCTGCTGGCTGGATCCGAAGGCACGCTTGCTTTTATCACTGAATTGAAGCTTAATCTTGTACCACTTCCCCCAAAAGACAGGGCACTGGTTTGCGTTCACTATAATACCATCGAAGAAAGCTTGCGGGGCAACCTCATTGCGCTCAAATACAACCCAAGTGCCTGCGAGCTCATCGACAAGATCATTCTCGATTGTACCAAGAGCAACATCGAACAGAACAAAAACAGGTTCTTTATTCAAGGAGACCCGGGAGCCATTTTGGTGGTTGAAATCGGAAGGGAAACAGCCGAAGAAAGAGACAGAGACGTTGCGGCAATGATTGCTGAGATGCAGTCAGTTGGCCTGGGCTATCATTTTCCAGTTCTCTTTGGCGACGATATGGGTAAGATATGGACCTTGAGAAAAGCAGGGCTCGGATTATTAGCCAACATGCCCGGAGACGCCAAAGCCGTTCCGGTGATTGAGGACACCGCTGTGGATGTAAACGAGCTGCCGGAGTATATCAGGGAGTTCAATGAGATTCTTCATAAATATGGACTGAGCAGCGTGCATTATGCACATGCCAGCACAGGAGAGCTGCACCTCCGTCCTATTCTTGACCTGAAGATCGCCGAGGGCCAGCAAATGTTCCGCACCATTGCCGAGGAAATAGCGACCCTGGTGAAAAAATACAAAGGTAGCTTAAGTGGAGAGCATGGCGACGGCAGACTGAGAGGGGAGTTCATCCCTCTGATGGTGGGCCAGAAAAACTATGAGTTGATGGAGAGGGTCAAAGATGTCTTTGATCCGGAAAATATCCTGAACCCCGGCAAGATCGTCCGCACACCGCCGATGGATACATCTCTTCGGTATACAATCGGGCAGGGGACCAAAGAAATTGACACGCTCTTTGATTTTTCCGATACCCTTGGCATCGTTCGGGCAGCTGAGCAATGCAACGGCTCAGGCGACTGTAGAAAAACCCATTTGAGCGGAGGCACCATGTGCCCGAGCTTCATGGCTACCCGTAACGAGAAAGAAACCACCAGAGCAAGGGCGAACATGCTCAGGGAAATGCTGACCAGCAGCACAAAGAAAAACCCATTCGATCACAAAGAGATCAAAGAAGTGATGGATTTGTGCCTGTCGTGCAAAGGCTGCAAATCAGAGTGCCCCAGCAATGTGGACATGGGTAAACTGAAAGCAGAGTTCACACAGCATTATCACGAAGCGAATGGCATCCCCTTCCGCAGCAGAATGGTGGCCGGCTTTGCCAAAGCCAGCAAGCTGGCATCCATAGCCCCTGGCTTGTACAATTTCAGCATCAGCAATTCGGTAACAGCACCTATTATTAAAGCATTCCTTGGCTTTGCTCAGGACAGGCCCATCCCGAGGTTAAGCACAACAACTTTTCGTGCCTGGTTTGAGAAGAAGTTTAAACCGACTGTAGATCCATCTGAAGCCAAAGGCAGCGTGCTCATGTTTTGCGACGAGTTTACCGACTACAACGACGCCGAGATCGGAGCAACAGCTGTAAAACTCCTGGACAAGCTAGGCTATGTCGTGGAAATGCCTGATCACGAAGAGTCAGGTCGGGCGCATCTGTCAAAAGGGCTGATCAGGGAAGCCCAAAAACTGGCAGAAAAGAACATCAAGTTGCTGGCAGGTAAGGTATCAAATGAAAAGCCACTGCTGGGGATTGAACCAAGTACGATTTTCTCTTTCAGGGATGAATACATCGACCTGACCAGAGGTGAAGTAAAGGAGCAGGCCAGGGAAATTGCGAAAAACACTTTCCTGATTGACGAATTTTTGGCTGCCGAAATGGAAAAGGGCAATATCAAGGCAGAGCAGTTTACGGAAGAGAAGAAAAGAATCAGGCTACATGGTCACTGTCACCAAAAGGCCTTGAGCTCGGTAGTGCCTTCCAAGAAAATGCTTAGCCTCCCTAAAAATTATGAGGTGCTGATGATACCAAGTGGTTGCTGTGGGATGGCAGGCTCTTTTGGCTATGAGAAAGAACACTATGAGGTTTCCATGCAAATTGGGGAGCTGGTGCTCTTCCCAACAGTAAGGAAAGAAGCTGACGACACCATCATTGCCGCACCAGGCACAAGCTGCCGTCATCAGATCAAAGATGGAACCGACAGAGTGGCGAAGCATCCTGTGGAGGTGCTTTGGGAGGCGTTGGTTTAGAGACTTAAAACAAGAAAACCCGGTCTAGGCCGGGTTTTCTTCGTGGTATAGCACAGGAAGGTCTTTTTCAATTTTTTCAAATTCCGTCCTTGCTTTGGCAAGATCATATTGTTGCTGAAGTCGAAGGAAAAACTCGGGGCTTGTCCCGAATACCTTTGCTAGTTTAAGAGACATCAGCGGACTGATGCCTGCTTTTTCATTCAAGATCAAGGAAAGTTGCTTCCTTGATATCATCACCTTCTCTGCCATGGACGTTACATCTATATTTAGAGGCTCCATGTAATCTTCACGAAGGATTTCTCCTGGGTGGGAGGGGTCGTACATCATATATTCTTTCATTATCATTGTTCGCTCTTTATTCATTTTTATACAGTACCACTATAGTATAACCTTCTACTTCAGCAACAAATAATCCAACTAGTGATAATCCAGATAGTCAAGGTCAATAACATCGCCCTTTTCGAAGCGAAAAACCAACCTCCAGTTACCACTCACACTTAAAGCATAATATCCTTTCAATTCTCCTTTCAATGGATGAAAACCACTACCAGGAAAGGATAGGTCATTTAAATCAGATGCCACATTCAGCCTTGAAACTAATCTTCGGAGCTTCTTGACATGCATTTGATTCACGCCAGATACATCTCCTTTTATTAGGAAACGTTCTAGCGCTTTGCTTTTGATTGAAATAATCACTGATACAATAATGAATTATTTGTTGCCCGCATTTCAAAGAACTTTCGATGGCCTTTTGCCAATGAGACAAATATAACTAATTTTTGACACCTGATACGTAACAGGTTCAAATTATTTCTTATGTCAAACCTTTTTTTGGCAAGGGAACCCCTTTTCAGTACAAAGATCCCTCCACTCCCTCACCACAGCAACCACTCCCCGTCTTCCAGCTCAAAATAGATCATGAATATTAGCACGAAAAGCAAAACGCAAGTGCCAAAAATGGCCGTAAATAGGGCTTTACCTTTCCCAGACTCTCCTGTCTCTTTGATCTGTTTCAAGCCGATATAGCCATAAATGGTGGCTGGAATCAACAAGAACAGAAAAAACAGGAACTCTGGCGCAATAACAATTGCGGCCAAAATGCTAAGCATAGAGATGATGAACATAGTAAATGCCGCCCCCGCTGCCTTGTTTTTTTTCGGAGGCTCTTCAGCAACATTGTCGGTCAGGCTTGGCGTTACATCCCCGGTGGCCTTTTTCGCAGAGGCCATTTCATTCCAACCCGAGCTTCCCCGAACAATCATTTTGATGTCTTTCCTAAGTTTCTTTTTTGAGTGATTGGAGGTTGCATCCCTCTGCGCTGCAGTGCTAAACAACTCACCTTCCAAAGAAATTTCCCGGCCTTCCAGGGCATGCTCCACTATAGGCGACTTGTTTGCCAGCCGATCCAGGGTTTTTGCTGTTGGGCCGGAAGAATAGGTGGTTTCATGAAACCGATAGTATTTGGGCGTGGAACAACCAGACAATGTTACTAACCCCGCCAGTAGAATAAAGAGAGTTGCCGAGGCAGCTTTGCTTAGAGAATTGAGAACTGAGTGTTTTTTCTTCTCGTTGCGATACAAACCGACTGTTAGGAGGCTATGCTCCATCGAACGAATGATTTCCATAACATTAATAAGTTTAAAAAATTGGATGACGAAATAATTGCTACAATCAACTGCGCCGCCACTCCGCCAAAAAATATTATTAGCTGTTCACAACTAATATCAAAAGAAACAGCTACTTTTTCTACTATTTAACCCTAACAAATTATGTGCCGACTCCTCGCCTACCTGGGAAGACCTATCCTGATGGATAAATTCCTGTATGAGCCTAAAAACTCCATGATCAAACAGAGCTTTAGCGCCAAAGAAATTGAGGAGCCGCTCAATGGCGACGGTTTCGGCGTAGGCTGGTACCACAAGGAGATTTCGCCCGACCCCGCCACTTTTGTGTCGATTTACCCGGCATGGAACAACCGCAACCTCCGCTACCTGGCGCCAAAAGTAAAGTCAGAATGCCTGGTGGCCCATGTTCGTGCTGCCAGTGAAGGAGACGTGTCGGAAGCCAACTGCCACCCTTTTCATTACCACAACTACCTGATGCTGCACAATGGTGGCGTTGAGGAATTCATCAAAATAAAGCGACGGCTAACCAGCTCGCTGCATGAAGATCGCTATCGCTGGATCAAAGGTCAGACGGATTCTGAACATCTATTCGCTGTTTTCCTTGATAAGCTGGCGACAAGAGGTGCCAACTTCGACGCCGAGGATGTGGCCGACTCCTTCGAGGAAATGATTATCGACATGAAGGCTGCCATGCACGAAGCTGAGATCACAGACCCTGCCTACCTCAACATGGTGTTTGTGGACGGTGAGCGAATGGTGGGCCTGCGGTACATTTCTAATCCGAGCGACAAGCCATTGACTTTATATTACTCAGAGGGAAGCCGCTATGTGTGCGAGGACGGCATGTGCCATATGTTGCCTGCCACGCCGGAAGAAAAGTCGGTGATGATTGTATCGGAAAAACTGACGGAGTTTGCTGAGGACTGGAAACCCATTCCCGATAATCATATGATTTTGGTAAAAAAGGACTTGAGTGTGAGCTTGAGAAAGGTAACGGCCTGAACTACTTTTTCAAAGCCCTTACCATTTCCTTTTTGCCTGGCGGGCCGGGGAGTTCCTCCACTGTAAAACCCGCTTGCTTCAGGTTTCGCTTAAACTGCCCCTGTGCACAATATGTTACCAGAAAACCCCCGGCAGCAAGCGAGTCATACATCTTTTGTATCACTTCCATCGTCCACATGTCGGGCTGCTTGTTGGGAGCAAATGCATCGAAGTAGATGATATTGAAAGGAGTGGTTGGGGAATAGTCGTGTACCGGAGTTTCAAGCTTCTTTAGGAAAAAGTGCTGGGTAATTTCCACGGGCTTACCCCAGTCGGAGCTGTGAAGCAGTTGAAAGTACTTTGGCAGCTCGCCTTCTCCAATCAGATCGGCATAGTTCAGGTTTTCATAAATCTCGGTTGGCAGGGGAAAAGTCTCCAGCGTCTCGAAGGCTACCGGTCGGGCATGCTTTTCAGCAAAGATCAGACTGAGATAGGCATTAAGCCCTGTGCCAAAGCCAATTTCCAGAATGCTCGGTGTACCTTCGTGATGGTTACACCAATGCCTGAGCCCCATTTCGATAAAAACGTGAGCGGATTCCTGGACTGCACCATGGAACGAGTGGTAGGTCTCATTGAGTGCTTCATTCTTCAAGGAATGTGAGCCGTCTTCTGTCAGGATCAGGTGAACATTTGAGTCCATCAACCTCCGCCCTTTGTTTTTTCTACTCTATAAATGAGCGCTACAGCGTGGGCAGCAATACCTTGTTCGGTTCCAACGAAGCCCAGCTTTTCGGTGGTAGTGGCTTTTATGGAAATATCTTCCTCAGCTACATCCATTACCTCGGAAAGAACTGCCACCATTTTGGGAATAAACGGGTTCACTTTTGGCCTTTGAGCGCAGAGGGTCACGTCAATGTTTCCCACTTCATAGTGTTTATTTCTAATGAGGGTCATCACCTCGTCGAGGAGTTTTTTACTGTCAATTCCCTTGTATTTTGGATCTGTGTCGGGGAAGTGATAACCAATATCCCGCATATTGGCAGCGCCTAGAATAGCGTCGCAAATTACGTGAATGATCACGTCGGCGTCTGAGTGCCCAACAGCACCTTTTTCATGGTCGATTTTTATGCCCCCAAGCCATAGGTCGTAGCCTTCCTTTAGCTGGTGCACATCGTATCCGTAACCGATCCTGATAGTTGGCTTTTTCATTTTATTGCTTCGTAGTAGAGCGTGGAGCTATTGGCTTTGGCGAGAATGTTGTTGGCTTCGTCAAGAATATTGTCTGTAGTCACCGATTCGATTTTATCGGTTTCCTTGTTCACCCAGTTTGGGTCTCCCAGAAACGACATGAAAGCCACATTCATTGCCTGGTTCAGCAACTCCACTTCAGAGAAAACAAGAGATGAAAGTGCTTTGTTTTTCACTTTGATCAACTCATCATCGTTAATCTTTTTCGATTTTATTTCGCTCAACACCTCATCAATTGCCTTTTCAGCTTCGTCAAAGGTATGGCCTTCATTCAGCTTGCCATCAATCATCAGCAGGCCGGGGTCAATGGAGCCCAGCACATACGACTGGATGCTGTTGAATATTTTTTTCTCCTTCACCAGCACATTGTACAACCTGCTCGATTTCCCTCTGCCCAGAATATCTCCCAGAAAATCGATCGATTGATAGTTGTCGGCTGCCCGTCCACTCATATGGAACGTTTTGTACAGAGCACTTAAAGGCACTTTTGATTGCACATTCATTATTCGTGCATCATGTTGCTTTGGTTCCGCTCGCAAGCGCCGTGCTGGAACATCCCCTGCCGGAATAGGACCAAACCACTTCTCTGCCAATTTTTGTACTTGTTCAGTAGTGACCTTGCCGGCCACCACCAGGACAGCATTATTAGGACGGTAATATTTGAAGAAAAAGTCTTGCACATCCATCATGGTCGCATTCTCTATGTGGGAAATTTCCTTTCCGATGGTCGCCCATTTATAGGAGTGCTCTTTATAGGCCAGAGGTCTCAACTTCAGCCAAATATCGCCGTAAGGCTGGTTCAGATAGCGCTGTTTGAATTCCTCAATCACCACTTTTTGCTGCACTTCCAGCACTTTCGGGTCAAACGATAAACTCAGCATACGATCCGACTCCAGCCAAAAAGCCGTCTCGATATTGGCAGCCGGTAATGTGATATAATAGTTGGTAATGTCGGGGCTGGTAAAGGCGTTGTTTTCCCCGCCCACCAGCTGAAGCGGCTCATCGTAGCTTGGAATATGCTTTGAGCCGCCAAACATCAGGTGCTCAAAAAGATGTGCAAAGCCGGTCTTATGCTCTTCCTCATCTCTCGAGCCTACCTTGTATAAGATATTGACCACTGCCAGTTCGGTGCTGGGGTCGGGTATAACGTGCACCTCCAGCCCATTGGCCAGTTTAAAACTTTCAAATTGAATCATTTGCTACAAAATTGTCGCTAAAATAAGCATTCACTGATACTATTGTCCGAAACTACATCGAATAAGTAAAAGGTTCGGTTTTGCGAAGAATTTTCCATCTCCGCTTTCCTCCGCAAAGCTCAAACATTTACATTTGGCTAACAATTAAACAACAGATTATGGCAATTGCGGCCGGAACCCACACCCAAATGAAATTTGACAGGAAGTCGCTGACTGACAAACAGCTTCTTTCCATATACGAAAAGCTTTTAGAACCCAGGCTGATCGAAGAGAAAATGCTGATCCTTCTTCGTCAGAACAAAATCAGCAAATGGTTTTCAGGCATTGGCCAGGAGGCAATATCCGTTGGAGCCACACTAGCGCTAAACGAAAGTGAATATATCCTGCCAATGCATCGCAATCTTGGCGTGTTTACCTCCCGTGGTATCCCCTACGAAAGACTTTTTTCGCAGTTTCAGGGCACGACCAATGGGTTTACCAAAGGCCGGGATCGGTCATTTCACTTTGGCACCCAAGAGTTTAAGATTGTAGGCATGATCAGCCATTTGGGGCCGCAGTTGGCACTGGCAGATGGCATTGCCCTGGCGGGTAAGCTGAAAAAGGAGAATACTGCAACCGCTGTTTTTACTGGCGATGGTGGTAGTAGCGAGGGCGATTTCCACGAGGCACTTAATGTGGCGGCTGTCTGGAATTTGCCGGTGCTTTTTATTGTAGAAAATAATGGCTACGGCCTGAGTACACCCAGCAACGAACAATTCAAGTTCAAATCTTTTGTGGACAAAGGGCCAGGCTATGGTATCGAGACGATCAGTATCGACGGTAATAATATCCTGGAGGTTTATCTTAACATATCCAGGTTGGCGGAAGATATTAGAAAAAATCCACGACCAATTCTGATCGAAGCCAACACATTTCGGATGCGGGGGCACGAGGAGGCATCCGGCACCAAGTACGTGCCTAAGGAGCTAATGGACTATTGGGCGACCAAAGATCCAATTAATAATTTTGAACAATACCTGCTCGAAACTGGTGTGCTGTCCGCCGAGACTGCAGAAAAGACCAGGAAGAAAATAAAAGCCCAGGTGGACAAGGCTGTGAAAATAGCTTTTAGCGAGCCGGAGGTGGTTCCGTCGACGGAGCAGGAGCTGGCTGACCTTTACAGCCCTTTCGAGCAGCAAGTAGTTGTGCCAAAGAGCAAAAGCACCTCCCCGAAGCGCTTTCTTGATGCCATTACTGACGGGCTTCGCCAAAGCATGGAAAGGTACCCCGAGCTTGTGCTCATGGGTCAGGACATTGCAGAGTACGGCGGAGTTTTCAAAGCGACGGATGGCTTTGTTGAGAAATTTGGAAAGGACAGGGTGCGCAACACGCCATTGTGCGAGTCGGCCATCATAGGAACAGGCCTTGGGCTTTCTATCAAGGGTATGAAGTCGATGGTAGAAATGCAGTTTGCCGATTTCGTAACTGAAGGCTTCAACCAAATAGTGAACAACCTGGCCAAGAGCCATTGGCGGTGGGGTCAGAAAGCAGATGTGGTAGTGAGGATGCCAACCGGGGCTGGAGTAGCTGCAGGGCCATTCCACAGTCAATCCAACGAAGCCTGGTTTTTTCACACGCCAGGGCTGAAAATAGTTTATCCGTCCACGGTGTATGACGCCAAGGGTCTGCTGAATGCCGCTTTGGAAGACCCCAACCCCTACATGTACTTTGAGCACAAAGTGCTCTACCGCTCCCTTACTGAAGAGATTCCTGATGATTACTACACTGTCGAAATAGGTAAAGCCCGACTAGCTGCCGAAGGCACAGATATTTCCATTATTACCTACGGTATTGGGGTACACTGGGCTCAGCATGTTTGTAATGAACTGGGTGTGTCTGCTGATATTGTCGATTTAAGGACATTATTACCCTGGGACAAGGAAGCGGTAAGGGAGACAGTGAAGAAAACAGGCAAAGTGTTGGTGCTGCATGAGGATTGCCTCACGGGTGGCATCGGTGCCGAAATCGCTGCCTGGATAAGTGAGCATTGCTTCACCAGTCTTGATGCACCAGTTATGCGTGAAGCAAGTCTTGACACGCCAGTGCCTTTTGCGCCGGCATTGGAGCAAAATTTTTTACCAAAAGGCCGCCTGAAGGAAAGAATCGAAGAACTTTTGCGTTTTTAGTAAAGGCTGTCAATTCTTCATTTGGGCATTAATTTTATATATTGCCGCTTTAGGTTTACTTAATTGAGTTTAACGGGTGTTTATTTCTTCTTCTTTTAAATCTTTCACCTCATCAGCCTTGAGGCTTACCTGGATTAGCTTGTTGGCCGTTCTGTTATGGATGGCTTCTGCTGATGCGGCAAGGGCTCAGTTGCTGGAGGGGAGGAATAAGCTAAAGACCGTTGACGAAAAGCCTGAAAATCCCGGTTTTTTTCTCAATAGAAAAAAGGGGAGATCCGAAAAAAACGCTGGGCGAGTCTCAAAGAAAGACAGGAAAGTAGACACAAGAACCGTTAAGCGGCCAAAGAAGAATATCAGGCAGGGAGCCAACTATCAGTCAACTGGCGGCGGTGTTTCTATCGATAATTCACCCCGATCCTCCGCCCGTTTTTCAGAGCCTGAAAAGGTCTCCCGAAGAAAATCAAAAGTTAAGTACAGGTCCAATAGCGAAAAGGCAAGTAAGCAACGCAGGCGAGTGCCAATGATACGGCTCTCTCCAAAAATTGGCATCTATAACCCCAACTCTCCTAACCCAAGGTATTCAAAAAACCCAGGGTTTGACCGAACCAAACGCTACGCCGCCTCACCCAGGTATTCTGTGCCGCAACCAAGAGTAAGTCCTCAGTCAGTTAACCCCCGGTACAGCCAAAGCCAGGGGTTTGTGGTTAAAAAGGGGGGGTATGTTATTGGCTTTAAGAATACCCCTGGGATATTGCCAATTGCGAAGGCAGGCCCAAGGTACAGTAAGCCCCAAAAGAGGGTATCTCCCGAAAGCGTGTCTCCCAGGTACAGCAAGGCCCCCAAGCAGGTTTCACCCGGAAGCGTCTCACCACGCTACAGCGAAAGCCAGGGTTTTGTCACCAACAAGAGTAAGTGGATTTTTGGTTTTAGAAAGACCCCAGGAATATTGCCAATAGCCAAAGCTGGCCCGAGGTACAGCAAACCCCAGAAGCGAGTGTCACCCGAGAGTGTTTCACCTCGCTACAGTGTGGCTCCCAAGCAGGTATCTCCCAAAAGTGTGTCGCCAAGATACAGTGTACCTCCCAAGCTGGTTTCTCCCGGAAGTGTGTCCCCCAGGTATAGCAAGGCTCCCAAGCAGGTTTCGCCGGAAAGCATTTCTCCGAGGTATAGCAAAGACCAGGGTTTTGTAGTGAAAAAGGGAGGTTGGGTGATTGGGTTCAATAATACATCAGGGTTTCTCCCAATAGGAAAGGCTACGCCGAGGTACAGCAAGGAAGCGGGGTTCTATCGGCCCGGGAACGGAGTTAACAGGTCAATCTCCGACGAAGCAAGACAGTTTTCCCTGCCTGATAAAGAAAAGAGAAGAGACAATAATTATAATCCGCTGGTGTCGACCCATATCCCCACTATCGTAACCACACCAAGAGACAGGAGCTTCAGGAAAAGATACAATGAGATGATCACCGACTGGCAGGGTGACGGAAAAAGGGTGTCTAAGTTTGCTGAAAAGCTACAAAACAAAGGATACGCCTTAATGTACAATGAATACAGAGGCTTCTTGAAGGTGAGAACGGAGGGAAGAGAAAAGCATCACGCAGAGAAAGAGGCAGGACGCCTCGCTGAGTATACCGGTGGTTTTAAAATAAAACGAGGAGCGGGCGATAGCCACCCCAGTATCGCCTATGTCACAGGCAAGAAGATTAACTCCAGAAAGCTCAGAAAAGAATGGCGGGAGCTTAATATCATATTGGTGAGAGTGAGCGGGAACAAAGAGGTAGCAAAGGGTGTTAAAAATGGGCCTGATAAGCCTAAGTACGACAAAAAAGAAAGAGACATCTGGAATTATTAGTATGATCAAATGGAATAAGCTCACCTCGCCTGAGCAGATTGAAAGCGTTATCGAAGAATCAAATTCTCATCCAGTGCTCATTTTTAAGCACAGCACCAGCTGTTCTATAAGTGCGGCGTCACTGGACAGGATCGAACGCAAATGGGACGAAAGTGAGATGAAGGACTGGAAACCTTACTACCTGGACCTGCTAGCCAATAGACCAGCGTCGCACGCTGTGGCAAATGAGTTGGGCATTGAGCACCAGTCTCCACAAGCTATAGTGCTCTTTCAGGGCAAGCCCGTTTACGACGCTTCGCATTTCAGTATTTCCTATGATGCGATCAAGTCGGCAACCAAAGATGTTGTGCTGTAAAGGTGCCAGAGGAATTTTGTTTTCCTTATCGACAGCCTGGCAGCCGCTGTTTAGAGTATTTGCCTACTAAGCGATAGGGGTAACAGGTGTTGATTTGTTATTGAAGTCCGAATCAATTTGTTGTCATGCCTTTGCCCGGAGGCAGTCAACCATTTTGATTCAAACTTAGTCTTGCTGATTAACGATTAAGCTAAAAATAGCTAATTTGGTGTAAAATATCTGGTTCCCTTATGAAACGTCTAAATACAGGACTTTCTATCTTTTGTTTTATTCTCCTGGCATCGTCAGTGGCTAAGTCACAGGACAACGGGAACTATGAATATTCAAGAGAATATATCTGGGGCATCAATAAAAACACAAACAGCGGACTCATCGGTGGCATAGTTCTGAAGTACTCTCAGGCCATGGATGAAAAGACCTTCCGAACTTTTGGAATGGAGCTGATCAATGTGAAGCACCCAAAAGAGTACAGGTATATTTCCCAATACGGCAATCCGTTTGTCTGGGCGAAGAAAAACTACCTTTATGCTGTTCGCTTGCAGTATGGTAAGGACTATTTGATGTTCCGAAAAGCACCGCAACAGGGTGTTCAGATCAATGCCAGCTGGGCGGTCGGCCCTACTTTGGGAATAGTTGCTCCTTATTATGTGAAATACGCCACCGGGCCCAGTACTTTTACAGTAGAGCAGTTTGATCCGGCAAGGCATAGTTTTGGCGGTATTTTGGGAACCGGTAGGCTTTTTCAGGGCCTTGGTCAGTCGAAAATACAGCCAGGTTTAAATGCCAAAGCAGCTATCAACTTCGAATTTGGCACGTTCAAGAGTAACGTCACGGGCTTTGAAATAGGGGTGCTTGCCGAAGCTTATACGAAAGAGATTATTATCATCCCAGCCGCCACAAACACGGCATTTTTCACATCGGCCTTTTTCACACTCTATTACGGCGCCCGCCGGTAACCTTTCCATTTTCCATTTGTTTGTGAACCATGGAGGGTATTATTTTGTAGTAATTCAATTGGAAGAAGAAAGCTAACAATGATAGAGTTACCAGTAATTTCTCAGGATGCCACACAGCGGGTGAAAAAGCCCAACTGGCTAAGAGTAAAGCTGCCAGTGGGAAAGGAATACGCCAAGGTTCGCCAACTTGTCGACACCCACAAACTGCATACGATTTGTGAGAGTGGCAACTGCCCAAATATGGGGGAATGCTGGGGAGCCGGCACCGCCACCTTCATGATCCTGGGCAATGTTTGCACACGCAGTTGCACATTTTGTGCGGTAGCTACTGGCCGACCACCTGAATATGATGAAGACGAGCCCAGGAGAGTGGCCGAAGCCATCAAATTGATGGAAGTGAAGCACGCAGTGATTACTTCCGTTAATCGTGATGAACTTAAGGACAAGGGTGCTGAGGTATGGTATCAAACTGTAGTGCAAACCAAGCTTGCCAGTCCAGAAACAACTATAGAAACGCTTATTCCGGACGTAAAGGCTAATTGGGATGCCCTTTACAGAATGGTCGAGGGCGGTCAGGAAGTAGTTTCCCACAACATGGAAACTGTGGAAAGCCTTTACCGCAGGGTACGCCCACAAGCCAAGTACGAGAGAAGCCTGGAGCAGACCAGAAGAACCAAGGAGCTGGGAAAACGGACAAAGTCGGGTATTATGCTTGGCTTGGGCGAAACACAGGATCAGGTGTTCAAAGCTATTGATGACCTGGTGGCCAACGGGCTCGATATTCTGACGTTGGGTCAGTACCTCCAGCCGACCAAAATGCATATTGAAGTGGCTGAGTTTATCCACCCGGAAACCTTTGACATGTACAGAGAAGAGGGTTTGAAGAGGGGCTTGAAGTACGTGGAATCCGGCCCACTGGTTAGGTCAAGCTACCACGCTGAAAGGCATGTGAACGTGCCTATTTGACAGGAGCAAACTTTAGAAAAAATGAATGCATGGATTCTACAATCCATGCATTCATTTTTTTAACTGATCCGTGAACTTATACAACAGGTAAAGGTAGAGAAGCGTAGGTATTGGCAGTACAAGAGCCAGCACATAGATAATTGCCTTCTTCCCTTCATATTTTCTCTTGTTGACCCAAATGACAATTCCAGCACCTGCTATCAGGTTAACGATGAGCAGTAGCTGGTATTCATTCATTTTTTCGGGAAGTCCACCTGAATGATCTCTTTTACATTCCTCTTGATATTCATTGAGATACGCTCCACTGGCAAATCGTTAATGTCCTTTCCAAACGGATCCTCAATTTCCTCGGCGATGAGCTCAATACTTACTAAAATATAGAATATAAGTGCTACCAATATCACAGTCCAATAGCCAAATTCAACTACGAAAGCCAATGGGAGTGTCATTGTGTAGATAAAGAGAAACTTCTTGATGTACATGCTGTAAGAGTACGGAATTGGCGTCGTTTTGATTCTCTCACAGGCTCCCATGATGTCGGCAAAATTCTTAATTTCTTTGTCAAAAATAATGAGCTGTTCACCAGTGATTTCGCCCTTTTTGAAGATGGCATCTATTCTTTGGAAAAGCATAGAGTTGATCTTGTTCGGCTTGTGGTCACAGGCCTTTACTTTTTGTTCCTCCTCTTCATTTTCAAACTCCAGTTCTTCCATTTTCGTCCCATGCCTGAGGTGCTCTTTCATGGCATAGACAAAATTGGGAATCATGTGCTCAAAGTAAGAGCGGTCATCTCTTGATTTCTCAGGCAGATAGGCGTTGACCTTCATAGAAAGGCTCCGGGTATCATTCACGAGCTGCCCCCACAATTTTCGGCCTTCCCACCAGCGGTCGTAGGCCGTGTTGGTTCTCAGTACCAGGAAAAGACCCAGCACTACTCCCAATAGTGAGTGAAATACAATAGCTCCCTCGAAAAAAATGTGAATTTCGAATATATCAACAAGTACATAGGTCAATACCGTGGAATAAACGATCATGAATGCCAGCAGCGGGAAAAGCGATTTGATCACATAACGGCTGTAGACATCAAAAATTAGGGAAACCCAGGACTTAGGGTTGTACTCAATCATAGGATCAGAATTTAGGGTAGGTTTTGCTAAAAAGAGCTCAAAAGATAGGTAAGGAATAATAAACTCCCTAGCTCAAATGACATCATTTTGAAGCCCTTATAAAAAAAGCTTTCTAACTTACTGAGAATTCAGTTGCTATGAAAATTCTTTCTCCTCAACAAATTCGTAAAGCTGACGCCTACACGATAGAAAATGAGCCCATAGCCTCTATTGATCTAATGGAACGGGCTAGTAATGCCTTTGTCGATGAATTTAAAAAGCATCCTTTTAATGACCAGATCGTCTGGCTTTTCTGCGGAACAGGTAACAACGGAGGGGATGGTCTTGCCGTAGCTCGCCTGCTGAAAGGCCTAAAATACGAGGTAAAGGTGTGGGTGGCTGGATCGGCAGAAAAAGGAAGCGAAGACTTCAGGGTCAACCTTAACCGCCTTTCGGGTGCTGTCAGCGTGGCTAAAGCGTCGGAGATATACGCTGCGGACATCCCGGACAAGCTGGTTATAGTTGATGCTTTGTTTGGCTCAGGTCTGAACAGGCCGGTTGATGGGGACTATGCGAAACTAATAGATTTTTTGAATGGCATTAAAGCCAGCAAAATGGCCATTGATATCCCCTCCGGGCTTTTTTGCGACCAGCCCCAGAATGGTGCAATAGCGTTCCATTCCGATATTACAATTACATTTCAGGCACCTAAACTAGCCTTTCTTTTGCCTGAAAACTACCCGTATGTGGGTGAATGGAAGTCGGTTGACATTGGGCTTTCGTCTCAGTTTATGAAGGAAGTGGAATGTTCCTACTATTATCAGAGGGTGGGGGATGAGGATCTGAAGCTGCCTGGCCGACCCAGGTTTGCTCACAAAGGCGATGCAGGACGTACGCTGCTGATTGCTGGGAGTAAAGGTAAAGTAGGCGCTGCTATTCTTTCTTCAAAAGCTTGCATGCGGGCTGGTGCGGGGCTGCTAACGGTGCATACGTCAGGCTGTGCCGTAACGCCCATTCACACCGCTGTGCCCGAAGCCATGGTCAGCGAGGATGCCAATAATGAACATATTACCCGAATCCCAGGCGATTTGTCAAACTTTGATTGCGTCGCTATCGGGCCAGGCGTTGGCACGGATAATGCCACGGTTAGGGCTTTTGTAAGGGTTCTGAAGACTGTTTCAAGGCCAATGGTCATAGACGCTGACGCACTCAATATCTTAAGCAGAAATCCAGGGCTCCTGGAGCGGGTGCCAGCCAACAGCATACTAACACCCCACCCTGGGGAGTTCAGGCGACTGGTAGGCGACTGGCACAATGACTACGAAAGGTTGAACAAGCAAATAGAGTTGTCAAAAAAACACCAGTTGATTGTGGTGCTAAAAGGAGCGTACAGCAGCATCAGCACGCCATCCGGAGAGGTCTATTTTAACAGCACCGGAAATCCCGGGATGGCCACTGCAGGAAGCGGCGATGTACTCACCGGCATTGCAGCCGGACTGCTATCCCAGTCATTTTCTCCGACGAAAAGTGCACGTTTAGCAGTCTTACTCCACGGAATTTCAGGCGATTTGAGTGCTCAATCCAGGGGAGAATATGGTTTAATCGCCTCTGACATTGTTGATTTTCTTCCAGCGGCGTTTAGAAAATTGTAAATTTAGAGCTGAATTTTGCGCCTGACCTAATTTTCCCTTCCATTTGACCTCCTTTTTTAAGGAAACCGCATATAACGAAAAAGGCATTCAAAAATTTCAATTAGGCATTAGAACATTACTATTTTTTTTTCGTACTTTGTTACATAGCCATGTTGGCTTTACCTATGTAGATTATGCGCTTCATTAAATTTGTCATCGGATTGCTTCTTGTTGCCCTTCTAGGGGTGAACGGGTTTGCACAATCTGCCGAAGACAAGGAGCAAGTGACTGCTGAAAGCGCCTTCAGACAAACTCCCACACTGGAGTTGAAAAATCAGATCGAAGTATATCCTAACCCCGCCGTTGAGTTTATTATGGTGGAGATAAAAGATTCTAACTTGAAGAAAGTGGAATTTGAGATGCACAGCATCATTGGGAATACGATTAGAATAGAGCCTGAAGAAGTGGCGAAGGATACTTACAAGATTCCTGTGAAAACTTTCAATTCAGGGTATTACTTCCTGATCATCAAGGATGACTATACCAGATACAAAAAAGCAATCAAGTTTCTTAAGAACTAACGATACAACCTTACTGTGAAATAAAAGAGGCAGCTCCTATTCGTCGGGCTGCCTCTTTTGTTTGTACGGAATTAAAACTCTGCGTTCCCGGGCGTTCTTGGGAAGGGTATCACGTCTCTAATGTTGCTCATGCCTGTAACAAACAGCATCAGCCTTTCGAAGCCAAGCCCAAAGCCACTATGGGGCACGGTTCCAAACCTTCTGGTGTCCAGAAACCACCACATGCTTTCTGCATCCATATCAAGCTCTTTCATTCTGTTGGTGAGCTTGTCATAATTCTCCTCTCTTTGAGAGCCGCCGACAATTTCGCCGATGCCTGGAAACAGGATGTCCATGGCTGCGACAGTTTTGCCATCGTCGTTTTGCTTCATGTAGAACGACTTGATCTCTTTTGGGTAGTTGATCAAAATTACTGGCTTTTTGAAGTGTTTTTCAACCAGATAGCGTTCATGCTCCGACTGCAAATCAGCGCCCCAGGCGTCAATCAGGTATTGGAACTTCTTTTTCTTGTTGTAGTTGCTATTTCTAAGGATATCGATGGCTTCTGTATAAGTGAGGCGCACAAACTCATTGTCAGCCACAAAGCGCAACCTTTCTAAAAGGCTGAGCTCGCTTCTTTCTTCCTGCTTTTTAGCGCTCTCTTCATCTTTGGCTCTCTGCTCAAGAAAAGCGAGGTCTTCCTGGCAGTTTTCCAGCGCATAAGTAACGAGATATTTGAGCATCTCCTCGGCCAGATCCATGTTGTCTTCCAGGTCATAAAATGCCATTTCAGGCTCGATCATCCAAAATTCAGCCAGGTGACGGGTGGTGTTGGAGTTTTCAGCCCTGAACGTGGGGCCAAACGTATAAATCTCCGAAAGAGCCAATGCGGTCAGCTCACCTTCCAGCTGCCCCGATACGGTGAGGTTTGCCTCTCTTTCAAAAAAGTCTTCCTTAAAGTCTACTTTTCCGTCTTCCGTTTTTGGCAGCTTGTCGAGGTCAAGCGTAGTCACCCGAAACATTTCCCCTGCCCCTTCGGCATCTGAAGCGGTGATAATGGGTGTGTGGATATTGAAAAAGCCCTTTTCGTGAAAGAACTTATGCACAGCGAAAATCATGGAGTGCCTCACCCGCAGGATGGCGCTGAAAGTATTGGTGCGGGGTCTTAGGTGAGCAATCTCACGAAGAAACTCCAATGAGTGCTTTTTTGGTTGCAATGGAAACTTCTCAGGATCAGCTACACCAAGCACATCAATTGTATCTGCTTGCAATTCAAACTTCTGCCCGGATCCCTGCGAGGCTACCAGTAAGCCCACAACAGACAATGAAGCCCCGGTAGTGATTTTCTTTAGTGTTGCCTCGTCAAACTTAGTTGGGTCGCCAACAATTTGAAGGTTATTGATAGTTGAGCCGTCGTTAAGGTTGATAAAGACAACATTCTTGTTTTCACGCTTTGTCCTTACCCAGCCCTTCACAGTCACTGTAACATTTGCTTCTGCTAGCTGAAGAATGTCTTTGATTTTAGTCCTTTTTTTCTGGCTCACCTTATTTCTCGTTAATTAAAAAAGTACTCGGTTCTCTTTTTTCGCAAGGTAGCAGTATTTTTACCAAACCTATTTGTTCATCTCGATTGAGAACTCTAAAATTGCCGCAAAAAAACTATATTGAGTACTTTTATCAAAGGTCAAAGGCATTAAAAATCAACCGGATGCGGCCTTTCCACTATTTCGACATTGCCGACTCAACCTATGGATTCGAATTGCGTAATGAAGTTGGCGGGAAGAATGGCCAAATACCTTATATTTCTTATTTTACAGCACTAAAAGGCTAAACTAATCGAAGTATGCAAAAGCTGGGCTTAACCCAATCTCTGAGTCAGAAGCTGTCGCCGCAGCAGATTCAGTTCATTAAGCTCCTGCAAGTACCGACGGCGGAACTGGAGACCAGGATCGAAGAGGAATTGGAGATCAATCCTGCGTTGGAGGAAGGTAAGGAGGAGGAGCCTAAAGAGGCAGATGATTTTGATGATATAGACAATTCGGCAAGCGACGAACTGAACATTGACGAATACTTGCCCGACGACGACTACGCCGGTTATAAAATGCAGGGTGACGGCCCCGGTGGCGATGAAGAAGAACGTGAAGTGCCATTTAGTGAAAGCTCCACACTGTCAGAGCAACTGATTTCTCAACTCGGGTTTCTCAAGCTGGACGAACGTCAGTATGCTATTGGCCGGCAGCTGATAGGCAGTATTGAGGCCGACGGATACATCAGGCGAGACCTGGACGCCATAGTCAACGACATGGCCTTTTCTCAGAACATAGAATGTGAGGCCGATGAAGTGGAAGAAATCCTTCATTTGATCCAGGAATTTGATCCTGCGGGCATAGGAGCCCGTTCTTTGCAGGAGTGTTTGCAGTTGCAGATCGACCGGAAAATAGAAACTGGCGGCGAAGTAGCGCAACTGGCACATCATGTAGTGACCGACTGCTTTGATGAGTTTACCAAAAAGCACTACGACAAGATTTCAAAGAAGCTTGAACTTGAGGATGACGAGCTGCTGAAGGAAGCGATCAAGCTCATTACCCACCTCAATCCAAAGCCAGGCGGCGTAGGGTCTGGCCTTGTTAAAACCCAGTACCTCATTCCCGATTTTATGCTTTTCAATAATCATGGCAACCTGGAACTGTCATTGAATTCCAGAAATGCACCGGAGCTGAAGGTGAGTCGGGACTACTCTGAGATGCTTCAGGCCTACGACAAGAGCAACAAGAAGGACAAGAAACTTAAGGAGACCGTCACTTTTGTCAAGCAAAAGCTTGATTCGGCCAAGTGGTTCATCGACGCCATTAAGCAGCGCCAGCAAACGCTGCTCAATACAATGAACTCGATTATTAAGTACCAGTACGACTTTTTCCTTGAGGGAGACGAGAGCAAGCTGAGGCCAATGATTTTGAAAGATATAGCGGAAGAGATAGGCATGGATATTTCCACGGTGTCGAGGGTGGCTAACTCCAAAACTATCCAAACAGAATTCGGTATTTATCCATTGAAGTATTTCTTTTCTGAAGGGATTTCTACTGACTCTGGCGACGATGTGAGTAGCCGAGAGGTCAAGCATTTCTTAAAGGAAATGATTGACGGAGAAGAAAAGCGCAAACCACTGTCGGACGATAAACTTGAAAAATTGCTTAAAAAGAAGGGGTATCAAATCGCCAGGCGAACTGTAGCCAAATACCGGGAACAACTAAATATTCCTGTGGCCAGATTAAGGAAGGAGCTCTAGTGCTAAGGTTTTTTATGCAGGCATTATCGGTGGTCTTTCACCCGCTTCTTCTGCCGACGATCATGTTTTTTGTTATTTTTCGGTACGTGCCACAGGCTTTCAGGCCACTGGCCGACGAAAATGTGCCCTACATTCTACTGGCACTATCCACTACCACTCTGATCATACCAGTGCTAAGTCTTTTGGCCCTTCGCCTCACCTCTACCATTAGGAGCCTTCAAATGCACGATAAAAATGACAGGCTTGTCCCTTTTGTTTTTATCGCCACTTTTTATGGGGTAACCACCTATATGTTTTATAGTAAGCTTACCCTAAATCCGGTGTTGGTGCTACTGATGCTCACCACCACTTTGCTGATTGTGCTGCTAACCGGAATCACTTTCTTTTGGAAAATAAGCATTCACAGTGCGGGCATTGGTGGCGTTGTAGGCTTTATCCTGGCCCTGGTTCACATTTTCCCGGGAAGCGAGTTACTTATCCCTTTTGTGGCAGCAATTGTTGTGCTGGGATGGGTAATGACAGCCCGTTTGGTGCTGCAAGCCCATAGTTTTTCCCAAGTCGCCGCTGGAGCTACCCTTGGAGTTGGCTTTTGCTATCTGATGATGATGATTTTTGCCTGACTTTAGAATCCGTTGAACGAGATGCCGATTGTATTGGCAGTGACGTTGATTCCGTTCGGGCCTTTGCCGCTTTGAAAAACGTCGCTCAATCCCATTTTGTAGTAGACAGAGAACCCGCCAATACCCAATCTGGCATGCACGCTGTACCTTATTTTGTTAAGGTTCCAGTCTTCTCTCTGCTTGGTCATTTTCTTGTCTCCATCATCCTCATACTTGAACTTAGTGTGCGCCTCAAATAGATAGCCTATGGAGCCACCGACACCAACAAAAACACTACGCTCTTTGTTTTCCAAGTTGGGGACAAACCGCAGCTCCAATGGAACGTCTATGTAGTTAGTGATTAACTTACTCCTCAATACTTTTACATCTGCTATTGAGTCAAGTACCAGATTTGTGACCGAATTTTGTGTTTCGTAGCTCAGTCCCACGGCTTTCTTAAAGCTATATCTGTCAAAGCCAAATCCGATGCCTGGCACGAAGGAAAGCTTCAAGCTGGGGATATCGAAGTGATAGGTATAATATAAATCCAATGGGCGGGATTCAAATACTTTCGTTTTCATTCCTTCCGGAGCATTCACAAAATAACTTGAGCCCAAATTGATCAGCAGCTTGCCTGGTAGATCAGGCCTTGGGCCATGTATTTGTTGCGTTTCTTTATTGTCGTTAGGCTCCGTGCCGGCATTGCCAGACGCAGTAAAAGTGAATGTTAATACCGATAGAGCTAATAAAATGAATCGCTGCATGAATAGAAACGTTGCTTTTTTGAATAATAGAGCGCAAAGATAACTTAAAATTACTAACTAAGAATGTCAAAGTCTTTTTTAATGAATCAAGATATATTAACTTTGCACCCCGTAATTAATGATGAGGTGTAAATTCAGCACCTGATCAGTAATTCAACCGGAAAGCCTTGCCTCTCGTTTAACATGACAAGAAAGCTGGTGGGATGGTTGGGGAATGGCCGAAAATAAATAACTGGACCTGTAGCTTAACTGGATAGAGCATTTGACTACGGATCAGAAGGTTGGGGGTTCGACTCCCTCCAGGTTCACGAATCGGTTTCAGGAAAGCTTCTCAGCAATGGGAGGCTTTCCTTTTTTTGTGCTGTTCTGGTCAAAGACTTGCTTCGCTATACCCAAACTTCACTGCCTCCATCCCCTTGAACCCACAATTTTCTACCACGAAAAGCGATCCGGCCAGTGGCTGCTCTTCGAGCTGTTCATCAGTGAGCCCCACTCTGGCCGATGTGATGTAGAGGTCCTGCAGGGTTTCTCCACCAAATGTGCACGATGTGATTCGGGCAGCAGGCATGCCGATGCTCAGTAGCTTTTGCCCTGTTAGTGGGTTCCAGCGGGCAACTTGCCAGCCATCCCAGTGGCCGATCCATAGCATGCCTTCGCTGTCGATGGTCATGCCGTCGGGCGAGCCTTCTTCCTCTGGAATGGAAATAGCTACTCGCTGATTGGATATACCACCGGTTGCCTGGCTGTAATCATAAGCGACCACCTTTCGGGTGGGTGAATCGATATAGTACATTGTTTTGTGGTCGGAAGCCCATGCCAGGCCGTTGGAGATGCTGACACCGGGTATTTTTAAACTGCAGGCGCCATCAGTGTCGAGCATGTAAAGATTACCCGCTCCTTCCACTTCCGACAGGGCCATGGTGCCCGCCCAAAAACGGCCCGCCGGGTCACACTTGCCTTCATTGAAGCGGTTGCCTGGCAGGTGACTTTCCGGATCAACCAGCGGCTTTACAGCTCCACTGTCCTGTTCAACTATGGCCAGTCCGCTTTTCATGGCGGCAATGAAGTCACCGTTTTTGCACAAGGCCACTGCTCCAACCATATCGTTCAGGGGTATCTGCCGGTGGCTGTTTTTAGATGGGCTATGCTCATGAATAATGCCATTCAGAATATCCAGCCAGTAGATCACTTGTCGTTGGCTGTCCCACACGGGGCCTTCGCCCAGCAGGCAGCGGTTGGAAGTGACTACTTTGTAGGGTTGTGCCAGGGGTTTGGTCATGGTATCAGGGTTTCGAACAATTTTAGCCAGACTCTGCCAGAATAGGGTCGTTTTGGTCAGCCTTCTGTTCCTAAATATGTAAGAGTTAATTGGATTGTGCAACAGCACACTTTTGAAATCGCCGCCGCCCATTTCGATATCATCACATGCAACAAGAAGATCAGGTTGGCAGGCGCTTTCATCCTGATAAATAGGATTCTTTTTCCTATTTTTCGCAAAATATCCGTTCCCTTCTACTCGTTGAAGTGTCAATGGCAATAAAATATCAAATAGCCTCCATTTTCATATTCCTGCTTCTGGCCAGTGGGCCTCTTTGGGCACAGGAGGAAGAATTTTCGTTCGAGCCCAAATATGATTCCCCCCTTACCATCGACCTGGATGCCCTGGACGAGGAGAATGAGAAAATTGACGTCAAGAAGAAAAAGCCGAAGCGGAATGTGTACTATGGAGTGAAGACTAAAAAGGGGTTCACCAGAACGGGCTTTGGAGAGAACACGGTGCTGGAATTGTTTAGCTACCTGAAAGTGTATCAGGAGCCAGATGAATATGTGAGAGACATTTACTGGTACAATTTCAAAAGAAAGAAAATTGTAGCCAGCAGAAATATTGATAAAGAGTATGCGGGAATTTTGCACGGCCCGTACCGCAAAGTCTTGGGTGATCAAGTGCTCGAAGAAGGGTTTTTCTATAAGGGCACAAAGCATGGCCGCTGGGTAGAACTCAATAAGTCTGACATTCTCCTGAACAAGGAAAAGTACTATAAGGGATGGCCAAGGGAATCAAAAATTGCCTACTGGGACGTTGAACGAACCAAAATGAAGGAAGTAATTCCCATCGAATACGGTGAGAAAGAAGGCTATTACTATGCGTTTCATGCCAACGGACAGATAGCCGTAATGGGCGAATATAAGTTTGACCACAAAGTCGGCGTTTGGCGGGAGTATTACCCCATCAGGAACAGGAGAAAGCGTGAGGTTGAGTATTCAAAAGATCCTTTTGATGAAAGCTTCAACCCAGTCATTCTGAGAGAATGGAATGACAAAGGTGAGTTGATATATGACAGGGAGCGATTAATGGTGCAGCTAAAGTAACCCCTCTAGTGAAAGGCATCCTCAAAGTGGATTATCTCACTGTTTCGTTGTAAGTCGACGGAAATAATATCAAACCTGATGTCGCCTTCCCAATTAATTTCTTCAATATAGGTCTGGGCTGTTTCTATTAGCTTATCGGCTTTTTTCTGAGTCACAGCTTCCTCCGGGTAGCCAAATTTGGCATTGGATCGTGTTTTCACTTCCACAAATATCAGAGTGGTGGCAAGTTTTGAGATTATATCAATTTCACCCCGGCCAGCCCGGTAGTTTTTTGCTATTATTTCATAGCCTGCTTTTTTCAAATGGTCTGCGGCAATAATTTCTCCTTTTTTCCCTACGCTTTGGTTATGTGGCTTGGCAGGCATTTATATATTTGCGGATTAGATTCGATAAACGTGATACAACTAAAATTATATCCTTTAAAGTTTAAAACCATCTTCAAAGACAAAATTTGGGGAGGGCAGAAGATAAAAACTGTCCTGGGCAAAGACTTTGGAAGCCTCCCGAATTGTGGAGAAACATGGGAAATCTCCGGCGTTGAGGGCAATATCTCTGAAGTTGCAGAGGGCCATTTGGAAGGCATGAACCTCAAGGAGCTTATTCAAAAGTTTGAAGCGGCGCTGGTTGGTGAAAAAATCTATGAGAAGTTTGGCGACGAATTTCCCTTGCTGGTGAAGTTTATCGATGCCAATGATGATCTCAGCATACAGGTGCATCCAAATGATGAACTGGCCAGGGCCCGCCGCAGTGGCCATGGCAAGACGGAGATGTGGTATATTTTCCAGGCCGACCACGGGGCGCAACTCATCACCGGGTTCAATCGCAAAATGTCTAAGGAGAAGTTCCTGGACTACTTCGAAAGAGGGCGTATAATGGACGTGTTGAACCACGAAAAGGTATTCAACGATGACGTATTTTATTTGCCAGCGGGCCGGGTGCACACCATTGGCAAGGGGCTTTTGCTGGCAGAGATTCAGCAAACATCTGACACCACCTACCGCATTTACGATTTCGACCGGGTAGATGACAAAGGTAACAAGAGAGAGCTACATGTGGAGGAGTCGCTGGATGCGATTGATTACACTTACCATGAGCATTACAAAACAATGTATCAGAACAAGCTGAACGAGCCGGTGAAGCTCGTGAAGAGCCCATATTTTACCACAAATAAGCTTGAGTGCACCAAGGACATTGAGCGTGACTATCACTACCTCGACTCGTTTATTATTTACGTATGCATGAGCGGTGAGCTGAACATAGCTTATGACGGTGGAAGCATAGAAGTGAAAATGGGAGACTGTGTGCTGCTACCTGCTGAATTGAAGAAAGTAACGCTTGAAACTACTTCGGGATTCAAAATGTTGGAATCCTATATCAGCTAACCATGCAGGCTACTGCCGCTATCAAAAACAAAACTGCGCAAGTCATCTCCCTTGGTTTAATTGACTATCAGGAGGCGTGGGACTATCAGGAGAAGTTATTTGCCGAGACGGTGGCGCTGAAGATTAAAAACAGGGATGAGCCCGTTGACCTTCAGAAACACACTCCCAATTATTTGCTGTTTTGCCAGCATCCGCACGTATTTACACTCGGAAAGAGTGGGAAACAGGAAAACCTGCTGGTAGATGATGATGAGCTCAAGGAGATAGGCGCTACATACTACAAGATCAACAGAGGTGGCGACATCACTTACCACGGTCCGGGCCAGCTGGTGGTGTATCCAATAATCGACCTCGATAATTTCTTTACTGACATCCACAAATACCTTCGACTACTGGAGGAAGCTGTGATAATGACCTTATCTGAGTACGGGGTGCAGGCTGGAAGAATTGACGGGCTTACGGGCGTATGGCTTGACTTTGAGGAACAGAAAGACCCACGAAAAATATGCGCACTTGGAGTGAAGTCGAGCAGGTGGGTCACCATGCATGGGCTGGCATTCAATGTCAACACTAACCTCGAGTATTTCAAGCACATAGTGCCATGCGGAATAGACGACAAGGCAGTGACTTCCCTGCAGCAGGAACTTGAACTTGAAGTGAGCATGGAAGAGGTGCAGCAAAGGCTTTTGAAGAACATAGCTTCTTTATTTGAAATGAACCTCGTGACCGCATGAAGAAAGACATTCCCTTTTTGCCTGTAAAAGATGTTACACTTGCGGTGGTTAAAAGGCCAACAGCCGACGAAGAAGAGGAGTGGGTAGTGTACCTCATCAATAGAAATGATCAGCCATTGGAAAATGTAATGGTTACCTCCAAGGGGTATGGCGAACTAGATGGCGAGCAGCAAAAAACTTCTACACTGCGACACATGTTCCCATTAATTGATGTTAGCGGAGCGACGCAGGTAGAGTCCATCCATCCCCAGGTTTTTGGCCTTAACAATGAATACTGGGTCAGCTATTTTATAGGCAGGCAGCTGTACGATAAGAAATATATTTTTGTCCCTGATACCATTTTAGAAGATAATTTGAGCTACATCGATGAGATAGGGCTTGAAGGTGTCTTGCATCCGTGATTATTTTTCTATTTTAATAGAAAAAATATTGTGGCATGGCAGACAGCGCACCAAAGAAAATTCTTTTTATAGACATTGAAACCGTAGCAGGAGCACGAAAATTTGATGAACTCGACCCAATTTGGCAAAAACTCTGGAGTAAAAAGGCTGTTAGTCTTTCAGGGGGGAATGAAGAAGTCGATGCCGCTGAAATGTATGAAAACCGGGCGGCGATTTACTCCGAATTCGGAAAGGTAATCGTTATTGGGCTTGGGTACTTTGCTTTCAATGAAGATAAAAGTGTTGAGTTGAGGGTGACATCCCTGAGTAGCAACGATGAGCATCAGTTGCTTACAAGCTTCCAAAAATTAATGGAGCAAAAGTTCAATCAGGGCTACTTCCTTTGTGCTCACAACGGAAAGGAATTTGATTACCCTTATCTATGCAGAAGAATGACTATTCATGGCATATCGTTGCCCGATATTCTACGGCTCGAAGGCAAAAAACCCTGGGAAGTACCTCATCTCGACACGATGGAAATGTGGAAGTACGGAGACAGAAAGAGCTTTACCTCTTTGCAACTTCTCACAACAGTTTTGGGAATTCCGTCTCCAAAAGATGATATTGATGGAAGCATGGTAAATGAAGTTTACTATGGCACCGGAGACATTGATAGAATTGCCCGTTACTGCAAAAACGATGTGGTAGCAACTGCTCAGGTCTTCCTTAGGCTGCATCAACAACCGACTATTCCAAAGGATAAAATATTGTTTGTAGATTTTAACGAATGACTTCCGACCCACCTGTGCTGCTCAATATTTCGGAACTCACCGTCCGGTTTGGACTGCAAAATTTACTTGACAATGTTTCGCTGTCGATAGCGCCCGGTGAGTCGCTGGGTATACTCGGCGAAAGTGGTGCGGGAAAATCCTTGCTGGCACATAGCATGCTGCATTTGCTGGATGAAAGGCTTGACCTCTCTGGAAGTATTAGTTGGGAAGGTCAACCACTTGAAGATCAAATCGGCGTACTGAGAGGGCGCTCCATTGCTTACATTCCCCAGTCGCCGCTGGAGGCAAGCTTTCCGGTAACCACTCTCCTCAGGCAATGGCAGGATCAGTGCCAGGCTTTAGGAATCAAGTTTCAACCTGAGGAGGCCCATGACCTGGTGCGAAGGGCTGGCATTGATGATCCCGCAAGGGTGCTGGGCAGTCTTCCGCATCAACTTTCCGGGGGGCAGCTACAGCGCATGCTGATAGCGATGGCTATGATTGCCCGGCCAAGCCTCATCATCGCTGATGAGCCGACAACAGCACTTGATACCGTGAATCAGGCAGCCATTTTGCGACTTCTCAAAGATTTTTCCAAAAAGGAGAAGGTGGCGCTTGTATTTATTACCCACGACCTGTCAATTGTGGGACCTATGTGCGACAAGCTGATGGTGCTTAACAGTGGAAGAGTAGTTGAATATGGGGTGACCAAAGAAATAATGGATCGGCCCGGGGAAACATACACCAGCAGTTTAATTGACGCACATAAGCGGCTGGTGTCCCGAAAGGAAGAACCCGAACGGCTTTCCCACAGGAACGCTCCGGTTTTGGCTGTACAGAATCTGGACTTTGTCTACCAGCCAACTGGATTTTTCTGGCGCAGAAATAAAGCCGTCAAAGCCGTTCAATCGGTGTCACTGGAGCTTTACCAGGGAGCGATAAGTGGGGTAGCGGGTATTTCCGGGTCGGGGAAAACCACTCTAATGCGGACGCTGGCTGGCTTGTACCCGGAACATTTCGATAAGTTGTATTATCAGGGCAGGTCTGTCAACACCCTGACTGCCGATGAGCTGGTGGCCTTCCGAAGAGCTGTTCAGGTGGTTTATCAGAACCCTTCCAGCGCTTTCGATCCTCGTCAAAACATGGAGCAAATACTCAATGAAGCCATCGCCGAAAACCAAAATGAAACTAAAACTACCATAAAAGACTTATTAGACTGGGTGAGGCTGCCGAAGGGACTTTTGAAAAGCCATACCAGTCAGCTTTCTGGTGGCGAAAAACAACGCCTGGCAATTGCCAGGTCGCTGGCGCTACAGCCCAGGATTTTGCTTTGCGACGAGCCTACCTCCTCGTTGGATCAATCCATACAGGCTGAAATTCTCGATCTTTTCCTTTACTTGAAAAAAGAGCGTAACTTGGGCGTTCTGCTGGTATCGCACAATCTTGCAGCTCTCCGCCACACGTGCGATTACCTGACAGTGATGGCAGAAGGTGAAGTAAAAGAAACGGGAGAGATTGAAAAAGTGTTGGCCAACCCAACATCAGACTACACCCAACAGTTAATTGATGCAGAACCTGCATTGACCCATAATTTTTTGTAAGAAAACTCCTACATGAGTAAAAAGAATAATAAGAAGAGAAAAAACAGCGGAGAATCACCAGGAAGAAAGACAATATCTGCAGGACAGATCAAAGAATCAGTTCTACATCTGTTCAGACAACAATCGGGCAAGCCCTGGTCTATCAGGCAAATGATACAAACGCTCGGTGTTCGTGATAAGAAATCTAAAAACCTTGTTTCTGAAGTTGCCTTTCGTCTGGAAGACGAAGGGATTATAAGCCGAAACAGAGATGGCCGGTTCGTTAGCCAGCAAATGCCATCGGCTTTGGTAGGCGTTGTCGACCATGTTAACTCACGCTTTGCCTACATTATTTGCGCCGAACTGGATGAAGATGTATACGTGAAAACGGACGATCTTGAGTTTGCTGTGGATGGTGATACGGTGAAATTCGAGCTTTCGGGCAAGTTCCACGGCAAGAAGCACCGGGAAGGCAGGGTAACGGAAATTGTCCAGCGTAAAAAGGATGAGTTTGTTGGAAAGCTTCAGCTATCCAAGAGATTTGCCTTTGTCATTCCGGATAACAGAAAGATCCATAACGATATTTTTGTCTACCCCGAGCATATCAATAATGCAACGACCAATGATAAGGTCATCGTAAAAATTGACCGATGGCACGACAGAACCAATAAGAGCCCGGTAGGCAAAGTGGTGCGGGTATTGGGCAAGGCGGGTGAAAATGAGGCCGAGATTCACTCAATCATGGCTGAGTTTGACCTCCCGTTTACATTCCCCGATGAGGTGATTTCGGAGTCAGATAAGATTTCGGAGACTATTCCTGAGAAGGAGATAGCAGCCAGAAGGGACTTCAGAGGCGTTACCACATTCACCATCGACCCGGAGGATGCCAAGGATTTTGATGATGCGCTCTCTATCAAGTTTCTTGAAAATGGAAACTACGAAATTGGCGTGCACATTGCCGATGTAACCCATTATGTGAAGGAAGAAACCATTCTTGAAAAAGAGGCCTACTCCAGAGCCACGTCTGTTTATCTGGTGGATCGTACCGTGCCAATGCTTCCTGAGAAGCTTTCCAACGCACTTTGCTCATTAAGGCCGAACGAAGACAAGTTGACATTCTCAGCAGTTTTTGAGATGGAGAGCAGCGGAAAAATTGTCAACGAGTGGTTTGGAAGAACAGTGATCCATTCCGACCGGCGCTTTAGTTACGAAGAAGCCCAGGCGGTCATCGAAGCTGGCGTTGGCGACTATTGCAACGAGCTGAAAGTTTTCAACGACCTGGCCAAGCTGCTTAAAAACAAGCGGTATAAAAATGGAGCCATCAACTTTGAAACCATTGAAGTGAAGTTCAAGCTTGACGAGCAGGGCAAACCCCTGGGTATTGTGCCCAAAATAAGAAAGGACGCACACAAGCTCATTGAGGAGTTCATGCTGCTGGCCAATAAGCGGGTAGCCGAATTCGTATTTGGGCAAAAAACTGAAAGTGGAAGAAAGACATTTGTGTATCGTACCCACGATTCACCTAACGAGGAGAAACTCCACAACTTCACCCTGTTCGCCAAGAAGTTTGGGCATAAGATCGACCTGACGGATGAGAACCTTTCGTCAACACTTAATAAGTTGATTGACGAGATTGAAGGAAAGCCGGAGCAAAATGTGCTGACATCGCTGGCCATCAGAAGCATGGCCAAAGCAAAGTACACCACAGCGGCCAACGGGCACTTTGGTCTGGCATTTCCACACTATTCACATTTCACCTCGCCCATCAGGCGTTACCCCGACATGATGGTGCACCGGCTGCTGGCCCACTACCTGAAAGGGGGTAAGTCGGTAGAGCAAGACAAATATGAGCCCATGTGCGTGCACAGCTCCGACATGGAGAAAAGGGCAGCTGACGCCGAAAGAGCGTCTATTAAATACAAGCAGGTGGAGTTCATGTCAATGGCGGCCGACAAAATATTTGACGGTATTGTGGCTGGCGTTACCGAGTGGGGCATTTATGTGGAAATCATCGAAACCAAATGCGAGGGCATGGTGAGGCTGGCCGACCTGAACGACGATTATTACGAATTTGATGAACAAAATTACCGGATTATTGGTCGTAACAATAAGCGGATGATCACGCTTGGCGACGAGGTAAAAGTGAAAGTCACCAATACAGATATTGATCGCCGGACAATCGATTTGGAATTTGCTAACGAAAAATGACAGAGCTGCTGCGTCAGTACACAGAACTCCTTAACAAGGAACTGACCAAATTTGAATTTGGTAAACACCCCAGAGAACTATACGAACCAATCAGGTACATCATGGATTTGGGCGGTAAGAGAATGCGGCCTATCCTGGCCCTTCTTGCTTACAAGCTTTTCAGAGACGATGTAGCATCAATCCTTCGTCCAGCTTTGGCTGTGGAGGTGTTCCATAACTTTACGCTCATGCACGACGACATTATGGATAATGCGCCGTTGCGTAGAGGTCAGGCCACTGTTCATGAAAAATGGGACAACAATGTAGCCATCCTTTCTGGCGACACTATGCTGGTGAAGGCTTATGACCTGCTACTGGAGGTGCCGGGTGAAAAACTGCCAGGCATCATTCGCTCTTTTAATCAGTGTGCGGTTGAGGTGTGTGAGGGCCAGCAAATCGACATGAATTTTGAAAAGCTGGACGCCGTGACCGAAGCTGACTACATCGAAATGATTCGGCTCAAAACAGCCGTGCTGCTGGGCTTTAGCCTGGAGTTAGGTGCGGTACTAGGCAACGCCAGTGTCCATGACGCTCAACTTTTGAAAAGCTTTGGCGAAAACATTGGCATCGGATTTCAATTGAAAGACGACCTGTTGGATGTATATGGCGATCAGGCGAAGTTCGGAAAACAGGTGGGTGGAGATATTATTGCCAACAAAAAAACGTTTTTGCTGATACAAGCCCTTCGGGTATCTACGGGAGATGACAAACGGCAGCTCGAAAATTGGCTGATGATGAAGGACTTTGATACGGACGAAAAGGTAGAAGCGGTCAAGGGAATATATGATCGAAATGGGATCAGGGAGCTGACTGATCAAAAAATGAATGATTACTTTCGTCTTGCATTGAAGCAGCTTTCCGAACTTTCTTTGCCGGACAGTAGAAAACAGACGATGAAGGATTTTGCTGACTACCTCATTGCCCGAGAGAACTAAAAATTGACGCTCCAAAATAGCTATTCACCTGAATTATGAGTCCCACACTGATTATCCTGATTGTCACAGTCGTTATTTCAATCATGGGGTTGAACAACCCAAATTTGCTTTACAAACTCACCATGAGTCCCTATGCCATTAGGGAGAAGAAAGAGTACTGGCGATTTCTGACGTCTGGCTTCGTGCACAACAGCTGGATGCACCTGGGCTTCAACATGTTTACCTTCTTTTTCTTTGGGCAGGCAGCAGAGCAGATTATTGGCTACTACTCGGGAGGAAGTAGCATTCAATTCATTGTGTTTTATCTGGTAGCAATCGGTTTGTCGGATGTGCCGAGCTACTTCAAAAATAGAAATAGCATTCACTATCAATCGCTTGGAGCCTCAGGAGGTGTGACTGCGGTAGTTTTTTGCAGCATTCTATTCAACCCTTTGAACAAGATTTACCTTTTTGGCTTGATTGGGCTGCCCGGCTTTATTTTAGGAGTTCTTTATTTGATCTACACGATCAATCAGTCACGGCAAATGAGCGATAATATCAATCACATGGCTCACCTGACGGGGGCTATTGTTGGTATCGTTTACAGCATTTTCATTCACCCGGGTGTGGTGGGTGACTTCTTTGAGAAAGTAGCGAGCTACAAATTATTCGGGTAAGCTAGTTGGTTCCGTTGGGGTCGGGATCAAGCAGAGAGTCAGCATTTTTGTTCTTGGTGCTGGCAGCGAACAAAAAAGCAAGGCCAACTACCGCAACCGCCGGCACTACCAGAAACAATACGTTTTGCCCTATGCCGCTATTTTTCTTTTGTTTACCAAAGATGCCTTTTTGATTGATTTTTTCCTGAAGATTTTTGTGGCCCCCCATTCTTTTCTTCTTCTCCTTGTGTCTTTTCTTCTTTCTGTTTCCTGGGCCAAAAAGTCCCAAAGCTTCCTCTTCCAGGTTTTCAGCCATTTCGGTTTCCATTGCAAATCCATTTTCTGACAACGGGTTTGTTTCAAAAGTCCTGGAGACTTGTGCGTGCATTTGGCTTGCAACACTGGCGGAAAGATGCAGTGGCATACAGAAAAGCAGAAGATAGGCGCACCCTACAAAAGAAAATTTGCGCATCGAGCTAAATGGTTTGGTGCAAATTAACGATAAAAACGGAACTGTTGTATAAGTTAGTCAATTTTAGCTTCTAAAAAATGTACAGTTTAATATTGGGAAAATTATGAATTATAAATAGACGGTTACTGCTTGGCTGATGTTATGCCTGGAGCACATCTCTAAAATAACGAAAGCCCTGTCGATCACTCAACAGGGCTTCCATATAAAATAGATTAGTTAATTACTTCGCAGCTGGCTCAACAGAAACAAAAGATCTGTCTTTGTAGCCTTTTTTGAAGTTAACAGTGCCTTCCACTAGTGCGAACAGGGTGTGGTCTTTGCCCAAACCTACGTTTTCACCTGGGTGATGAGTAGTGCCTCTCTGGCGAACAAGGATATTTCCTGCTTTTGCCAACTGGCCACCAAATATTTTCACGCCTAGTCTTTTGCTATGCGATTCACGGCCGTTTCTGGAACTACCTGCGCCTTTCTTGTGTGCCATGGTCTTTTACTATTTAATGTTTTCAATTAAAACCTTTGTAAACTGCTGACGGTGACCGTTCTTCTTTTTGTAGCTCTTACGACGCTTCTTTTTGAAGACAATCACTTTGTCACCTTTAACGTGCCCAAGGATTTTACCTGACACTTTCACTCCTTTTACGGTAGGAGTACCAACCGCTACTTTGCCGTCATTGTCGACAAGTAGCACATTTTCAAATTCGACGGAAGCGCCTTCTTCGCCAGCCATTTTAGGGGCATAAACGAATTGGTCTTTTGTTACTTTGAACTGCTTTCCGGCGATGTCTACGATAGCGTACATATCCGTTGTTCTTAAAACTTTTGTTGTAAAAAGGACTGCAAAGGTATAACTATAATATATATTTTACAAGGGTCTTGTCAAGAGATACAACCCATAGTTGACACTAAAATAATTTAACTTTTTTTCGACTGCGAATACAGCGAAAATGAAATGAAGTAGAAGTTCCGATATAAAGTCATAAGTTTTTAGTTTTCAGTATGTTATGAATTTTTTTGCACTATTTTAATAACGTAACTTTGTGCATGAAACCACTTTTGATTTTTTCAACCGTTTTCACATATTTGTACTGCTTGTTTTTTGAGGGGGTTTCACTCTCATCAGGCCAATCCAGTCGGGCCTTTCGTTTTTAAATACATTATAGCACTATTCCAAGATATCACCTGCTCAGTATGGAATGGTGGCTCTAAGTCATTGTATTTAACGAGACCGACCTACAAAAGGAAGAAAGTAAGACCAGGAGAAATAAGATTTTGAATTAGTAACAAGTAGTTAATATGTCGACAAAAGCAATTGAGGAGCCAATACTGAAGGAAGACAATAGCAGGTTCGTTCTATTCCCCATCAAGCACCACGATATCTGGGAGTTTTATAAAAAAGCTGAAGCGAGTTTTTGGACGGCTGAAGAAATTGACCTTAGCCATGACCTGAAGGACTGGGCCAATATGAACGAGGGCGAGCAGCATTTTATTAAACATGTGCTTGCCTTCTTTGCTGCCAGCGATGGTATTGTGAATGAGAACCTTGCTGAGAATTTTGTTTCGGAAGTACAGTACACTGAGGCAAAGTTTTTCTATGGCTTTCAAATTGCGATTGAAAACATTCACTCCGAGACATACTCATTGTTGATTGACACCTACGTGAGAGATGCGAAAGAGAAGGATCTTCTTTTCAATGCTATCGACACGATGGATTGTGTGAAAAAGAAGGCAGACTGGGCGCTTCGCTGGATAGACGAAGGATCGTTTCAGGAGCGACTCGTGGCCTTTGCTGCCGTTGAGGGTATTTTCTTTTCAGGCAGTTTCTGCTCAATCTTCTGGTTGAAGAAGCGTGGTTTGATGCCAGGGCTTAGCTTTTCAAATGAGTTGATCTCCAGAGACGAAGGACTGCACTGCGACTTTGCTTGCTTGCTTTACAACAACCACGTAGAAAACAAGCTGCCAGTTGAAACACTCCAGAAAATCATATCCGATGCTGTGGAAATTGAGAAAGAGTTTGTTACAGACGCCCTTCCGGTGAAACTCATTGGTATGAACGCTGACCTCATGTGCCAGTATATTGAGTTTGTAGCTGACAGATTGCTGGATGAGCTTCATTGCCCTAAGTTGTATAACTCAACCAATCCGTTCGACTTCATGGAAATGATATCGCTCCAGGGAAAAACCAACTTTTTTGAGAAAAGAGTGGCTGAATACCAGAAAGCGGGCGTTATGAATAACAATGACAAGGACTCACACAAGTTCTCACTAGACGAAGAATTTTAATCACCACCACCAATACCTGATAAACCATAGATATGTTAGTAATTAAGAGAGATGGTCACAGAGAGTCAGTGAAATTTGACAAAATCACTGCCAGAATCGAGAAACTCTGCTACGCACTCAATGCAGATTATATTAGCCCTGTTGAAGTTGCCATGAAGGTAATTAACGGTCTGTATGATGGGGTGTCGACCCAGCAGCTAGACAACCTTGCTGCTGAAACAGCAGCAAGCATGGCAACCAAGCACCCGGACTACGCCATTCTGGCTGCCCGTATTGCTGTGAGCAACCTGCACAAGGTTACCAGCAAGTCGTTCTCCAACACAATGAAGAGACTCTACACCTACGTGGATCCTAAAACTGGCGAAAATGCTCCTTTGATCTCAAAGGAAGCGTGGAAGGTGATAAAAGAGAATGCCGCTCATCTCGATTCTTCTATTATATATGACCGTGACTTCGGTTATGATTACTTCGGCTTCAAAACACTGGAGCGCTCCTACCTGATCAGGCTTGACGGACAAGTGGTGGAGCGTCCGCAGCATATGCTGATGAGAGTAGCTGTAGGTATTCATATGGACGATATCGATTCTGTGATTGAAACCTATAATCTGCTGTCAGAAAAATGGTTTACTCATGCGACGCCTACATTGTTCAATGCAGGAACGCCCAAGCCACAGCTTTCATCTTGTTTCCTTCTTCAAATGAAGGACGACAGCATCGACGGCATTTATGATACTTTAAAACAGTGCGCCAAGATTTCTCAGTCTGCTGGTGGTATCGGACTGAGCATTCACAATGTTAGAGCAACGGGATCTTATATCAGGGGAACTAACGGTGTTTCTAACGGCATCATACCAATGCTTCGCAATTTTGACATGACAGCTCGTTATGTTGACCAGGGTGGTGGAAAGCGCAAGGGAAGTTTTGCTATTTACATAGAGCCATGGCATGCTGATATTTTCGATTTTCTTCAGCTGAAGAAAAACCACGGTAAAGAAGAGCTTCGTGCCCGTGACCTTTTCTATGCACTTTGGATTCCAGACCTTTTCATGAAAAGGGTAGAGTCGAACAGTGAATGGTCTTTGTTGGATCCTAACGAGTGCCCGGGCCTTTCTGATTGTTGGGGAGAGGAGTTTGAGCGCCTCTACGAAAAATATGAGAAAGATGGCAAGGCTCGTCGCTCAGTAAAAGCACAAGAGCTTTGGTTCGAAATACTGGAAGCACAAATTGAAACAGGTGTTCCTTATATGCTTTTCAAAGATGCGGCCAATAGAAAGTCGAATCAGAAAAACCTTGGTACTATCAAGTCTTCTAACCTATGTACAGAGATCATCGAGTACACTGCGCCAGATGAGGTGGCAGTTTGCAACCTTGCTTCTTTGTCGTTGCCTAAGTATGTGAATGAGGATGGCACGTTTGACCATCAGAAACTATATGAGATCACAAAAGTAGCCACCAAAAACCTTAACAAGGTGATTGATGTGAACTACTATCCGGTTCCTGAAGCCCGCAAGTCGAATATGCGTCACCGTCCTATTGGGCTAGGTGTGCAGGGGCTGGCCGATGCGTTTATTTTGATGCGTTATCCATTTGAGTCGCCCGAAGCTAAGCAGCTGAACAAGGAGATATTCGAGACCATTTACTTTGCTGCCATGGAAGCATCTATGGAAATAGCCAAAGTAGAAGGTGCTTATGAAACTTTCAAAGGCTCGCCTACCTCAAAAGGTATCTTCCAGTTCGATATGTGGGGTGTTACACCAGACAGCGGTCGTTGGGATTGGGAAAAACTGAAGCAGGAAGTGAAGAAAAATGGTGTGCGTAACTCTCTATTGGTTGCGCCAATGCCAACAGCTTCTACCTCGCAGATTCTTGGTAACAACGAATGTTTCGAACCATACACTTCCAACATCTACACCCGTCGGGTATTGTCAGGAGAGTTCATTGTGGTGAACAAGCATTTGCTGAAAGACCTGATTAAGCTGAACCTCTGGAGCGAGGACATGAAGAATCAGCTTATGGGAGAGAATGGCTCAATTCAAAACATTCCTGGGATTCCAGATGATATCAAAGAGCTATACAAAACGGTTTGGGAGATTTCTCAGAAGACTATTCTGGAAATGGCGGGCGATCGTGGCCCATATATCTGCCAGAGCCAAAGCCTTAACATACACATGCTGAACCCTAACTTTGGTAAGCTTACTTCTATGCACTTCACGGCATGGAAGCTAGGGTTGAAGACTGGCATGTACTACTTGAGGACCAAGGCTGCCACTGATGCGATTAAGTTCACGGTGGAAAAGCAAAAGAATAAAGTTCCTACTGCAGCAGAACTGGAGGAGATGGATGCGAAGAACCAGGCCGACATGTCGTGCTCGCTCGACGATCCGGAGTCTTGCGAATCTTGCAGCGGATGATGAAATGATTATTAATTCTGCCTTTTAAATACACCCCTTCTCAGCAATGAGAAGGGGTTATTTTTGTGTGCTCTTTGAAGAGAAATCAAGCACCGCAAAACTCCTCAATTCCTTCTTTGATCCTCTTAAAAATCTCGTCTCGGATCTCATCATTTTCTTCCAGCAAAGTCATGCGAAAGCCCATCAGGTCAGAGCAAAAAGAAGAGATAGGTACGAGGCAGACCTGTTTGGCCGCCAGCAGGTAGTAGACAAACCTTTTGTCCATTTCCATTGGCCCATTATTGCTTTCAAACCAGCTATCCAGTAACTGTTTGACTTTGGCATCTCTGATAGGCATCGACTGGCCGGGCTTAAGTGCGTCAGGTTTGAAGATCATCGTATTGTAAAATGCACCGTTCGTTTCGTTGAAGGTGATATACGGATTGTCTTTGAAAGTCTTTGACAGAAAGGCACTTCTTTCACCAATTCGTTTGTTGGTTGCCTTAATGAAATCAGGGTACCGGCTGTCAGACATGATTCTTGGAATAGCCCTTTGAGGAAGCTTGGTAGAGCTCACCTCTATCATTTTGGCATTGTCGATGGTCTGGCAAAGTCTGGCAAACTCAGCGTCCTTGTCACGGTTGTAATACTCAGCCCATCCGCATCGGGCACCCGGCCACGGAAACTCTTTGGAAATCCCTTTTAGGGACATGCCCGGCACGTCCCCTATTACTTCCGCTAGAGAGCAGGTATCGGCATTGTTGTAGATGATGTTCATGTAGATTTCATCACATACAATGAAGAGGTTAAACTCTTTCGCAATGGCCACCATGCGTTCCAGAATCGGTTTTGGATACACCATTCCCGTCGGATTGTCGGGGTTGATGATCAGCATGCCGACAATGTTCGGGTTGTATTTTACTTTATTGTAGAGGTCATCCAAATCCGGATACCATGAGTTTTCCGGATCCAGCTTGTAGGTCAGCGGGTGGTTGTTGGCATGCGATGCCTCGGCTGACGAGTGTGTAGAGTAAGCAGGCGAGGGCCCTATGACCCTGGCGGAAGGAATCAGGTACTGATATATTTTAGCTATGGCGTCACCCAGGCCATTAAAAAAGGTGATGTCGTCGGCTGTGATTTGAGCACCGCCTTTTTTGTTGTTTCGATCTGCTAAAAACTCACGGGTATGCAGTACTCCTTTGGAATGACTGTATCCGAATGTCTCATCTTCGAAGAGGAGCCCTGAAATGATTTCTTTCATCCAATCAGGAAGCCTGCGGTTCTTCTGGATAGGGTCGCCAATATTTTCCCATAGGATATTGTAGCCAAGCTTTTCCAGCTGTTCCGCCTTTCTAACAATGCCTCTTATTTCATAGGAAAGTTCATTGGCCCCTTCACGTAGTAACTTCTGTCGCATATCAACAATAGGATGCTGGGACTTCTCCCAATAGGTGTCTGAAAAAAGTGCTTAAGTCGGGCTAATGAAAGCACAAAGAAAAAAGCTTAGAAGCTTCTTTGAAAGAAGTCTAAGCTTTTTAAATCTTTGGTAGAAAACGACTACTTCTTCGAGCCAGCGATAATTTGCTCCACCACCTCTGGATTCAGTAGGGTGGAGATGTCACCAAGATTAGAAACATCACCCTCCGCAGCTTTTCTAAGTATCCGTCTCATGATCTTTCCTGACCTTGTTTTTGGCAAGCCTGGCACAATCTGAATCTTATCAGGCTTTGCAATCGGCCCAATGATCTTGCTTACTGTTTCACGAATTTCGTTGATAAGGTTTTCTTCCGTTCTGTTCGACATGTCGGCAATAACAAAGGCGTAGATGCCCTGGCCTTTTATGTCATGCGGATAGCCAACCACTGCTGACTCTACCACCAGAGGGTGCTCGTTGATGGCATTTTCCACCTCTGCTGTTCCCATTCTGTGTCCGGATACATTAATGACATCATCTACCCTGCCCAGGATGCGGTAGTAGCCGTCTTCGTCTCTTTTTACGCCATCACCTGTGAAATAGAGTCCTGGGTAAGTACCAAAGTAGGTCTGTCTGCACCTTTCGTGGTCGCCGTAGGTGGTGCGCAACATGCCAGGCCACGGGAATTTAATGCATAGATTGCCTTGCACACTTTTGCCAGTCAGCTCTTTGCCATCAGGGTCAACTATGATGGGCTGAATGCCTGGAAGTGGGAGGGTGGCATAGGAAGGCTTGGTAGGTGTTACGCCGGGAATCGGAGAAATCATAATACCACCGGTTTCGGTTTGCCACCATGTATCGACAAGGGGGCATTGATTTTTGCCCACATGGTCGTGGTACCAGTGCCAGGCTTCTTCGTTGATGGGCTCGCCTACGGAACCTATTACTTTCAATGAATCAAGCTTGTAGGGAGCCAGTGGTTCCAATCCGTACGCCTGGAGAGCCCTGATGGCCGTTGGGGCAGTGTAGAACTGGTTCACCTGGTATTTGTCTATTATTTCCCAGAAGCGGCCCGGATGTGGGTAGGTGGGCACGCCCTCGAACATCAGCGTGGTGGCTCCTGCCAAAAGCGGACCGTATACTATATAGGAGTGTCCAGTGATCCAGCCAACGTCCGCAGTACACCAGTATATATCACCAGCACTGTACTGAAATACGTTTTGGAAGGTGTATTGTGAGTAGATCATGTAACCACCGCAGGTATGCACCACGCCCTTGGGCTTGCCGGTGGATCCGCTGGTGTAGAGAATGAATAGCAGATCCTCTGCATCCATTTCCTCTGCCTTGTTTTCCTTCGACACGCTCTCAATGGCCTCGTGCCACCATAGGTCTCTTCCAGGCTTCATGGTGACAGCAGACCCGGTTCTTTTGAAAACGATGACCTTCTCAATGGTCGTCGTTTTCTCTATGGCCTCGTCTACCACACCTTTCACATCGATGGCTTTATTGCCCCGGAAGTTTCCATCGGAAGTAAGAATCATTTTTGCCTCACAATCATTGATTCGGTCGGCCAGCGAAGTGGAACTGAAGCCTGCAAAAACCACTGAATGCACGGCACCGATTCTGGCGCATGCCATCATGGCAACAGCTGCCTCAGGCACCATAGGCATATAAATAATAACCCTGTCGCCCTTTTTTACACCATTCTTTTTCATGGTGTTGGCAAACTGGCAGGTCATCTCGTACAATTCCCGAAGGGTAATGACCCTGTTTTTTTCTTTTGGGTCGCTGGGCTCCCATATAATGGCAGGGTGGTCACCCAGTGTGAAAAGATGTCTTTCAAAAATATTTTCAGTAATGTTGAGCTTACCATTGCGGAACCATTTGATAGTGGGTTTGTGAAAGTCCCACTCCACTACTTTGTCCCATTTCTTCCGCCAATAAAAGTTTTCAGCAATTCTTGACCAGAAAGCCTCCGGCTCATTCACACTCTTTTGGTACTCGTGAATATACCCGCTGAGGGTTTGTATTTTATCCGTCATCTCAATTCCCTTTCTGTATGGTATGTGTTACAAAAATCTATCGGTTCAAGTTACCCAAAAGTAAAAACGTTCACAACCGCAATGCCTCAAATGGATGAGTAAATTGTTGGCGCACACATTAGCTGTGTGTAGCACCTCCGGCGCCTCTCGGGTAACGGATACTTTCCACCATTTCCTGCACATCTTCCGGAGGTGCCGGTGTAAACCGTGAAACAACAAGTGAGACAGCAAAGTTGACGAACATGCCCGCAGTGCCAAATCCCTCTGGAGAAATGCCAAACCACCAGTCGGCCGAGGTCGTTGGCCCACCTATCCAACCCAGCTTGTATCGCATCATGTAAAACAGGGTGATGCCCAGGCCGGCGATCATGCCTGCGATGGCTCCCTCTTTGTTCATTCTTTTGTAGAAAATGCCCATGATAATGGCCGGGAAAAAGGATGCGGCTGCCAGGCCAAAAGCCAAGGCGACAACTGCTGCCACAAAGCCGGGGGGATTGATGCCGAAATAGCCAGCGACTATCACAGCCAGCAATGCCGCACCTCTGGCAAACCAAAGTTGGTTCTTGTCGGAGAGGTCAGGAGCAATTTGTTTTTTGATGAGGTCGTGAGCGATAGACGTGGAGATCACGAGTAGCAAGCCTGCTGCAGTTGATAAAGCAGCTGCGAGCCCGCCTGCTGCTACCAGGGCAATGACCCAATTGGGGAGCCGGGCGATTTCAGGATTGGCGAGCACCATGATGTCTGGGTCGATGGTCAGTTCGTTGGTGTTGGCATCAGCCCCATAGGTAACGATGCCGTCATTGTTTTTGTCGTCAAACTTGATGAGCCCGGTCGTTTCCCAATTCGAAAACCACTCGGGTAGACTGCTGTACTCTTTGTTGTGGACGGTGGAGATGAAGTTAGTTCTTGCAAAAGCTGCTATGGCTGGTGCGGTAGTGTAGAGAATAGCGATAAAGATAAGTGCATAGCCGGCCGAAATTCTGGCGTCTTTTACTCTTGGAACGGTGAAGAACCTTACGATCACATGGGGAAGCCCAGCGGTACCGACCATGAGAGCGGCCGTAATAAATGTCAGGTCAATCATGGTCTTTTTGCCTGTGGTGTAGGCGGCAAAGCCCAATTCCTGATGCAGGCCATCTAGTTTGTCCAGAAGGTAGGTGCCATCAGAAAGCTCGCTGCCAAAGCCTAGCTGGGGAATCGGGTTGCCCGTCATAATCAGGGAAATGAAGATAGCGGGCACCATGTAGGCAAAAATCAGGACGCAATATTGGGCCACCTGGGTGTAGGTAATGCCTTTCATGCCACCCAGAACGGCATAGATCAAAACTATGCACATGCCAATAATAACACCGGTATTGATATCCACTTCCAGAAAACGAGCGAAGACAATGCCCACGCCTCTCATTTGGCCGGCAACATAAGTAAACGAAACGAACAGGGCGCAGATAACAGCCACAGTTCTGGCGAGGTTGGAGTAGTACCTGTCGCCAATAAAGTCAGGCACTGTAAACTTGCCAAACTTCCTTAGGTAGGGCGCAAGCAAGAGTGCAAGCAGCACGTAACCGCCTGTCCAGCCCATGAGATAAACAGTGCCATCGTAGCCCATGAACGAAACTAGTCCGGCCATTGAAATGAAGGAGGCTGCTGACATCCAGTCGGCGGCAGTGGCCATGCCATTGGCGAGCGGCGAAACACCTCCTCCGGCCACATAGAATTCTTTGGTGCTGCCGGCCCTCGACCAAATGGCGATGCCGATGTAAATAGCGAAAGTGAAGCCTACGATAATGTAGGTCCAGGTTTGTACATCCATTTTCTAAGTAGGTTTAAGCAGGTTATTTTTCGTCAACGTCGTACTTCTTGTCCAGCTTGTTCATCCAGCGAACGTACAAAAAGATGAGTACGACGAATATGTAGATGGAGCCTTGTTGGGCAAACCAGAAACCGAGTTTGAAGCCACCCAATCTCACAGTGTTAAGGGTGTCGACAAAGAAAATCCCGAAGCCAAACGACGCAAGAAACCAGATAATGAGAAGTATAGAGAGGTAGCGGAGGTTTCTCTGCCAGTATTGTTTGTGCCATTTGTCTTCCATCAGCGAATTTGTTTAGAGTGTTGAGCTTAAGTTGAGTGTATTATTGGACACTCCAAACAGTAAGGTACTAAAACAAGTCAAATAATGTAATGGAGATGGGTATTAGTGGTTGCTTTTACTTGAATTAGCTGGCAACTACCGATCTTGATTACCCGGTAGGTCGATAGAATAACTCCCTTCTCCCTCCGTGGTAGCTTATAGATCAATTGTTCTCCAAAGCGCTATTGAATGTTAGTTGAACTGGGTCAGAACCATCCTGATTAACTATCCATAGAGTACCCTTTTCAGAATCTATGATGTCGTAATTGTAATGTGTGTACACGATTCTTCCGTCGGGGGAAAATGAAAAGTTGCTGGCGCCTGCCGTGGTGACTTGGGTAAAAGATTTTCCCTTGGAGTCGGTTGCCACAACTTGCATACCGGCCACCGGATTGAGTGAAATAAAGGCTAATATTTTACCATCATATGAATATCTCGGCCACCTTTCGTCGTAATCATTAGTTGTAATTCTGCATAAATTACCTCCCGAAGAGTCCATTTCGAAGACTTCGGTGCTGCTAAGCCCATTGCTTACGGTATAGCGGTAGTGAACAATATTAAAATTTGGACCCCAGTACGGGCTTCTTGCAGCGTCCTTTTCAGGGTTAAGTGCTATTCTCCTTTTTGAGGAGCCGTCGCTACGCATCTTCCAGATATATTTCGAGCCGGTTGGGCTTTCTGCATCCGAGTCAAATGCGATCCACTCGCCGTCTGGACTCCACGTTGGAAAGAAGTTTCTACCCTTCTCTGTCAGCTGCTCCACCCGGGCAGTATCAAAGGCTTGACCATCAAATGCCATCTTGAATATCTGGGCACCTCTTCCGAACACTATCCATTTACCGTCGGGGCTCCATGCCGGGCTAAGAAGGGGATAAGTTATTACTCTCCTTTGGTTAGTACCGTCAACATTAACTAACCAAAAACCAGCCGAGTCGTATTCAAAAATATATTCAGCATGTGGACTACATTTTGATCCAGTTTTATACCTAACTTCTTTAATTGGGATATAATTAAAGCCAATCAGGGCTTCATTAGGGTGCCAAACAGGATTGTCGTAAGGTGGTGGAGGAATATCGCCATAGGATATGCATAGTGGCGAACCTTCAGGGTGACAGCCAAAAAGGAATAGCCATGTCGGCAACAGATATGAAAAAGCACACCATTTCATTTTGAATCAAGGTAGTGACTTTAGAGGCTCTGCCTCTGTTAATATTTTACCTAAAGTCCTTAAAGAAGCCTTTACTCCTCATTTCCCTTGTCCATCAGCAGCTTTCTCAGCTCAATGGTGCTCACGATGTCTTCATCGGCACCCCGGTTGCGTTTGATTTGGTCAATGTACTGCTTCTCTTTTTCCTTCAGCGCAGTAACTAACTCATACTCGTTGGCATATTCTACAAAGGCTGTGTCGGGCGACCAGAACTTGATAAAGTCGTCAACCTCGGTGGTCAGCAATGAGGTGTTGGTAGTTACGTACCTGGGGCTTAGACGATTTTTCACAAAATACTCGTAACGAGCCACCTGGTATTCTTGCTTCCTTATTTTGTCCAGCTTTTTCAACTGCTGATACTCGCTATTGAATTGAGCAGCAAGTAAGGTCAAAGCGCCCGTTAAGCCAACCGATACGCCTGCACCCCCGGGGCCCATGCTTAGGCCAGGCTTATAATAGCCAGGCTCCAGCTCTTTTTCTTTGAACTTGTCATATGGAATCCGCTCGTGGTCATAGAATCCTTCCATGGGCATTTTCCCATAAATAGTGATGCCTTGCAGCTCCACAGGATCCTGCGACATATAAATAGTGTGCTCTATTTTTCTGCTGGCGGGAATATCAGTAAACAGGAAAAAGCGTGTGGCATACCCAATGGAAGAAATAACGAGTGTATCTCCTCTTTGGAGCTGAATAGTGAATTTACCCTTTTCGTCCGAAACCCTGAACCTTTTGTAGTCCATCGAATAGGCATGGGCGAAGGGGACAGGTACCGTGTCATTTTTGTCAAGCAACGTGCCTTCTACAACAAAAGTATCGTTGAAAATGCCCTGAGACCAGGCAAAAGAACTGCCTGCCAGGAAGAAAATGACCAATATGAGGTGCTTTTTAATCAACCTTTTCTTGAATGAGCCTCAAAGATAATTAAAGTCTTGGGCATTGATGCGCATTCAAGACCAGCGATTTGAACGATTGGTTGTATTACATCAGCGCTTCTGATATCATGGCAACGATGCCACCTATGATGATGGTCAAGTTTTTCTTCCATCCATGATGGTGTTTGGGGCTGCTTTCAAAGAAGATGGTGGTGGAAATATGGAGAAAGTTGCCACTTACAATCGCAAATAAAGCCACCGACCCAGACTCGGAAAGTAGAAGCTGATCTTTCAGAATATTGCTGACAATCAGGCCCAATGGGGATGCAATGGCAAACAGAACTAGTAGCAATATGGCCTTTTTGCTTTTACCCATGAAGTAGCCCAGAACCGACATAAGGGCAAAAGCGGCAGGTATTTTGTGCAAAAGAATGCCAACAAGCAAGGTCCATGACTCATGCTCTCCATGGATAACTCCAGGGTGTGCCAAAACTGTTCCTTCCAAAAAGGCATGCACACAAAGAGCGATCGTGATAGAATAGGGCGCTAATCCGGATTGGTTTTCCGGCGAATGATCGTGACTATGGCCATGCTCAACCCCAGTGGTGAAAAACTCCAGAAAGTGTTGCATGAGAAAACCCGCCAGCACCAGCATGCCAATATGTTTGCCATCCGTGGAAGACTGCATAATCTCAGGCAGAATATGTATGATGGTGATGGAAAAGAGGTAGGAACCTGCAAAAACCAATGCAAGCTTATAGCTGGCTCCTGCAGGTTTTGAAAAGAACAGAGAGGCAAGCCCACCCGCCAATGTCAAAATAAACAGAGAGAGAATGCTAATAACCATTGGGTGCGGGTAAGCTAAAAATGAAAGACTTGTCTATTTCTTTTAAGCACATTTGCCAGCAAAAATTTTGTCAGGTATCGTTACTAAATACCGAAAGTACGCAAAAGGTTCAATGCCTTAAAATTTTCCGTTACAGGTAGCTGCTACTGGGATACAGAATTGCTTGCTTCAGGAAACAGCAGATAGCGCACATTTGCTTTAATGCCAGAGGTCACAATTGTATGTATGTCGCCACCGTCTCCGCTGTAGATAAGTATGGCGTCCAACTCCTTGTGTGCTTCAAAAAGCGTGACAGCCTTTTCCACTCCCATTACCATACAGGCGGTGGCCAGAGCGTCTGCTGTCATGCAATCCCTGGCAAAAACTGATGCACTTAGCAGGGAGTGCTGAACAGGCCTGCCACTCACGGGGTCGATGGTATGGGCATATTTTTTTCCATCCACTTCATAAAAGTTTCGGTAGTTGCCAGAAGTGGCCATCGCTCTGTTGTCGAGGCTCACCGTCGCAGCAATATTTTCATTGGTAATATCCAGCTTCGGGTTGTCTACGCCAATGAGCCAGGCTTCGCCGTTTTCATTTTTGCCACGGCAGGTCACTTCACCGCCTATTTCCACCATATAATTACTGACGGACTTAGAAGCCAGAAAATTTCCGACAAGGTCAACAGCATAGCCCTTGGCAACAGCGCTGAAATCGAGGTACATGCCCGAAACCTCCTTGACTGCGTAAGCAGAAGTGAATCGTATCATGTCAAACCCGACAAAACTGAGCAGGGAATCCACTTTTGCCGTGTCGGCGGAAGGTTGTTTGTTAGGGCCAAAACCCCAGGCATTGACCAGAGGGCCAACCGTTGGGTCAAAAGCTCCACCTGTCATTTGATATACCGATTTGCTGGCTTCCAGCACGGGAAACATCAGCGGAGATTCAAATGTCAGCGAGTCGGCTTTGTTGAATCTTGAGATCTCTGAATCTGCCACGTAGGTGGAGAGAGATTGATTGAATGCCCGCAGCAATGAGTCTACCTGGTTTTGGTACGACACCCCGTCAGCAGAAATATATTTCACATGGTAGGGTATTGGGCCCATGGTTGTTCCCTGCAGCATTATTACTTGGGTTGACGAGCTGTTTCTCCTTACAAACACAACGATAAATAGTGCGATGACAAATAGTAGAGGCAGAATTCGCTTCCTGACAAAAGGATCCATTGACAATCAGTTTTTAGGCTCGCAAGTTACAGTTAAAAATCTTGAATGACTGAACAAAGGGCTGCGAACTATCCACTTAAGAATGCGATTCGTTAACTTAGCGCAAATCCTCAATTGAGTATGAGAGAAGACTACCTCCGCAGCGACGACGAACAAATGAGCTCCACCGAAAAGGAGATAGAAAAGGCATTGCGCCCTTTGAATTTTGGTGATTTTACCGGGCAGGAGAAGGTGGTTGAAAACATCAAAATATTTGTCAGTGCCGCCAAGCAGCGCAACGAGCCTCTGGATCATGTTTTGCTTCATGGCCCCCCTGGCCTGGGTAAAACCACCCTTTCGCACATCATTGCCAATGAGCTCCAGTCGAATATAAAAATTACCTCCGGCCCGGTGCTTGATAAACCCGGCGATCTGGCAGGTCTGCTGACCAACCTGGAACCTTACGACGTACTTTTTATAGATGAGATTCACCGGCTTAACCCAGTGGTGGAGGAATACCTTTATTCTGCCATGGAGGATTATCGGATTGACATCATGCTTGATTCAGGCCCTAACGCCCGGAGTGTGCAGATTACGCTCAGCCCTTTTACGCTGATTGGCGCCACTACCCGATCCGGCCTGCTGACCTCGCCACTGAGAGCTCGCTTTGGCATCAATGCGAGGCTCGAGTATTATGACGCCAAGCTTTTGACACAGATTGTAAAGCGTTCATCTGACATCCTGAACACGCCGCTCGAAGAGGACGCCGCCTACGAAATTGCCCGCCGAAGCCGTGGTACGCCCCGGATTTCCAATAACCTGCTCCGCCGGACGAGAGACTTTGCCCAGATAAAGGGTACAGGAACGATCACCATGCCAATTGCGGAAATGGCATTGAGGGCACTCGATGTTGACCAGAACGGACTGGACGAAATGGACAACAGGATACTTTCTACTATCATTCATAAATTCAGCGGCGGCCCCGTTGGCCTCAGCACTATTGCTACCGCTTGCGGCGAAGAGGCCGAAACCATCGAGGAAGTGTACGAGCCTTTTCTGATCCAGGAAGGGTATATCAAAAGAACGGCGAGGGGACGAGAGGCCACGCCTATGGCTTACAAGCATTTAAAAGTACCCCTTCCCGGAAGATCAGGTACCCTGTTCGATGAATAAAAGCGGCGTTTAATATGCCCACTCACACAGTTTCAAAAAACACACAGATAGTTAAAGCCATAGCCAGCGAGCTGGGTTTTTCCTTTTGTGGTATAGCAAAGGCTGAATTTCTAGCCGAAGAGGCACCAAGGCTGGAAGAATGGCTGACGAGGGGCTACCAGGGAAAAATGGGTTACCTGGAGAATCATTTTGATATGCGGCTAGACCCCACGAAGCTGGTTCCCGGTGCCAGAAGTGTAGTTTCGCTGGTCTACAATTATTACCCAAAGACGAAGCACGAAAGCGAGGATAACTTCAAAATTGCCAAATATGCTTACGGGCAGGATTATCACTTTGTGGTAAAGGAAAAGCTCAAGACATTCTTTTCAACTATACAAAAGCAGATTGGGGAAGTGGAAGGCAGGGTGTTTGTGGACTCAGCTCCTGTGCACGAGCGTGCTTGGGCTGCCAAAAGTGGACTTGGCTGGGTTGGCAAAAACAGCTTGCTGCTGAACAAACAAATGGGCAGCTTTTTCTTTTTGGCGGAGCTCATCATTGACCTGGAGCTCGAAGCTGACGGCCCCATGAAGGACTATTGTGGCACCTGCACCGCCTGTCAGGATGCCTGCCCTACTAATGCCATTCCTGAACCCTATGTCGTTGATGGGAGCAGGTGCATTTCTTACCTAACCATTGAGCTGAAGGAGAGCATTCCAGCGGAGTTTAAGGAAAAAATGGAAAACTGGGTTTTTGGATGCGATATCTGTCAGGATGTCTGCCCATGGAATCGGTTTTCGAAGCCCCATCATGAAGATGCCTTTGATCCACAGGGCTGGGAGAGTTTTACACGGGGTGAATGGGAGGAAATGACAGAGGAAACGTTTGGCAGGGTATTCAGGAAGTCGGCGGTGAAGAGAACTAAGTTTGCAGGCCTGAAGAGAAATATACAATTTGCGGGAAAAAAGTAAGGGACAATTTCTTGTCCCTTCGGTGGTTAATGTTATAATTTGACTTTGCTGAATTGTTTGTTAAGGATTAACTGATACATCTTTCCAAATTGCTCGTAGCACCAATCCCGGAAAACGAGTAGCTCATCCGGTACCAACGCCTTAATAGCTTTTTTCAATTCCTTTTCGAAAAGAAATTTGTCAAAGCTAACTTTACTTAAGATTGTTTTAAAGTACTCTAACATGGGCATTCTTGTTCTTAACATAACATACAGTCGTTTTCAATCGTTTAGACTTTACGTCGGTTTTAAGTACGTCGAACTTAAAAAAATGTTGGGTAATTGGCAAAGATTTGTCCTACTTTTAATGAAATCTTAATCTGGAAATAGATTTAACATAAAATACAATTTTATGCATTTGAAATCGTTTGCAAAGACCAGTTTTTTGATAGCAGCTGCGATGCTTCTGATATTAGAAAAATCCTATTCTCAGGAAATTTCTATTGACCTGGGGCCTTCAGAAATGGCTCTCAATCAATATTTTACAATTACGGTTACAGTTCAAAACGACCGTCTGAGAAGCTACGATGAATTTCCTGAAATTTCAGGATTTGTAAAAAGAGGCACCTCTTCTTCCACATCTACTAATTTCATTAACGGAAAAATGAGCTCTACCCAGAGCATTACTCAAAATTATGCCCCTCAGAGGGAAGGCAGTTTTCGCCTCCAGCCATTCACCATTACAGTAAACGGAGAAAAGTTCAAATCTGATGGTCAAATCATCAAGGTGGGCCCCCCGGTCAATGCCAGGAGACAGCAGGCAGACCCGTTCGGCATAGACCCATTTGAGGACTTCTTCGGGCGAAAAAGCACACCAAATGAGTTTGTTGATATTAAGGACGAAGCTTTTTTGGCTCTCACTACCGACAAAGATGAGGTGTTTGTCGGGGAGGGCTTTACGACTACCCTTGCTTTTTATGTCGCCGAGGAGAACAAGGCGCCGCTGCAGTTTTATGAGCTTGGCAAGCAGCTGACCGACATTGTGAAGAAAGTAAAACCTGCCAACACCTGGGAGGAAAACTACAACATTGAAAATGTGCAGAAGGAGCCCGTAACTATCAATGGAAAGCGGTATTCGCAGTATAAACTTTATCAGGCTACTTACTACCCGCTCAACCTCGACGACATCAAATTTCCCTCTGTGGGTTTGGAGCTGATTAAATACAAAGTCGCAAAGAACCCCACATTTTTTGGACAGAATAGGATGGAGGACTATAAGACCTTTAGTTCCAAGGAAAAGGTGGTGGCCGTCAAAGACCTTCCGCCGCATCCTTTGAAGCAAACCGTGCCGGTGGGTAAATACAGGCTGCAAGAAGAAATTAGCAGTACGGAGTTGAACACTGGCGACAGTTTTAATTATTCATTCATAGTAGCCGGGGAGGGAAATATCTCTGCCATCAATAAGCCTCAGGTGGCGCAAAGCAAAGCTTTTGACTTTTACGACCCCAACGTAAAACAAAGTGTGAACAGAAATAACGGCAAGGTGAGAGGCACAAAGACTTTCAGTTACTTTGGTATCCCCAATGAGCCCGGCGGGTACAAACTGTCGGACTACTTCCAAATGGTGTTCTTTAACCCCGAAGAGGCCAAATACGACACACTTAAATCGAGAGTGGAATTGGTAGTGAAAGGAGAGAGCCGTAGAAATGAATATATTTCATCCAGCGACCTCGGCTCTTTTTATGATAGAATTGGTCTGGAAGAAAATACCCTTGTAAAACTTTCAAGTGCCGGCTCATCACGTATTTTTGCCAACGTTTTTATTTTAATTATGTTAGCGCTTACCGCTGCATTGTACGTGAAAAGAAAATAGATGGGAAGCTCATTCGGGAAGCTCTTTAAAATATCCACCTTTGGTGAGTCGCATGGAAAAGGTATCGGCGCAGTGCTGGAAGGCTGCCCGGCAGGGCTCGAAATCAACGAAGACTTTATTCAGGCAGAACTAGACCGGAGAAAGCCTGGTCAGTCAAAAATCACTACTCAGCGCCAGGAGGGTGACAAGGTGGAACTTCTTTCAGGAATTTTTGAAGGGAAAGCAACCGGAACACCCATTGGCATGGTGATTTATAATGAAGATCAGCGTAGCAAGGACTATTCCCATATTGCTGAAAAATTTCGGCCATCCCACGCCGACTATACTTATCAGGTTAAATACGGTGTAAGAGACTACCGGGGTGGTGGGCGAAGCTCTGCAAGAGAAACTGCCGCCAGAGTTGCCTCCGGGTCAATAGCAAAAATGTTTCTGAAAACTCTTGGCATTGAGTGCTACGCCTATGTATCGCAGGTCGGCAGTTTAAAGCTTGAAAAATCTTATCAGGAGCTGGATCTCGGAAAAATCGATGACAATATAGTGCGTTGCCCTGATGGACCAACTGCCGAAAAGATGATCGATCTGATTGATGAGGTAAGAAAGAGCAGAGATACCATTGGAGGGATTGTCACCGGTGTCATAAAAGGAGTGCCTCCAGGATTGGGAGAACCTGTTTTTGAGAAATTACATGCGGAGCTGGGCAAGGCCATGCTAAGTATCAATGCCGTAAAAGGCTTTGAGTTTGGAAGTGGTTTCGAAGGAATTACTATGAGGGGGTCGGAACACAACGACGTTTTTTATAAGGATGGTGATACCGTTAAAACGAAATCTAATCACTCAGGTGGAATACAGGGGGGCATTTCTAACGGAGAAGACATATTTTTCAGGGTAGCCTTTAAACCCGTGGCAACCATTATGACCGATCAGGAAAGTGTGGACGTGCATGGTGATACCACTACAGTGACTGGTAAAGGCCGCCACGACCCCTGCGTAGTGCCAAGGGCAGTGCCAATTGTAGAGGCAATGTCAGCACTTGTTATAGCCGACTATTATTTGATCAACAAAACCGTCCGACTAACATGAGTAAACTGAAAGCGATTCCTTTACATACCAAAATACTTATAGGCCTTGTTTTGGGCCTGGTGTACGGTATGGTAAGTATTCAAATGGGCTGGTCGGCCGAGTTTACTGTTGATTACATCAAGCCTGTTGGGACAATCTTCGTGCGGTCTCTTAAGATGATCGCCGTACCACTTATTCTTGCTTCTCTTATTATTGGCGTGGCCAACATTGGGGATATCTCCAAGCTTTCCAGAATGGGTGGGAAAACACTCGGAATATTCCTGATTACAACCATCATTGCCACATCACTTGGACTTTTCCTTGTGAATACGATCAAGCCCGGCAAGAAGCTGCCGATGGAGACCCGTGAAAGCCTGATGATGCTGTATAATTCCACCGCCGAGAGCAAAGCGTCGGTGGCGGCTCAAATTAAAGACAGCACGCCACTTCAGCCGCTGGTTGATATGGTGCCGGAAAATATTGTACAGTCTGCAACAGACAACGGAAGTATGCTTCAGGTAGTGTTTTTCGCTATCATTTGCGGTATTGCCTTGCTCCAGGTACCGAAGAACAAGGGGGCAACGGTGATTGCTTTCTTTGACGGATTGAATGAAATCATTATCAAGATAGTCGACTATATTATGATAGTGGCACCGTATGGTGTCTTTGCCTTGATAGCATCGCTTATAGTAGAAATTGCCGGTGATAGTCCCGAAAAAGCATGGGAATTGCTGAAGGCTTTGTTATGGTACTCAATGACAGTGCTGGCAGGGCTTCTCTTGATGATGACGGTAGTTTATCCAATTCTGCTAAAGCTATTTTCCAAAATCAAATACAAAGATTTTTTCAAAGGAATGCGCCCGGCCATGTTGCTTGGCTTCAGCACCAGCTCAAGCTCTGCCACTCTCCCGGTTACGATGGAGCGGGTGGAAAAACACCTGGGTGTATCTGAAGAGGTATCCAGCTTTGTACTGCCGCTTGGTGCCACTATTAACATGAATGGCACTAGTCTTTATCAAGGAGTGGCAGCCATATTTATTGCGCAGGCACTGGATCTAAATTTGACCATTGCCCAGCAGATTATGATTGTGCTCACTGCCACGCTTGCAGCGGTAGGCTCGGCGGGTGTGCCAGGTGCAGGCATGGTCATGCTTGTTATTGTATTGGAATCTGTTGGCATCCCAACAGCAGGAATAGCGCTCATTGTAGCTCCAGACAGAATTTTGGATATGGTGAGAACGATGGTCAATTTAACCGGTGATGCGGCAGTGGCGGTTGTTGTGGCCTCCACCGAAGGGGAATTAGATCCTGATCTGACAAGGGATAATATTCTTACTCAAACGCCCTCGTAAATTAGTTTGATGAAGAAGCTGCCTTTGCATTCCCGTATTTTGATTGGCATGTGCCTTGGGATATTGTGGGGGCTGTTAGCTAGTAATTTCGGTTGGGTCGACTTTACCATTGACTGGATCAAGCCCTTTGGCTCCATTTTCGTCAACCTTCTTAAACTCGTAGCCGTACCCCTGGTACTTGTTACTATTATTTTGGGAATCTCCAGCCTGTCCGACCTCGCCAAACTTACCCGGATAGGTACACAAACGCTGGTGCTGTTTTTCTCTATTTCTCTCATATGTGCTGTTATTGGATTGCTGTTTGCGGCATCCCTTCAGCCGGGAAAATACCTTTCTGCCGAAAAGAGAGATGAGATCAAACTGAAATATGCCGACGACGTGGGTTCAAGAATGGGTGTAGCGGAGATGGTAAAAGATGCCGGGCCGCTGCAAATAATAGAGGATCTGGTTCCAGGCAATATCTTTTTTGCCTCGCAGGACAACCGCAACATGCTGCAGGTTATCTTCTTTGCCATTCTCTTCGGCTTGGGTATTGTTTTGTCTCCAAAAGAAAAAGTGCAAGGTGTCATCAGTTTTTTTGACGGTGTCAATGAGGTGATCCTCAAAATGGTGAACATAATTATGAAGTATGCGCCGATTGGGGTTTTTGCTTTGATTGGGGCACTTATCGTCGACATGGCGGGTAATAATCCAGCAGACGCTTTAGCTATTTTGAAAGTATTGGGAATTTTTGCGCTTGTGTTCATTGCTGCGCTGCTGGCCGTTATGTTTGGTTTGTACCCAATCCTAGTACGAAGCTTCACCAGGTTCAAATATTTAGAATTTTTACGTGCCCTGGTGCCGGCTCAGTTGCTCGCCTTTTCTACGAGCTCAAGTGCTGCTACACTGCCAATTACACTTGAATGCACTGAAAAAAATCTGAAAGTGCGTGAAGAAATTGCCGGTTTTGTCCTTCCATTGGGTATCACCATCAACATGCACGGTACTGCTGTTCATCAGGCGGTATCAGCGGTGTTCATTGCTCAGGCATTCGGCCATGATCTAACGCTAACGCAATATGCCATCGTGGCCTTCACATCCGTTTTGGCTTCTATGGGTGCTCCGGCGGTTCCGGGCGCTGGTATCATTATGCAGCTTATGGTGCTTGGAGCTATAGGAGTGGAAGCGGAAGGCCTTGCGCTGATCCTGGCTGTGGACAGGCCACTCGATATGCTCAGAACCATCCCCAACGTTGTGGGTGATGCATTAGTAGCGAGCATTATCGATAAAAGAGAAATGGAACAATAAGTCTGCAATTTCGGTTGTTAAGCCGTTACTTTGTTTTGTTAATAAGAGAGACCATGATTACCAAAAGCAATAGACTTGTTACTCTATACCTGGAGAACAATCCCAACCCCAATTCATTGAAATTTGTCGCCAACTTTATGCTGGTTGGTGAAGGAGAAAATTATGACTTCCCCGATGAGGCGAGCGCAGAGCATGCCCCCCTGGCAAAAGAGCTTTTCAACTATGCCTTTGTAAAGAGGGTATTCTACATGAATAACTTTGTAACGATCACAAAGGACGAAAATGTGGAGTGGATAGATATTCAGGATCAGCTGAAAACCCATATCAGGGAATATCTGGAAGCTGAAAAGCCTGTTTTGATAAAAGCTGATCCCCTTCAAAACGACATACTCGACAGTGATCCGGATGTGGTAAAAAACATCAAGAGCGTGTTGGAAGAGTACATCAAGCCCGCAGTTGAGTCGGACGGCGGAGCCATTGTGTTCCAGGATTTTGAAGACGGCGTTGTAAAAGTAGCATTGCAGGGCTCTTGCAGCGGCTGTCCTTCCAGCATGGTGACATTGAAAGCAGGTATTGAGAACTTACTCAAAAGAATGGTGCCTGAAGTGCAATCTGTAGAGGCGGTCAGCCTATAAGCGCAATAGCTACAAAGATACTTAGCCTCGGAGGGATTCACTTCGGGGCTTTTTTTATTCTAAAACTGTATAACCACCAATAAAAATACCTTTCAGGTTGTCCCTTTTTGTTAGTAAATCGCAGGACTAACCTAAACTTCAATCGATGAAAAGACATTTGACTGTTTTATTTGCTGCTACGCTTGCTATAGCTGGCTGCGAACAAAAGCCGCCAGTGAACATGCTGGAGGAGATCAACAAAGAGACGCTGGCTAACTCAAAAGTGTACCCCACGCTTGCAGATTGCATGGCAACGGTAGGACACAGACTCACCGGGTCTGAGAATGGCGCTAAGGCCGAGGAATACACCTACAACCTCTTCAAGTCGTATGGCATCGACGTTGAATATGATCCCTTCGAGGTTGAGTCGTGGAGCCGTGGAGAAGTAAAAACGCAGTTTAGCAGTGGATCCGATTGGGAAGAGGTAAGCTCTGTCAGCCTGGCCCACTCACCTGTAAGTGTAGACCTTGAAGGCGAAATTATTGACATGGGTAACGGGATAGAGGAAGACTATGAGGCTAATCCAGGCGCTGTGGAGGGGAAGATTGTATTTGTTTACATAAGCATTTTGCCCGAGACAGTCGATCCTTCTAAAAACTTGCATAGGTCTGAAAAAACAAAACTGGCTATCGACAATGGTGCTGCCGGAATTATTTTCTTTAACCAGGTAGAAGGTGGGGTATTATTGACCGGAACTGCCTCGGTTACCGGAAGCCTTATTCCAATTCCTGCGGTGTGCATTGGATATGAAGATGGCCTTGCATTAAAAGACAAGCTGGCTGCCGGAGCGGTGAAGGCTAAGCTTGAAATGACAAACTTCAGCGAAGTGATCAAAGCAAGAAATGTGGTAGCGACTATCCCTGGAACAGACAAGGCTAGCGAAGTTATTCTTACCGGCGGCCACCTCGACTCGTGGGATTTGGCAACGGGTGCTATCGACAATGGCATCGGTTCTTTTTCCGTTATCGATATTGCCCGCACCTTTAAAGCACTGGACATCAAGCCACGCAGAACACTCAAGTTTGTGATGTGGATGGGGGAAGAAGAAGGGCTGCTGGGTTCAAAGCACTATGTGAACACGCTGAAAGAATCAGGTGAAATTGAGAATCTGAAATATGTTTTCAATCTGGACGCATCATCTAACGCCATTGGATTTAATGCAGGCGGTAGGCTGGAGGCCGAAAAGTTTTTTGTTGACGCTGGCGACAGGATAAAGGCAGTAGACAGCACCTTTACCAACAAATTTGCGAATAGGGCCGGTCTTCACAGCGACCATCAGTCGTTTATGCTCGAGGGCGTGCCGTTCTTTGGCCCGGTAAGTAACCTGGATCGTTCGGTGTACGACTGCTACCATGCCGACTGCGATGATATCGATCTTGTGAATGAAGAGCACCTGGTCAACAATGTTCGCTTTTGTAGCATGATGCTTTATGAACTGGATAGGGCTCAGGAACTGCCAGCGGCTAAGCTGGATGACGAAAGAACCCGCAAGTTGCTGGAAGATCAGGGCTTGAAGCTTAAACTGAGGATTCAGGGTGACTGGAGATGGTCAGCTGACGATTGATAGGAAACACACATATATAGTAAAAAAGGGGCGGCTGCCCCTTTTTTATTTCCCAGTGGAGTAAGTGGTGCGTATCTTGCTTTAAGGCCAAAAGTCACATAATGAGGGAGCTTTTCACATTACTTCTGTTTTTGATCACTCTTTGGGCCAAAGCTCAAACTTCCAATGACCTGTCAACTGGCGTTAGCCAACTAGTTCTTAATACGCCTACACGCTCTTCTACCGACAACAATACTGTGGAGAGAGCCTGCATTGACGAAAAGCTTACCGGCCAATGCATACAGTACCACAACGATCAGTGGTTTTTCTATATACCTGCTGATGGCAGTTCATTTTACATCAATGTGCGGCACGAGCGCTGCAAGGATGGTAGGGGCGTACAGCTCGTCGTTTTCAAAGGTGAACTTTGCCAAACGGAGACCTACGAGATTATCTCCTGCGACTCACCTGCCACCGCCGACGATTTTTATTTTAAAGTAAATAGCCCCGAGCCTAATGTCAGGTACTTTATGATCATAGATGGATACCTGGGAGACTTCTGCGATTTTACACTCGAGGTGTCGGACAAAGCCAATGGGCTTCCGGTGCTGATCGAAGACCCTTTGGCAGAAGGGATATTGGAGGTCAATGAGAAAATGATCGAGTTGCACTGGGAATATCAGCCCGACACATCGGAGGTGAGCCATTTTTCCATTATAAGAACAAGTAAGACTGACAATAAACGTTGGCAATTGCCACTGGCTTTCAATAGCCGTGGTGGCGTGGGGTCTGAATACCTGTTGAAAGACACCCTGACGGAATTTGGTAAGTATTCTTATGAAGTTTATCTCGTTGACGCCAACAACGAGCACAGGTTGTATCTACATCACCAGGCTGGACTAACCGAACCAACGCCAGCAAGGGAGAACACGACAGCATTTTTCCCTTTTGCTGTTAGGAAAAACACTAATCTGCAAATAACCATCACTGATGCCGTTACTAAACGAACCCTGGTTAATAAATTTGTTAAAGATTATAAACTTGGAGGCCTTCAGTACGACTTTCAAGAGCTCATAGACAGGGGGCATTATTTTTTTGAAGTCAGAATTTATGACTTCAAGTCCAGACGCACCCAGACGTTCAGCAAACGTTTCGAGGTTCAAGATTAGTTGATGGCCGGATGGGCCACCTATCTCAAATGCTTTACTTCTTCCAGCTTCCAGTCGATCACTAAGCCGCCCCCTATGCCTCTGGCCACCTTTTCACCATACAGATATTCCACCAGGTACATGGCAGGATCGTATGATTTGGCGCCGCCTGAGGAAGTAATGGCTTTTCCGTCATGCACAAAGCTGTAACCCTCCTGCACATTGAGGTGAGGGAACGTTTCTTTAAACCTCCCGATGTCTGAGGGGAATGTGGTGCACTTTACCTCATCAAGGAGGCTAGCTTTGGCCAAAAGAAATGCGCCATCACACAACGACATAATAAATTTGGCCTGGGTGCCCTTTTCTCTGACAAACTCAATCAGAACGGAATCCTGTAAATCGGTATCCATGTTGTGCTCAGCACTTGGCACCACCAGTACATCAATGGACGGAGTATCTTCAAAACTGAAATCAGGTATGATTTTGATTCCTTCAAATGTTTTGATGGGCTCATGGGTGGGAGACACGATGAATGCTTTCATACCGGGCGTTGTATGAAATACAGTATGTTGAAACACGTCAAAAGGCGCCATTAGCTCCGAATTGTATACACCATTGATGGCGAGGAAGCCAACATTCAGTGTGTCAGTCGGCAGGTGAGAAGAGGCAAACGAGGAATCTGCTGCTGCGGATTCCCCGTTTTGTTGACATGCTTGCAAAGAAAACAGGAGCACTGTTGCCAGGACAATAGCAGCAATATTAATCTTCCTATTATCCATAAGGCGCTTACTTCAAAGAAAGCTTGCCCAGATTTCTGAACAGAATAAACGTGCCGGCTGCGGCTATGCCCAAAAGACCAAAGCCAAGACCAATATTGCCATAGATAAAGCTTCCAATGCCAAACAGCGAACAGTAAATACTCACACAACCGACAAATACCATCATTATTTGTAGTGGCATTTGCCAGTTTGCACCTTTGGATGCATCCAGCACAATTCCCTCACTCATGGCGTCATCAACGACCTTTTTCCACCCAGGCCCACCGGGTTGAGTCCTCAGGTAGAAGCTCCTCAGGGTCTCCTTATCTTCAGGCTTGGTGAGCAGAGTTGTGGAGATCCAGGCAGCGCTTACACCAAATAGGGAGATTAAAAGGCGAGTTGAGAAAACATCCAGGTAGGCGTTTTCAAGTGCTTCAGGACTAATGACAAGTACTAACACAAAGGCAAGCACAGTGGCAACTACCATGGCAACAATTTCTGTAAGGGCGTTGATTCTCCACCAAAACCACCTCAGTATGTAAATGGCGCCCGTTCCGGCTCCGGAGAGAAGCAGAATATCAAAGGCCTGAGTGGCATTCTTGAGGATTGTGAGGGAAAATATTGCTGCAAAGAACATTAGCCCAACAGTGGTGAAGCGGCCTACTGAAACTTGCTGCTTTTCACTTGCATCAGGTTTTACAAATCGTTTGTAAAAGTCGTTGACCACGTAAGAAGAGCCCCAGTTGAGATGGGTTCCAATGGTAGACATGTAGGCCGCAATAATTGAAGCAACTACAAGCCCCTTCCATCCAGTGCCTAAAAGCGTTAGCATGGCTGGATAGGCGATGTCGTGGCCCAGGTAGTTATCGCTAATGCCGGGGAATTCAGCTTTTATTGATGCCAGGTCGGGGAAGATAACCAGCGAAGCAAGGGCCACCAGAATCCATGGCCACGGGCGGAGTGCATAGTGTGCGAAATTAAAAAGCAAGGTAGCACCTATTGCATTCTTTTCATCCTTGGCTGACAACATTCGCTGCGCAATATAGCCACCGCCACCAGGCTCTGCACCAGGGTACCAAACTGACCACCACTGCACTGCAATAGGTATAATGAGTAACGGCAAGAACTGCTTTGGGTCGTCAAAGCTAGGGAAAATATCCAGTTTAGGCATCACATTCGGGTGAGCCAGTAGCTTGGTCAGGCCGCCTACTCTCTCATCGCTAACTGCAACCACTGCAGCTATCACTGCGCCAAGCATGGCGATTGAATACTGAAAAAAGTCTGCCCAGATTACTCCCTTTATGCCACCAATCGTTGCATAAATAACAACCCCTATTGAAGCACCCACCACAATGTAGACAGGGTTTTCGATGCCGAGCATGATTTGCCCAATCTTAATGGCGGCCAGTGTAACTGTCCCCATGATCAGGCAGTTGAAGAAAATACCCAAGTACAGTGACCTGAATCCCCGCAGGAAAGAAGCATATTTTCCGCTGTACCGCAACTCATAAAACTCCAGGTCGGTCATGACATTGGAGCGCCTCCAAAGCCTGGCATAGATAAAAACGGTTACCATGCCTGTGATAAGAAATGCCCACCAGGCCCAGTTTTTGGCTACCCCATTTTCCCGAACCATGCCAGTGACAAGGTTGGGCGTGTCAGCCGAAAAAGTACAGGCCACCATAGAAATACCTAGTAGCCACCACGGCATTCCCCTTCCGCCCAGAAAGTATTCAGAGGTACTTTTTCCGGCCGTGAGCGAGGCAGCCCATCCAATTCCTACTACAATAGCAAAAAAAACCGCTATTATTACCCAGTCGAGTGTGCTTAAGACCATTTTGGAGTATAGTTTTTGTTTCGAACCCGTAAAATATAAAATTTGCATGCCGAAACAGACCCCATTAAAAAAAGAATTACAGATAATATGACGCAATCAACAAGTTTGGTAATACTAGCCGCCGGAATAGGAAGCCGATACGGAGGAATTAAGCAGGCCGACTCTTTTGGGCCCTCTGGTGAGTGGCTGATGGACTATGGAATTTATGACTCAATTCAAGCAGGATTTACGAAGGTGGTTATTATCACCCGTAAAGATTTGCGGGACGTTTTGTACGAGCACCTGAATAAGTGGTGGGGTGATAAGATTGAGATTGAGTTTGTATTTCAGACACCCCCTTCGCAGCACCCTGAAAGGGTGAAGCCGTGGGGAACTGGCCAGGCTGTACTTGCGACGAAAGACGTGGTAAAAGAGCCGTTCGCTATTATCAATGCTGACGATTTTTACGGGAGAAAGGCTTATTTGGCAATGGGAAAATTCCTTCAGTCGGTTGACCCAACTTCTCTTCATTTTAGTATGGTGGGCTATCCTTTGATGGAGACACTCTCAGATGCCGGATCGGTAGCAAGAGGTATTTGCAATGTGGATGCTGATGGTAAATTGATCTCGGTCGTAGAGAAAACCAAAATACTTCAGTCGGGTGCAAATATTGTCAATGAGGAAAATGAAAACAATCCGGAAATTTTAGATCCCAAAGGTTTTGTTTCAATGAATTTTTGGGGTTTCACTCCAGCTTTGTTTCCTGAACTTGTGGGTATTTGGGAGGAATTCTATCAAGCCAATAGAAATGAGCTAAAGGCTGAATTTTACATACCATCAGCAGTTACAAACCTGATGCAGAAGAAGAATGCCATTGTTGATGTGCTGCCTGATGGCAACGATTGGATGGGTGTAACCTATAGCCAGGAGAAAGATATGGTAATGAAAAAATTGCATCAGCTGGTCAGTAGCGGAGAGTATCCCTCCGGGCTCAGCTGAAAAAAGCATAAACAAAAAGCATCAGAAGAAAAGGTATTCCATAAATCAGGAGTACCTTTTTTCTGTTTTGGCGGGGTATCCACCACAGCACCCACCAGGGGCGGTAAAGGCCTGCTGACGTCACAATGAATAAAAAGAGTAGTGCTGCCTGGAGTAGCTTCATGGTTCCAGAAACAAAAAAATCCGGCCAATTGGCCGGATTTAGTTTTTTGTATGACCTCTCTTAAAGAGAGCGTTTTACTTCACGTTGCTCAAAGCCTTCAATGATATCCCCTTCTTCTAGGTTATTGAAGTTTTTGATGCTTATACCGCATTCGTAACCTTGTTTTACTTCGGCCACGTCGTCTTTGAATCTGCGGAGCTGCTGTATTTCGCCAGTATAAACCACAATACCGTCACGTATTATTCTGATCTGATTGTTTCTCTTAATGAAACCATCAGTCACCATACAACCAGCTACTGTACCAACTTTCGAGATTTTAAACACCTCACGAATCTCCACGTTACCAGTAATAACCTCCTGGAACTCCGGCGCAAGCATGCCTTCCATGGCATCTTTGATCTCATTGATAGCGTCGTAGATGATCGAGTAAAGTCTGATCTCGATTTCTTCCTGTTCGGCCAAGCGGCGTGCACTTGAAGAAGGTCTCACCTGGAAGCCAACAATGATCGCATCGGAAGCGGAGGCTAGCAAGACGTCTGATTCTGAAATCTGGCCTACTGCCTTATGTATGATGTTGACTTGAACCTCCGGTGTCGAAAGCTTAAGCAGTGAGTCGGCTAGTGCCTCAATAGAGCCGTCCACATCACCTTTCACAATCACGTTGAGCTCTCTAAATGAACCAATGGCCAAACGACGCCCAATTTCGTCAAGCGTAATGTGCTTCTTAGTTCGAAGGTTCTGCTCACGTTGGATTTGCTGACGCTTGTAGGCAATGTCACGTGCCTCACGGTCACTTTCCATTACGTTCAGCTTTTCGCCCGCCTGAGGCGCACCATCAAGCCCCAGCAAAAGCACTGGTGTGGAAGGTCCCGCTTGTTTCAGCCTGGTGCCTCTGTGGTCGAACATCGCTTTCACTTTACCGAAGTGAGAGCCAGCCAATACCACGTCACCAATATTCAGGGTTCCGTTTTGCACCATCACTGTAGCTACGTAACCCCGGCCTTTGTCAAGAGAAGCTTCGATAACACTTCCTACGGCCTTTTTAGAAGCCTTAGCTTTCAGCTCAAGAATCTCAGCTTCCAGAAGTACTTTTTCAAGCAGATCGTCGATGCCCTGTCCTGTTTTCGCTGAAATCTCCTGGCATTGGTATTTTCCACCCCAATCCTCCACAAGAATGTTGATTTGAGATAGCTCTTCTTTGATTTTGTTGGGGTTGGCGTTTGCCTTGTCAACTTTGTTGATAGCGATTACTATCGGAACACCAGCCACTTTTGCGTGGTTGATCGCTTCCTTGGTTTGAGGCATCACGTTGTCGTCCGCTGCCACCACAATAATCGCTATATCGGTAAGTGCTGCACCTCTTGCACGCATGGCGGTAAATGCCTCGTGACCAGGTGTGTCAAGGAAGGCAATTTTGTTGCCACCCGATGTCTCCACGTCATATGCGCCAATGTGCTGCGTAATGCCACCAGCCTCACCGGCTGTAACTTTAGTCTTCCTGATATAATCGAGGAGGGAAGTTTTACCGTGGTCAACGTGGCCCATGATGGTGACGATAGGAGCTCTGGGCTCATCGTCCTCAATATCGTCCTCAGTATTAATAGCCTCTGACTCTTCTTCGGAAGTTGAGAATTCAATATCAAAACCGAATTCATCTGCTATCACGGTAATAGTTTCTGCATCGAGACGCTGGTTAATGGAAACGAAGATTCCCATGCTCAAACAAGCAGAAATTACGTCGTTAACAGAAACCCCCATCAAAGAGGCAAGGTCATTGGCAGAGATAAACTCTGTAACCTTAAGCGTCTTAGAGTCTTCCTGCTGCTGGAGCATCTTCTCTTCTTCCGCCTCAGCTTTGGCCGATCTCTTGTCTCTTCTGTACTTTGACCTGTTGGCTCCCTGGCCTGGCTTACTGCCCTTACTCAAGCGGGCGAGTGTAGCTTTTATTTTATCCTGTATTTCTTTGTCAGAAACCTCTTCTTTTTTCTCAAACCGCCCCTTAGCAGGTGCCGTAGCGGGCTTGCCTGGCTCTGGTTTTTTGAATCTCGAATTGTCACCACCTTCTTTTCCTTCAACAACTATGCGCTTGCGTGGACGCTTCTTTTTCTTCTTGTCTCTATCGTCAGAGCTGGCAACAGGTTGCTTTTTCTTTGCCTCGGGCAGTTCAATCTTTCCAAGAACAGTCAGGCCCTTAAGGGCGTCGGCCTTAGCCTCAATTACCCGATCTTCTTTTTTGATAATTGGCTCAGGTTTGGCCAGCACTGGCGGCTCCTCGGCTACTTTTTCAGGAGCCTCTTTGAGCTCCTCTTTTGGAGCTTTGGGCGCTTCAGCCACTTCGGTGGGAGGCTCAGGTGTTTCCACTTTGGCCTCTGCTTTAGGTGCTTCCTCTACTACTTTCTTTTCCTCCTTAGGAGGCTCTGGAGTAGCAGCTTTAGGGGCTGGTTCCTCTTCCTTTTTTGGAGCTTTTTTGGGCTCAAGGTCGATTTTACCAACTACTTTAATTCCCTGAAGTTTCGGGGTTTGAGTTGTTGGCTCCTCCACTTCTTCAGCAGCTTCTTCCTTAGGCTGCTCTTTGCTGGAAAGGTTCTTTATTAAGATTTCTTCTTCTTCATCAGACGATCCGCTCTCCTGTGGAGAGTTCGTATTGATAACCACATTGTCAGAATGCTTCTTACCAATAGTAATGCCGGAAGCTTCTTCTTTCTCGTGGGCAGAAGTAGCAAATTCTCTTGCCAAAATATCGTACTGCTCCTGAGTGAGCTTGGCATTCGGGCTGCTATCGATTGAAAAGCCCTTCTTCTCCAGAGCCTGAATGACAGTATTTGTACCAACATTCAACTTTCTGGCGACCTGGCTTAGTCTCCACATTCTGTCTTCACTCATACGCAAATATGACTCTTTAAAGCGTGTTATTAAAATTATTATTCAAATTCCTGACGGAGGATAGAGAGCACATCTTGTACTGTTTCCTCCTCCAAATCGGTCCTTCGGATGAGTTCTTCCTTTGTCAAATTAAGAACGCTACGGGCAGTGTCGAGGCCGATTTTCTTGAGCTCGTCAATTACCCAGCCTTCAATTTCATCTGAAAATTCATCCAAAGATACGTCCTCTACTTCGTGGCCTTCAAGCTCACGGAACACATCGATTTCAAGATCCACCAAGCGGCTGGCCAGCTTGATATTCTGTCCGCCTTTTCCGATCGCCAACGATACCTGATCAGGTTTGAGGTACACTGACACTCTTCCATTTTCGGGCTCCACCTTCATGCTGGATATTTTGGCAGGACTCAATGCCCTGGATATATACAGCTCAGTGTTTTCAGTATAGTTGATAACGTCTATATTTTCATTTTCAAGCTCTCTCACGATGCTGTGAATCCTTGAGCCTTTCATACCTACGCAGGCGCCAACCGGATCAATCCTGTCGTCGTAAGACTCCACAGCTACCTTGGCTCTTTCGCCAGGCTCACGAACCACCTTTTTAATGGTGATCAAGCCATCATACACCTCTGGCACTTCACTTTCGAAAAGTCTTTCAAGGAAAACCGTCGAAGTTCGGGAAAGAATAATCTTTGGGTTTCCATTGACCATTTCCACTCTATGAACAATCGCACGTACATTTTCCCCCTTCTTAAAGCGATCCTTAGGGATCTGCTCAAATTTTGGCAGTATCAACTCATTCCCTTCAGCGTCAACCAGTAATATCTCTCTTCCAAGCACCTGGTAAACTTCACCAAGAATAATCTCGCCAACGAGTTCCTTATATTTCTGGAAAAGAATGTCCTTTTCAAGGTCTTTGATTTTCTGAATAAGCGTTTGGCGAGCCATTTGTACTGCTCTTCTACCAAAGTCTTCAAGCTTAACTTCTTCTGCTACTTCTTCTCCAATCTCAAAGTCAGGCTCTATTTTTCTCGCTTCTGTAAGGCTTACTTTATCGTGGTCCCAAATGTCTTCCGAGTTATCGTCTACGATTTCTCTGAATCGCCAAATCTCAAGGTCTCCTTTGTCCGCATTGATGATGATGTCAAAGTTTTCATCAGTTTCAAATCTCTTCCTGATCATAGTCCTGAATACATCCTCCAGGATACGGATCATTGTTGGGCGGTCAATGTTTTTTCTCTTTGCAAAATCCGCAAAGGATTCTATAAGAAATACGCTATCCATAGTAAACTGCCTAAAAGGTGACTAAAACTTTTGTATGATGAATGTCCTGAAATAGTATTGTGCTCATTTCGGTGACTTTTTTATTTTTTACTTCTATTTGAATCTCTTGTTCACTCACAGCTATCAACTTGCCCTTTTCTTCCTTTCCGTCGGTCTTAAACACCTTTACCGACCTGCCTATGTTCTTATAGTACTGCCTTAGCAGTTTTAACGGCTGGTCAATTCCTGCGGAAGATACCTCCAACTGATACGCATCTTTGATCAAGTCTTCTTCATCTAGTTTGGCAGCTAGTTTCCGGCTAATCTTCGCACACTGCTCGATGGTAATTCCACTGTCTCCATCGAGAAATACTCTTAGCTTTTGGTAGCTCTTTGGGCCGGTTAGGGATATTTCGACCACAAACAGGCTACTGTCTATCATTTCATCAAGCCAATCTTTTATAATCGATTCTTCAGCCATACCAAACCAAACTATATAAAGAAAGGGGACGCTCGTCCCCTTTTTTCTTAATCCAGCCGCAAATTTATATTAATTTTTCTTGTTAACAAAGGAGCCTTCTCAAACTTCTCCCAAACAAAGTGTTCTTGTGATCGTTTGAATGCAAATATGTTGAGCGGAGGACTCCTTAAATAAAGAATGTTGCCTTCTGCTTACAATTGTTAAATTTGCCGCATGATCCCGAAACTAAGATTATTCAATTCTTTAACTAAGCAAAAGGAAGAGTTTGTGCCCATCAATGCGCCCTATGTGGGCATGTATGTATGTGGGCCTACGGTTTACAATGATGTGCATTTGGGTAATGTTCGTACGTTTATCAGTTTCGACATTATTTACAGATACCTTTTGCATCTGGGATACAAGGTTCGCTACGTCAGAAATATTACAGATGTAGGGCACTTGACGGGCGATACTGACGACGGAGAGGATAAAATAGGAAAACGGGCAAAGCTCATGAATCTGGAGCCCATGGAGGTGGTGCAAAAATACACCAATGGGTTCCATCAGGTGATGGATATTTTCAACGCTTTGCCTCCCAGTATAGAACCGACAGCAACTGGCCATATTCTCGAACAAATCGAGATGATCAAAACGATTATCGAGCAGGGCTATGCTTACGAATCGAAGGGCTCTGTCTATTTTGATATTGGCAAATTCAACGAGAAGTATCAGTACGGGAAGTTGTCGGGCAGGGTGGTCGACGATTTGATTGCTAACACCCGGGCGCTCGATGGGCAGGATGAAAAGAGAAACCCGTTGGATTTTGCTATCTGGAAGAATGCCTCTACCGAACATATCATGCGCTGGAATTCTCCCTGGGGAGTAGGGTTTCCGGGCTGGCACCTGGAGTGCTCAGTGATGAGCACCAAATACCTTGGAGAGTCATTCGATATACACGGCGGTGGTATGGATCTGAAGTTCCCCCACCATGAATGTGAAATAGCTCAATCGGTGGGTGCGTCCGGTAAAGAGCCTGTGAAGTACTGGTTGCATACCAACATGCTGACAGTGAATGGCCAGAAGATGAGTAAGTCGCTGGGTAATTCCTTTCTGCCCTCAGAGCTAATCACTGGCACACACGAACTGCTGGATAAGCCTTACAGCCCAATGACGGTGCGTTTCTTCATGCTGCAAAGCCACTATGCCAGCACGCTCGATTTTTCTAACGAAGCCTTATCTGCTGCTAACAAAGGCTACAAGAAGCTGATGAATGGACTGAAGCTGATTAAGGAAATGAAGTTCGTTCCGGAAGAAGGGGTGGCCTTGAATCAGCAGGCTGTCGATCAGATAAATGGTTTGGCAGATAATTGCTACAGGGCAATGAACGACGACTTCAATACTGCGCTTACTATTGGGCACCTGTTCAATCTTTTGAAAAAGATCAACTCGCTGCAAACAGGCGGGCTCAAGTATGGGGAAATCGGACAAGAGGGCTTCGATAAGCTGAAATCGACTTATCTCAGTTTTGTGGAGGAAATCCTTGGACTAAAAGAGGAACTGGCGGTAGAACCTAAGAACCTCATCGGTATTTTGCTTACGCTTTATAAAGAGGCGAAGGAAGCTAAAAACTATGAAAAAGTAGATGAAATAAGAAGTTTGCTCAAGAATGAGGGAATTACCTTAAAAGATATGAAGCAGGGAATTGATTGGGCTTACGAAGAATAAGCCCAATCAATTTTGGTTTATCTTTTCTCGTACTGATCGCTATAGTACTTCATATAGTCGCCTGAAGTAACATTGCTCAACCAGGCGTCATTGGCCAGGTACCATTCGACTGTTTTTTCGAGCCCTTCTTCAAACTGCAACGAAGGCTCCCAGCCTAGCTCTTTCATGATCTTGTTGGCGTCAATAGCATACCTCATGTCGTGACCGGCACGATCTTTTACGTAGGTAATGAGCTTTTCAGAAGTCCCTTCGGCCCTGCCAAGCTTTTTGTCCATGATTTTGCAAAGAAGTTTCACCACATCAATGTTGGTCCATTCATTGAACCCACCAATGTTGTAGGTTTCGCCAATTTTACCCTTGTGGAACACAGTGTCTATGGCTCTTGCATGATCCACCACATACAGCCAGTCCCTGATGTTTTCACCCTTTCCATAAACCGGTAAAGGTTTGCTGTTTTTGATGTTATGAATGCAAAGCGGAATGAGCTTCTCTGGAAAATGATAGGGCCCGTAGTTGTTAGAACAGTTTGTAACCACCACAGGGAGCCCATAAGTGTTGGCATAAGCCCGCACAAAATGGTCTGAGCTTGCCTTAGAGGCTGAATAGGGTGATTGCGGGTCATAGGAAGTGGTTTCTGTGAAGAAGCCTTCATCCCCAAGTGAGCCATACACTTCATCGGTAGAAATGTGGTAGAATCTCTTCCCTTCGAATGAATCTTTCCAAATGTCCTTTGCGGCATTTAGCAAGGTAACTGTGCCAATCACGTTCGTTTTGATAAACGCCATTGGGTTGGAGATAGACCTGTCTACATGAGACTCAGCGGCAAGGTGCAGTACGCCGTCAAACTGTTCTTTTTTGAAGAGGTCAAAAATAAATTTCTCGCCTGTGATATCCCCTTTCACAAAAGTATAGTTCGGACGATCTTCAATATCTCTTAAGTTTTCCAGATTGCCGGCGTACGTAAGATTGTCAAGATTGAAAATCTTATAATCAGGATATTTATTAACAAACAGCCTCACCACATGCGAGCCAATAAAGCCAGCTCCTCCGGTAATTAATATTTTTTTCATTGTTTCAGTTTTGCCTGTGCTATTTCCCAGTCCCAGGCTGATTTTAAAGCCTCTTCAATGCCGAATTGAGTTTTCCAATTCAATTTTTTGTTAGCGAGAGACGTATCTGCGTAAACTGCTTCTACATCGCCCCCCCTTCGGTCAACAATTTTATAAGGGATGTTAATACCTGTTGCTCTTTCGAATGCCTGAATCATTTGTATCACCGACATACCCACTCCCATGCCCAGATTGTATACTTCGTATGAAGACTCCATGGCTCCATGTGCAAATCGCTGCACCGCATTTACGTGCGCTTTAGCCACATCCATTACATGGATATAGTCCCTGACACAGGATCCGTCAACTGTGTTGTAGTCGTCACCAAAAACTCTGAGAAACTCCCTTTTCCCGTGCGCCGTTTCCGTAATGAAAGGCACCAAATGATGTGGCATTCCATGCTGAACCTCGCCAATCAGCGATGTAGGGTGTGCGCCAATGGGGTTGAAGTATCTCAAAGCTATCGCCTTTACGTCGGAAGCAATAGTTGTGTCTCTGATGATGTCCTCACACATTTTCTTGGTGTTGCCATAGGGAGAAACAGCCTCTTGAATGGGTGCGTTTTCAGCGACAGGCAACACTTCCGGATTTCCGTACACGGTACAGGACGAAGAGAAAATTAATCCTTTAGTTCCAAACTTTGACTGGCACCTTAGAAGATTGATGGTCGACAACAAGTTGTTCTCATAATACTTAAGCGGATTGTCGACAGATTCGTTGACCAAAAGGAAGGCAGCAAAATGGATAGCTGCCTTCATTTCAGGGTATTTTATAAAAATTGATTCCAGCTCAGCGTAGTTGCACATTTCAACCTGGTGAAATAGACATTTCTTGCCAGTGATCTTCTCGATAGCATCTAATACCTTGACCTCGGAATTAGACAGGTTGTCGATAATGATCGGCTCGAAACCGGCATTGATCAACTCCACAACCGTATGGGAGCCAATATAACCAAGCCCACCTGTGACGAGAATTTGATTATTTGCCATTAACGTCTTTTCTACCGATGCTGAAGTACGTAAACCCAAGGTCTTCCATCGCTTGTGTGTCGTACAAGTTTCTGCCGTCAAAAATTACTTTAGACCTGAGCAGAGACTGAAGCTTGTCAAACTCAGGCGTTCTGAAAACAGGCCATTCCGTCATAATAAACAGTGCATCAGCACCATCAGCTGCAGCATACTCGTCGCTACAGAATTCTATGGTGTTGCCGAAAAGCTCTTTCACGTTTTCCATGGCTTCCGGATCGTATACCTTCACTTTGGCACCAAGTGCAAGCAGCTCTTTAATGTTCTCTAAGGCTGGCGCTTCTCTAATGTCGTCTGTATATGGCTTAAATGCCAGACCCCAGATTCCGAAAGTCTTGCCCTTTAGGCTCCCATTGTAAAATGCTTTGGCACGATGGATCAGCTTGGTTTTCTGCTCTTGGTTCACATCCATTACCGAGGTTAGAAGCTTAAAGTCATATTTAACTTCCTGCGCCGACTTGGCCAATGCCTGCACGTCCTTTGGAAAACAGCTTCCACCGTATCCAATGCCGGCAAAAAGGAATCTTTTTCCGATCCTGGTATCCGTACCAATTCCTTTTCTAACCATGTCAACATCTGCACCCAATAGTTCACACATGTTGGCAATCTCATTCATGAATGTGATTTTGGTGGCGAGGAATGAATTGGCTGCATACTTCGTGAGCTCTGCCGATTTCTCATCCATAAAAATAACCGGGTTGCCTTGACGTACGAATGGCGCATAAAGCTGATCCATCACTTTTCTCGCTTTGTCCGAGCTTGTGCCAATCACCACTCTGTCTGGCTTCATGAAATCATCTACTGCCACACCTTCCCTGAGAAACTCAGGATTTGACACCACATCAAATGGCACTTTCGCATTTTTTGCTATCTGTGCATGTACCTTGTCGGCAGTGCCGACCGGAACAGTACTCTTATCAACAATTACCGTGTACTCGCTAAGAATAGGGCCAAGGTCGCTGGCCACCTTCAATATATATTTAAGGTCGGCAGAGCCATCTTCACCGGGAGGTGTGGGCAGTGCCAGAAAAATAATTTTTGCATCCTTAATCCCTTCCTTAAGGTTGGTAGTGAAATCGAGTCTGCCCTGCTTAATATTCCTTTCAAAGAGAACGTCCAAACCGGGCTCATAAATAGGCATGATCTGATTCTTAAGTTTTTCAACCTTCTTTTCGTCGATGTCAACACACGTTACATGGTTTCCGGTTTCGGCGAAGCAGGTGCCTGTTACAAGTCCAACATAGCCAGTTCCAACTACAGCAATTTTCATATTGTTCGGGTTTTCTTATTAGTCTGCTACAAATCTATCAATCTGCAAAATAATTACACCAATTCTTTCGGTAAATGAATGTTTTTTGGAGTTAATTAAACTTGACATTAAGACCAGCAACGGCAGGTTGCTGGTTGTCGGTTTAAACTAACGATGGATAATTGCGTTTTTATTTTATACAGCCCAAATAAGCAACATGGATACATTGACAAAAGAACGAAACGAAGAAGTTGAGTTGGAAAACCAAAGGATGATTGAGGAGATGGTGCGTGATTTTGCCAGGGTGGAAATTTCCCCAAACATTAAAAAGTGGGATGAGTCCCAGCATTTTCCTAAAGAGCTTTTTCACAAAATGGGTGAGCTTGGCCTCATGGGAGTGATGGTGCCTCACGAACTGGGAGGGTCGGGATTTGGCTATCTTGAGTACATCACCGCCGTTATAGAAATATCGAAAGTGGATCCTTCCATAGGGCTTTCGCTGGCCGCTCACAATTCTCTCTGCACGGGTCACCTCCTTCAATTCGGAAATGACGAGCAAAAAAAGAAGTGGCTACCAAAGCTAGCTTCAGGAGAATGGATAGGAGCCTGGGGACTTACCGAACCTAATACTGGCTCGGACGCAGCCAATATGAAAACTACAGCGGTGAAAGATGGGAATGAATGGGTGATCAACGGAGCCAAAAACTTTATCACACACGGTATTTCTGGCGACATAGCTGTTTTAATTGCAAGAACTGGCAAAACGGGCGATTCTCATGGCATGTCGGCTTTTATAGTCGAGAGAGGTACCCCGGGCTTTGCCGGAGGAAGAAAGGAAGATAAGCTGGGCATGAGGGCATCTGAAACTGCTGAAATGATTTTTCAGGACTGTAGAATTCCGGAGAAAAACCTTCTGGGAGAAGTTGGCGACGGCTTTATACAATCATTAAAAGTTTTGGATGGAGGCCGGATATCAATAGCTGCGTTAAGTTGCGGTATTGCTGAAGGCGCTTTGCAGGCTGCTTTGGTCTACTCTCAGGAAAGACATCAATTCAATAAGCCTATTTCTTCCTTTCAGGGAATTTCCTTTATGCTTGCCGAAATGGCTACCCAGTTGGAAGCAGCCAAACTGCTCACCTATCAGGCAGGCGCTATAAAAAACAGGAAGGGAAAAGTGACAAAGGAATCTGCAATGGCGAAATACTACGCTTCTGAAGTGGCCGTTTCGGTGGCCAACAACGCAGTGCAGATTTTCGGAGGCTATGGTTTCACCAAGGACTACCCGGTCGAGAAATTTTATCGGGACGCCAAGCTTTGCACTATTGGTGAGGGAACCTCTGAAATTCAAAAGGTGGTGATCTCAAGAGAACTATTGAAATAAATTTGAGTTTTTGGAATTAAAAACTTTATCTTTGCAGCCCATAATTAATTAACGAAATGATCGTAGTAAACATTAAGGAAAACGAGTCAATCGACAAGGCACTTAAGAGATTCAAGAAGAAATTCGAGAGAACAGGCGTTCTTAAGGAGCTTCGCAGCCGCACTTTCTTTGTTAAGCCTTCTGTAAAAAACAGAGAAGAAAAAATCAAAGCCGCCTACCGTCAGCAAATGATGGGTCAGGAAAATTTATAATAGCGGATATATTTCATAAGTTAGTGAATAAGGTGATTTCACTAACTTATGATTGATTCTTTTCTCAAATACCTCCAATTCGAAAAGAGGCTTAGCCCCCATACCCTTACCTCATATAAGAGTGATCTAACTCAGGCTGAGTCATTTCTAAGCAGTGAATTTTCCTACGGGTTAAAGGATGCCAACTATCAGGCATTGAGAACTTGGCTCATCCACCTTGTTGAACAGGGCTTGGAAAGCAAGTCAGTTAACAGGAAAATTGCCTCCCTCAAGTCATACTACAAGTTTCTTCTGCGTAGGGAGGAGATCGAAAAAAGCCCAGCCGACAAGCTTAAGCCGCTTAAAACTCCCAAAATGCTGCCCTCCTTCGTGAGGGAGAGCGAAATGACTACACTGCTTGACCAGATTCCTTTTCCGGAGGGATTTGTTGGTGTCAGAGATAAACTCATTCTCGATTTTTTGTATGGCACAGGCATACGCCTTTCCGAACTAATTAATTTAAAGGATGAGGACATCAATTTCTATCAGGGGCACGTTAAGGTATTAGGCAAGCGAAACAAAGAAAGGGTGATCCCTATTCCGGCCCCGCTTGTTGAAGAAGTTAGAAAATATATTCTCCTTAAGAAGGAGCATTTGTCTGAAAATTTCTCTAACTTTTTGATAGTAACTGATGAGGGAGGTAAGGCCTATCCTATGATGATTTACAGGACGGTAAAAGCGTATTTGAAGATGGTTACTAGCTCGGAAAAGAAAAGCCCGCACGTACTTAGACACACCTTCGCCACCCACTTGCTCAATAAAGGAGCTGATCTTAACGCTGTAAAAGATTTACTTGGACATGCCAATTTAGCGGCTACTCAGGTGTACACACACAATACACTTGATAAGCTGAAGTCTGTTTATAAACAAGCCCATCCAAAGGCTTAATTGTTGTACCCTTAAATTTTAGTATTATGAAACTGCAGATGCATTCAATCCACTTCGACGCCGACATTAAATTGTTGGACTTCATTCAAAAGAAAACCGATAAGCTAAATACCTTTTATGACAGGATTATAGATGGTGAAGTATTTATGCGTCTCGAGAAGAATGATGTAGAAAACAAAGTAGTTGAAATAAAGCTGAATATTCCTGGCTCACAATTGTTTGCCAAAGAGCAGTCTAAATCTTTTGAAGCTGCAACCGATCTGGCAGTGGAAGCCTTGCGAAGGCAACTGAAAAAATTTAAGGAAAAGCAAAAAGTAGCTTAAAAAGAAAGGCCCGTTTAGTAGCGGGCCTTTCTTTTTCAGGTATGAAAACATACATTTGCCTTATTTTTGAAAACCTTTGGGGCGCCAGGGTAGGTAAAATTTGAAATGCTATGAGCCAAGACGAAAGAACCAGATACTCAGACGAAGAGCTTAAAGAATTTGAGGAAATAATCTCTCAAAAGCTCGATAAGGCACGAAGTGAGCTTAAATACATCAAGGAGTCGCTTAGCCGAAGCAACGATGAAGGCACGGATAATACCTCAGGAAACATAAAGGTGCTGGAAGACGGGGCCGACATGATGGAAAAAGAAAACCTGAGCCAGCTGGCATCAAGGCAGCAAAAATTTATGGTTCAACTCGAAAATGCCATGGTAAGGATAAAAAATGGCACCTATGGCATTTGCGTTGATACTGGAAAGCTGATCTCTAAGGAACGTTTAAAAGCTGTTCCCCACACCATGCATTCTATTGAAGCTAAATTGAAGCAGTCACGAAACTAAAGTCGCAGGGGTTTATAGCAGTTGGATTATCTTGTCAATCATATTGAAGCACTCATCTTTTGCTCACCCAAGCCAGTAAGGGATGAAGACTTGAAGAGCACACTCGAAGAAATGTTCGGCACTGAAGTGCCTGGAGATGACATCTCCCTTGCGATTGAAAAGCTAAAAGAAAAATATAGTGCGGAAACCTTTGCCTTTGAACCTGTAAAGTCCGGAGGAGGCTATCAGTTTCTCACCAAACCAGCCTACCAGGCCAGCATTGGCATTTTGCTGAAGCAGCAATCCAAACGACGGTTGTCCACTTCCTCTCTCGAGACTTTGTCGATTATTGCCTACAAGCAGCCAATGACCAAATCCGAGATCGAGCAAATTCGTGGCGTCAATTGCGACTACGCCGTACAAAAGCTGCTGGAAAAGGAGCTTGTTGAAATCAAGGGCAAGTCAGAAGGTGTGGGCAGGCCGCTCTTATACGGCACTAGCAGCAAATTTATGGACTATTTTGGCATTAACGATTTGAAAGAAATGCCGACCCCCAAAGACTTTCTCAAAGAAGAAAATGAGATTGGGGAGACCAAATCGGAAGAATAACCCCTCTTTTTTTATTACATTCCACTTATGAAGAAACCATTTAAAGGAGGAAAGAAATTCTCCGACGATAAGCCGTCTTTTGGTACGGGCAAACGCAGCGAGCCAGGCAAGAGAAGCGATGGCCCTAAAAGATCAGGGCCTTCTGCCAGGCGCAAGGGGCCTGCTACAGGCTCTGCTGATGGCTCAAGTCAGCCGTCGGAAGGCCGGAATAGGCGAGGTTCTTCAGAGGGCACCAGCCGTCCAAAGAGGTCGGCAGGGAGCTTTGGTGAAAAGCCGACTGGTCGTGTGAAAAGAAGCTCACCTGACAACGCTACGGAAGGAGCATTCGAAAGGACTTCCCGTTTTGCCAGTAAGCCAAAAGGTAAAAGTGCACCAAAAGTCCCGAGAAAAGGCGGGGCGGCAGGGAAGCCTTTTAAGCATAAATACGATGAGAAGCCTGTGTCTCCCAATGAGCCAGTTCGTTTGAATAAATACCTTGCTAATGCTGGCATCGCTTCACGCCGGGAGGCTGATAAGCTGATTGAAGAAGGCAAAGTAACCATCAATGGTAAGGTGGTGACCGAGCTTGGGCTTAAGGTGGGGCCAAAGGACGTTGTGAAGTTTGATGGAAGGGTGATGAAGGCTGAGAAGCTGGTTTACCTGCTGTTGAACAAGCCCAGGGATTTTATAACTACTGTTACTGATCCGCAGAACAGGAAGACTGTGATGAAACTGGTGGCCAATGCCTGTGAAGAGCGGATCTATCCCGTTGGCAGGCTCGACAGGAACACAAGTGGGCTGTTGCTTTTTACCAACGATGGTGAACTGGCTAAAAAACTGAGTCACCCGTCTCACATGGTAAAGAAGATTTACTATGTTGAGCTAAATAAACCCTTGAAGCCTGAGGATCTGGCTAAAATAAAGGCCGGACTGGAGCTGCAGGATGGCCCCGTTCAGCCAGACGACATTCAAATCGTGTCGCCAGACTCGATAGGAATTGGCATCGAGATCCATGTCGGTAGAAACAGGATCGTCAGACGTATTTTTGAGTACCTGGGCTACGACGTGGTGAAGCTCGACAGAGTGATGTATGGAGGGCTTACCAAAAAAGACCTTACCAGGGGCACCTGGCGAATGCTTACGAAGTCCGAAATTAATATGCTGAAGAACTTCACCTAATTCAGCCGTACAGGCTTGAGAACCTCTTCATTTTTGCTGCTGCATGGGAGCCATTCCGGTTCCCTGGAACCGTCCATGAGTTGTTTTTCAAATTGTTGTTGACGGGGATGTTTTCGGTCAATTAACGGATCATGCGGAAAATCTGGGGATTACCCTTTAAACCCAATATCCCAAGTGGTCATAAAAAAGCAAAAGATCCAAGCCTATCCGACTGGAGAAGCCCGGCCGGGCGAGACGCATTGAACCAGTTTTGCTTTTTTATTTAACCACAAACGAAACATTCAATCCCCAGAAAAACAGAGGATGTTTTGGGCCAATTAAATAGTATGCATGCATACTATTTTTCATAAATCCTTTATATCTTCGAAACAATGAAAGCGCAGCTAAAAGATTATCGCTGGGTTGGAAAAATTGGGGCGGGGTGGTAAAAAAGAAAATGCCTTCGCTAGCGAAGGCATTTAAGGGATGTGGTGCTGAGTGGATTCGAACCACCGACTCACGGATTTTCAGTCCGATGCTCT